>JBGCDP010000176.1:0-26870 GCA_045105475.1 Anaerolineae bacterium
AAAAACGGTCGTTTTTCTACACAGAAGCAAAACAACTTTATTGTTGACAAAAAAAAACGTAGCTAGTAAAGTCTTACTTATTCCATTGGAAAAACTAAGTAACTTATCACAATCTCTTTGACATCATCATTGCCACAAAAAAAGGGAACAAAGAATGGTTCAAGTAAAGAATTCGCAGGTTGTTAAGCAATCAAATAGAACCTTAGTGCTCGACTTCATTCGTCAAAATGAGCCTGTTTCGCGGCGAACAATTTCGCGAGACTTAGATATTAGCCCTACTACATCATCAGCTGCGGTTACTGACCTAATCGAAATTGGATTCGTTCGAGAAATCGGGCATGGGGTTTCAACGGGCGGCCGGCGGCCTGTCATGCTAGAAATCAACCCCAAAGGGGGAACCATTATCTCTGTTGATGTTGCCAGCACATTTAACCAGCGTGTGATTCGCGCCGCTGCCTTGAATCTAAAAGGGACCATCATTACTGAAGTCAAAGAAAACCACTTTATCGACAGCAACGAGACAATGCTGGCTTCAATTCGCAGCGTTATCCATTCATTAATCATCGCCCCTGACGTAAAGCTGCGCGATGCTGTCGCCATCGGCATTAGTGCGCCAGGTCTTGTGAATGCAGAGACTGGGGAACTCGTTTATGCCAGCTTAAACGTTGACCGTTTGCCGCTTGGACCCACACTGCATGAGGAATTTCAAGTACCTATTCTGATACAAAATGCTGAAGATGCAGCGGCTTTAGGCGAATATTATTTTGGCCAAAATCAAGCGGGTGGCAGTGTGGTATATCTCACTATGGGCACAGGTGTCGGTATGGGATTTGTTATCGATGGAGATATTTACCAACGCAACCGGACAAGTTCTGGTGAGCTTGGCCATATCACTGTTAAACCGGATGGCCCCGAATGCATCTGTGGTAACCATGGATGTTTAACCACACTTGTTTCAAGCCCAAAAATTGTAAGCGAAATAAAGGATGCCATAGCTGAGGGCTATACACCTGCTGAGAATGCTCTTTGTGGTGACGATCTGGACGTGAATCAAATTATTTTAGCTGCAGAAGCTGGTGATCTTCTATGCGAAAAAATGATCAATGAAGTTGCTCAATGGGCCGCTATTGCGGTCGCAAATGTTGTTAACCTCCTAAACCCGGAAAAGATTGTGTTTGGAGGAGAACTATTTGAGAAAAACAATTATTTTTTCTCTTTGGTGAAAGAGATTGTGGAGCAGCGGACGCTCAAGCATTTTGCAGAAACAGTGCAGCTCACACAATCGAAACTCGGACGACAAGCAGGGCTACAGGGGGTTGCTGTGCTAGCTCTCGATGCGTTACTCAAATCGCCACTCGCTTAATGTTTAGCGTTTGTGATTTGTTATGTGGTGATTACCCAATTGCTTTTTGATGAAGCTGACGACTGAGGTGAATCACCCACTTCTACTAGAAGGAGAAGGAAATGAAACATTTAAAACTGTTCGTTGCACTAATTTTGTTAGCGTTGCTTATCGCCGCCTGCGGTGGAGCACCTGAAGCTAACGAAACCCCGGCCGAGGAGCCGGTGGCTGAAGAACCGGCTGAACAAGAAGCTGAAGCTGAGGAACCAGCGGCTGAAGAAGTCGAAGAAATGGAAGAAGAGGAAGAGATGGCCATGGATGATGAGCCAATCACCTTGCGCTACATGATGTGGGACCCCTCGTTTGAAGAGACAGAGCAGATCATGGTAGATAAATTCATGGCTGCTAATCCCAACGTCACCATCGACTTCCAAGCGATCGGAACGCCCGATTACTGGACCAAGCTCGAAGCATCGGCCGCCGCTGACGATTTGGCTTGTGTTTTCAACATGAGTGCTGGATTTGTCGATCAGTGGATCAGCGATGGTTTGCTCTATGATATCCAGCCATTTGTAGATGAAGATATCGAACCCGAGGATTACTTCAGCGGCGTTTTTGATGTTGTACGTGACAAAAACAGCGGCAACATGCACGCCTTCCCATTTGCCTTTGTTGAGACGGTCCTCTTCTATAACAAAGATGCGTTTGATGCAGCCGGTGTTGATTACCCAAGCGAAGGTTGGACCTGGGACGAGTTCCTCGCTGCTGCCGATGCATTGACCGTAGATGAAGGAGACGATGGGGTCGTTGATCAATACGGCTTCTGGTTCTATGGCCGGTACGCTCATATCGAGCCATGGGTTTATCAAAACGGCGGCCGGTTGCTCAACGCGAATAAAACTCGCTTTGCGGCCGATGACAATGCGGTTGAAGCCTTGAGCTTCCTAGATTCACTCATTCATGAGCACGGCGTTGCTCCTGAACCAAAAGAGTTCGAAGGGGTCCGCCAGCAAGACGTCTTCCCACTTGGCTTATCAGCGATGTGGGTTGATGGGGCTTGGAACATCAACGGAAACCGTGACATGATCGGTGATCAATTCCAATGGGGAATCGCTCCGATTCCACGTGGACCGCAAGCGACCGGAGATGCTGCCTACGGTTGGCCAGACAGCATGGCGGTTGGCGCCAACTGTGAGCATCCAGAAGCTGCATGGGATTTCATCAACTTCATGACGGGTGAAGAGCGGACCATCGATTTAACCTTCGGCGGAAAAATTCCAATCTACAAGCCGGTTGCTCTTTCAGATGAGTTTCTTGAAGCTGATCAACAGCCAGATAATAAAGGCTTCTTGCTTGATTGGGCTAATAGCACAGGGCCAACCACCTTTACCCCTGGCTGGGGAGAATGGCGCGGTTACACCGATGGTGCTGGGCTAGAAGGGCAGTTTGGTGAAGTGTTGAACGGTGAATCTGATTTAGATACTGCTCTCGCCAATATCACAGATCATGCCAACGGTGTTCTAAGTCGCTTCTATCCAGATGCTGATGCGGATACCGGAGGGGAAACAGAAGGGGCGATGGCTGAATCAACCATCACTGATGAAGAGGTGACGATCCGCTATATGATGTGGGACCCCTCTTTTGAAGAGACTGAGCAGATCATGGTAGACAAATACATGGCTGCCAATCCAAATATCACCATTGATTTCCAAGCGATTGGAACACCCGATTACTGGACCAAGCTTGAAGCGTTGGCGGCCGCCGATGATTTAGCCTGTGTGTTTAACATGAGCGCTGGATTTGTTGATCAATGGATCAGCGATGACTTGCTATATGACATTCAGCCATATGTAGACCGTGATATTGAACCTGCTGATTATTTCAGCGGTGTTTTTGATGTTGTTCGTGACAAAAATAGCGGCAACATGCACGCCTTCCCATTCGCCTTTGTTGAGACGGTTCTCTTCTATAACAAAGACGCATTTGATGCGGCCGGTGTCGATTACCCGAGTGAGGGTTGGACCTGGGACGAGTTCTTAGCTGCGGCCGAGGCATTGACAGTGGATGAAGGGGACGATGGCCTGGTCGATCAGTATGGCTTCTGGTTCTACGGCCGGTATGCTCACATCGAGCCATGGGTTTATCAAAACGCAGGTCGTTTGCTCAACGAGAACAAGACCCGATTTGCGGCCGATGACAACGCCATTGAAGCCCTCGCATTCCTCGATTCGCTCATTCACGAGCACGGCGTTGCTCCTGAACCAAAAGAGTTCGAAGGGGTCCGTCAGCAGGACGTCTTCCCACTTGGACTATCTGCAATGTGGGTTGATGGCGCTTGGAACATCAACGGAAACCGTGACATGATCGGCGATCAGTTTAACTGGGGAATCGCTCCGATTCCACGTGGACCACAAGCGACAGAAGATGCTGCTTATGGCTGGCCAGACAGCATGGCGGTTGGCGCTGACTGCGAACACCCAGATGTGGCGTGGGACTTTATCAACTTTATGACCGGCCCTGAGCGGACCATCGATTTAACTTTCGGTGGAAAAATTCCAATCTACAAACCGGTTGCATTGTCAGACGAGTTCCTAGAAGTGGACCAACAGCCAGACAACAAAGGGTTCCTGCTCGATTGGGCTAACAACACCGGTCCGACCACTTTTACCCCTGGTTGGGGAGAATGGCGCGGCTATACCGATGGTGCTGGACTAGAAGGGCAGTTTGGTGAAGTCTTGAACGGTGAATCTGATTTAGATACCGCTTTGGCCAACATCACAGATCATGCCAACGGCGTTCTCGAGCGCTACTATCCATAAGATAGTCGATAGCCGTTGAAGCGAGTTCAGTAACCAATAACTCGCAAATATCGGCCCCACCGCTTTGAGGGTGGGGCCGATATTTAGATTTTTATTTACGTTGGAGGAAATCGCTGTGAAACATGGCAAGCTCACCCCTTACCTTTTTGTATTCCCGACAATGCTGGGGCTTCTACTATTTCGATTAGGGCCGACTGCCGTGGCCGCATATGCAAGCTTTACGCGCTGGAATATTCGGACCCCACCTGAGTTTCTCGCATTTGATAACTACATCGAACTTTTTAACAACGAGATCTTCTGGCTGGTATTTCGCAACACCTTTATATTCATCCTGATCTTTGTCCCTGGGGTGATGATTCTTTCCCTGCTGATGGCGGTGATGGTCAACCAAAAAGTGCGCGGGATCGCCTTTTTCCGCGGCCTCTATTTCATGCCATACATCACCACAATGGTGGCTGTAGGAATGGTGTGGAGCTGGATATTTGCTACCCGTTTTGGCGTTTTAAATTACGTCCTGATTAACTTTTTTCAAATTTCAAATCCACCTGCTTGGCTGGCAGATAAATTTTGGGCATTGCCCGCTTTAGCAATCGTTGCGATTTGGAAACAGTCCGGGTTTCAGATGCTGATCTTTTTAGCAGGTTTACAGAGTATACCTGGCAATATGTATGAAGCTGCTTCCATCGATGGCGCTTCGAAACGTCAACAGTTTTTCAGAATCACCCTGCCTCTGTTGTCACCGATTACGTTCTTCGTTTTTGTCATCACTCTTATCGACGCATTCAAGACATTTGAGGTGACATTCACCATGACAGGCGGTGGTCCAAACAACGCATCTACCACACTGGCTTATTACATCTATCAAAATGCATTTACATTCGGCCGGATGGGGTACGCCTCAGCCTTATCGATGTTTTTGATGCTGATCGTTGGATTCGCGACATTTGTCTCTTTTCGGTTGAAAAACCGAATGGTTGATTACGCTTTATAAAGGATCAAGATGACTACAAACATCCCCAACTCCAGCCAAAAAGAATCAGCATTCCAAGCGATTTTTAAAATGCGCCATTTGCGTACCGTCTTGTCCTACACCGTACTAATCACCTTTGCCTTCACAACAATCTTTCCGTTTGTTTGGATGGTCGCAACCACATTCAAGTCACGAGGAGCAATCTTTTCACTCCCTCCTACTTTTTATCCCGATTTGCTCTTTCAAGAAGGGATGTGGGACGCTTACAAAGAAGTATTGATCAAGCACAATTTTATTCGCTACACTTTAAACAGCTTTATCGTAGCTGGCTCGGCCGCTCTAGGGCAGCTCATTACCGCATCTTTGGCCGGATTCGCCTTTGCTCGCATGCGCTTTCGGGGTAGCGGATTTTTATTTGCCGTACTGCTCTCTACAACCATTGTGCCGACTGAAGTCACGATTATTCCAGAATTTTTGCTGATGGCTCGACTCAACTGGCTCGACTCTTATCTGCCTCTGATTGTCCCTTCATTTTTAGTGGCCTCCTTTGGCACATTTATGCTGCGGGAATTCTTCGCTTCAATACCTGATGAGTTGGTTGAAGCGGCCGTTTTAGATGGTGCCTCAACCTTTCAGATTTACCGAAATATCTTTTTGCCACTTTCTGTGCCAGCGATGACAACCTTGTTCTTGATCGCGTTTATCCATAATTGGAATGAGCTTTTACGGCCGGTGCTCTATATTTCTACTCCGGAATTGCGTACTGTCACAATCGGTTTGACTACATTTCAAAATGAATTTGGTGCGCAGTGGAACTTGCTTTTAGCTGGGGCGGTCATATCAGTTTTGCCACTACTCATTATTTACATTATGGCTCAACGTTACATCGTTGAGGGGATCGCTACGACAGGATTGAAATAGACTAAAATGAAAAATCATTTATTAAAAGTTGTTGTGCTCGCTGCACGGCCTGAAGGTGCTGCCCTAAAACTGCTAGAACCTTTGGGTGATAAACCGGTTATCGACTATGTGATCGCATTGGCACTGAAATTTGTTGCCCCTAAGGATTTATGCATTGTGGTGCATGCTCAAGACTCATCTGTGCAAGCACATTTGGGTGATGCCTTCCAATATGTAGAACAAAGTGATCCGGCCGGTACCGGCCATGCGGTTTTACAAACGGCCGAACATCTGAAAGCGCACAGTGGTGATTTACTGATTTTGTATGGAGACACACCTCTGTTCCGCCGAGCCTCGATTTTAGGCATGCTTAACCGGCATCAGCTGACCGACGCCGATATGACATTGCTGACGGCCGATTCAGATCAAATACTCCCATATGGCCGAGTCATTCGAGATTCACGAGATCAAATTATCGACATTATTGAAGATGCTGATGCTTCTGGAGCAATGCAACAGATTCAGGAGCTTAATTTAGGGGCGTATGTCGCTCGGGCGAGCAAATTATTTGGCACGTTACAGCATATGGAAAGAGATCGAGATGGCCGGTTACGCTTAACTGACTCGGTCCATCAGCTTGTCCGTGCAAACGGGAAAATCGAAAGTTTTAAAAGCCATGATCCTGATGAGATTTTAGGCATTAATACGGCCGAGGATTTAAAGCAAGCGGAGTTCATTTTGCAAAAAAGGCAGTTCCGCCCACACAAAGCGGATGAAGACAATGAAATCCGCTTTGGAACCGGCGGCTGGCGAGCCGTTATCGGCGAAGGGTTTACGATGGACAATGTGCGTCGCCTGTGTCAATCGCTCGCCAATCAAATTATTCGTGCGAACAAAGAGTCGCAAGGGGTGCTGATCGGGTACGACCGACGTTTTTTGTCTGATCGTGCGGCGGAGGTCGCCACAGAAATATTCACCGGTAATAACATACCGGTTTTGCTGTTGTCTGAAGATGTTCCAACCCCGTTGGTGACATACGCAACTGATCTGAAAAATGCTGTTTATGGGCTTGTGTTCACCGCCAGCCATAACCCTCCTGAATGGAACGGGTTGAAGGTTTTCCACCACGACGGGTCACTTTTGCTGACCGATGAGACAAACCGGATTGAAACGGAAGCGAATGGGATTCAGCCGGACGCAATTGTGAAATTAGAGCTCGATTTGGCGTTGCAGGCTGGGATCGCTCAGTATGCCGATTTTACAAATGAATATGTCGATGCGGTTGAAAAGCACATCGTTTTGGCCGCGATTCGGGAAGCGAACCTGCACATCGTTTTGGACCCGATGTATGGGACTGGGCAGGGGACGCTCAACACAGTTCTGACAGAGGCTCGCTGTCGAGTGACGACGATCCACGGCCGACATGACCCATTGTTTGGCGGCCGTTCACCAGCCCCAGACTTGGGTACATTGGGGATGCTTATCGCTACGGTCAAAGATGGAGATTATGATCTTGGTATGGCGATGGACGGGGACGCAGATCGAATCGCCATTGTCGACGAATTAGGCGAATTTATCCATATCAATGATTTGCTGTTGCTCCTTTACTATTACCTTCACGAAGTGAAAGGGATGCGAGGCGGGGTTGTGCGCAACTTGGCAACAACCCATCTGCTTGACCGCTTGGCGGCTCATTTTGGTGAAAAATCGATTGAAACGCCGGTCGGGTTTAAGCATATTGTGCAGGGGATGCAATCGCATAATGCCTTGTTAGGCGGGGAAAGTAGTGGCGGTTTGACGATCCGTGGCCATATTTTAGGCAAGGATGGCATTTTTGCATCAGCTTTGATCGTAGAAATGCTGGCTGTGACCAACAAAAAAGTTTCAGAGCTGCGCCAGATCGTTTATGAAATCACCGGCCGTCTTTACACTCAGGAAACAAACTTTCCCGCTACATCAGAGATGAAGGTGATTGTGCCACAGCGGTTACAGGCAAAGCCGGTGACGCAAATTGGTCAGTATCCTGTTGTCGATATTTCTTACGAGGATGGGACTAAATTTAGGTTGAAAAATGACAATTGGTTGTTACTCCGTTTTTCAGGTACAGAGCCGGTGTTACGCATTTTTGCGGAGGCGGATACCCCTGAAAAAGCGGCCGAATTAACCGATTGGGCGAAAGAGATCGTTAGCCTATGACAAAAATCGAAAAGTCTGAACAACGGGTTGTGCATGACGATGGGCAATTTTCTGACGTGGTTACTTTTAAGGTGCCATCTTCACGGTTGCAGTTTGCCGATATTGACCAGCAAGATAGCCAGGTCAAGTTGCAAGATGTCGCTGAATATCGGGCGGCTATTTTGCAGGGTGAGGGGGAGATCGATCCGACGATTGTCACGTTTAATCTGCTATTTCCTGATCGGCCGGCCGCAGAGGTTTTCCCAAACCTACATGCTGTGACCGATGAGGGTGAGCGGTTGTTAAGTGCAAATTCGCTGATCACGTATACGATGCGCCACCTTTTTGCTCAGAATTGGGTGGCGTATAAAAATAAAACGTGGGAAACCGTGACTCCTGAAAGTAAAGGTGTTTGGCACAAAAGAGGGGCGGCGGTTTTAGGGCTTTTGGTTGAGCAAAATCGAACCTATATTCATCATGGCGGTGATGATGGGGATTCGGCCGACTTTCGCCAGACACCTTTGGTATTTGGCAAACATTTAATCCCGATTTCCCGATGTGGTTTTTTAAGCGATTTTAATAATCAGAAAAAGCCTGAGCTGGTTTTTAATGCAGCCTATTTCTTGCTTGAGTTAGATGATGTGCTTGGGCATCATAGCAATTTGGGTGATGCATATGGGTTTTGGATGATAGATGGTGTGATCAATCGTCCTGTACTTTTTAACCGTGGCGCAATCTGGCAACACAGTGACGGCCAATGGGAAGTCGGCCGATTAACTTTGACCGACTTTTGCCTGAAATTGCCAAACAGATGGCGACTAACTCACCAGTCGCATGAAAAAGAGGCTGATGGGCAAGAGCATCGGTTTCGCTATTCTCTAAACGATGAATCGCCGTTAGACATCCATCTTTACACCCGCTACTACGGCGTAACCGGCCGAGGTCAAGTGATCGGCTCTACCCCGAAAAACGGAGATCGACTTGAGCTAGTCGTTATCAACCGGCGTATTGTCGGATGGAAACGTGGCGGGGGGATGCTGATCCCGCACAATGCTATCGTGATCTCGATAGATACAAGCGTGTTAAAAGATGCTGAGCAAGAATTAGCAAATGCGTTAAGCCGAAATATTTGGCTCGATTATGAGTTTGTAACGGAGCGGCACAAGGCGATTGTTCAAGGCATTCAGGCTGGCCCGATTTTGCTAAAAGACGGGCGAACCCCGCTGACCAACAGCTATTTAGAGGAGGCTGAACAGTTTTGGCCCAGCCGAATGGTTGAAAATGAGCAATGGCAAATCGGTGTTGTTTCTACAAGCTACCGGACAGACATCGATGAAACACGGGCGGGGCGCGTTGGTGTTGGCATCAACTCAGAAGGCGATTTGATCGTCATTTTAGTGCCAGGAGTCAATCATGGAATGAGTGTGCCGGGGGCCGATAGCAGTGGGGCGACGTTAACTGAAATCGCTAATCTGCTCCGTGATGCAGGGGCTGTGGATGCGATTAACCTAGATGGTGGGGGATCGGCTCAAGCTTATTTCCAGAATTCACAAGCAGTTGTGCCAGGTGACCGGAGAAATAAACCGGGACATAGTTTTGAGCGCATGATTCCTTCTGTCGGCTTTGCTGAATAGACAGTTACTACAAATAAGCCAAAATGATGCGGTTCAAGAAGCGGTTGGGCGATGGTCACCGTCGATAAAGTCGCTGGCCAAATCAACTCGGCCCAAGCTCTACAAACTTTTGAACAACTTGCCACGCAAATTGGCCTCGAAGGAGGACTGGCCGGGTGGGCCGCCCTTGCAAAACAAATAGAAAAGAAGTAAGTAAACCCTGAATTTGGACCAACTAATTGTCCTGTTTGTGAAATTTTTCACCACTTTTGAGCCTGTTTTTTGAACCAACTTCCCCCACAGCTATCCGCAAATGGGCTTAAAAATTGAACCAACTTAAATGTCCTTCTACACTTCAGGCACATTAAAGAGATATAGCCAACCTCTAATGAACAGCAGTATTAAATGATTTTGGTTTTCTTGGTCGTCAGGCTCATCCCCAAAACGACAGACTTTTTTATTGAAATCTGCAGCTCCTTTATCCGGTTCCCCCTCCTAACTTACTGCCTAATTACACCTTTAAAACTCTAAAAATCTCCTCTAGTGCCTTTTTTGCCTCTGGCATCCCAAACAACATCCATGCATGCTGCATCTCAGGGTAAGCGCTTAAATTTGCCTCCCCTCCAGCTGACTTGATCTTCTCCACAAAGTCCCGTCCTTCCCCATGCAGTATGTCCCACGTTCCTGAAAATATGTAAACTGGAGCCACATCATCAAGCTGGCCAAACCACGGCGAAACCAACGGATCAGTCGTGTCTCGGTCACCTGCATAATGTTCTCCACAAGCGATAAGTCCATCGACGCCTAAAAGTAGGTCTTTGTGCCCAAACTCTTTTGTGTATGGGTGCGACATGGTTACGTCTAGCCAAGGATACAACAAGACCGTTGACCGCGGCTGCGGCCGACCTTGATCCCGCAAATGCAGGCTTAAGGCCATCGCCAAACCAGCTCCGGCTGAACCGCCCATGAGCACCACCTCTTCGGCCCCATACCGTTCAACCAAAATCTCATACGCACGCAAGGTATGCTCAATCGCCGCGGTGCAGTCGTGCTCTGGAGCTAAGGGGTAATCAAACATAGCCATGTGACAGTCTCCACCAATCCCCATCTTCTCGATCAAACTCCAATGCGCAGAAGATATACCTAAAACATAAGCGCCACCGTGTAGAAATAACCCCACCCGCTTCCGTTTGCCGATTTGGTGTATGTGCAGTGCGAAACCATCCACATCGATCCGTTCATGCGGGTATTTTTGAACAAATGCCTCTGTCGGTTCTGATTGATCCCCGTTCCGGCTTCTTGCCTTGCTAACTTCTGCTTGAAACGCTTCTGCTGAATGTTTTGCCTGATGAAAGCCAACAAACATCTTTTTCGCACCAAGCGCCCGCAACAACAAATTCATTAACCGACTTTGAATACTTCGCATGATCTTCTCCTGCCTAAATAGTCTCCCAAAATTGTAGCTCTGTTCCTGCTTAAACCAACCTAGCCATAGTTTAAGTCATATTCGGCCGTCAAGGCCTTTATTCATGCGTTTGGCTATCTAACCTATAGACTAGATAGCTGATCAAGCTACAAGATATTCATCCCCTTATTGGTTGGTTATACTTAACGAGGGCTTATCGGCCGGGTATGAGTGATCTCAACGAAGCGGCCGGTTGTGATGTTGCGACAGCTATAAATCCACCAAAATAAATCCCCACCATGTCATACATCAAATCTGAAACATCAAAATTACGTGATTCAATAAATATCTGAGAAAATTCTTCCAGCACAACAAATGACATCAGCCAGAGACTTCCGACAAGCATCACATTTCCTAACAGTTCTTTCCGGCGGCACCCCATCGCTCGATTAATAAAGAAAGCCATTAGGCCAAACAGCGTAAAATGACCGATCTTGTCAAAATTTGGAATAGCATACAAGTGTCGCATTGGGATCGAATCTGTGTTGGCGAGATAAATAATCACCAATAAAAACAAAGCAAACCCTAAAGAAATCAAAGTATATTTTTTCATTCTTTCATCATCGCAATTTTTCAAAGTTAAGTAAACGCTTTAAGAGCTTGACATTGGTGTGCAAAATCACCAGCAAAAGATAAACTTTACTTCCCCACTCTCCATATCGTAATTATCATTGGCGGTAGAACCCTCAAACTATTTCTCGTTCCAGTTTTTTAACTATGCAAGATGTACTACTTTTGTAGCTTCTGTTTAAAGGTATCTTCCATTGCAGGTGGTTTAAGATACAGTTATCATCACATCAGGACTATTTGAGAAGAAGGTATTTATGACTCTCCGGAAAAAAAAGGTAAGCGCATTTGTCGATCTCGGGCGCGAAGTTTGCGGCCGAATCGGTGTTTCATCTAATAGGGAATGGCTTGTTACCAATGGGATTGGGGGCTTTGCTATGGGCACTATTTCAGGGATGCTAACGCGCCGTTATCACGGATTGCTAATCGCCGCCTTGAATCCCCCACTCGGCCGAACCTTGATGCTCACAAAGCTCGATGAAACGGTAAAATACGACGAAACCTACTTTCCTCTTTATATCGATCGCTGGTTTGGCGACGACGAAGGCGAGCCTGGCTTAACAGAGCCATTTGGCCACTTCAACCTCGAACGCTTTCGCCTAGAAGGTACGACCCCAGTCTGGACCTATGCCATTGCGGATGCCGTCCTTGAAAAACGCATTTGGATGGAACATGGCGAAAACACGACCTACATTCAATACACCTTGATACGAGCCAGTGAGCCGCTCCATCTTTACCCCAAAGCGATGGTCAACTACCGCGACTATCATCGCACCACAATTGCTGAAGATTTAGAGACAGATGTCGAAATTGTTGACAACGGCCTCAAAATCACCATGGATGAAGATGCGACCCCCCTTTATATCAAAGTCAGCCGGGGTGAGATCTATCCACAAAAAGAATGGCACGAAGATTATTTTTACAGCAATGAAGATTACCGTGGTGCACCAGATGTCGTAGAAGACCATCTAAACATTGCAGATTTTGTCATTACGCTAAATCCGGGTGAAACGGTCACCATTGTGGCCAGCACCAGTGACCATGTCGATTTAAGCGGTGATGCGGCATTCCAACGCCGTCTGGATCATGAAGAAAGATTAATTGAGCAAGCCAAACGCATTCAAGGGGAACTAGATCCAGAAATGCGCCAGCTTGTGCTAGCAGCTGACCAGTTCATCGTTGAGCGCTCGCATCCGGCCGACCCTAAAGGGCATTCAATTATCGCTGGGTATCCGTGGTTCAGTGATTGGGGTCGTGACTCGATGATCAGCATTCCGGGTCTAACCTTATGCAGCGGCCGCGAAGAAGTTGCCAAAAGCATCCTGCGTACCTATGCGCAATATGTCAACAAAGGGATGTTGCCCAACCGCTTCCCAGATGTAGGTGAAATACCAGAATACAATACGGCCGACGCCAGCTTATGGTATTTCCAAGCGATTCGCACCTATTTTGAAGCGACCAACGACAAAGAATTTCTCAAAGAACTTTATCCTGCGCTACAAGATATTTTGACATGGCACAAGCGTGGCACACGCTATTCAATCAAAATGGATTCGGCCGATCATCTACTTTATGCAGGTGAAAAAGGAGTCCAGCTGACATGGATGGACGCCAAAGCAGGCGAGTGGGTTGTCACGCCCCGCGTTGGGAAACCGATTGAGATTAATGCGCTCTGGTACAACGCATTACGCAATATGTGCCACTTCTCCAAGCAGTTGGGCTATTCACCAGCCGCCTATGATGATCTCGCGGCTCAGGTAAAAGAGAGCTTTTCTCGCTTTTGGTATGCAGATAAAAACTATTGTTACGATGTAATTGATGGACCAGATGGCCCTGAAACACACTTGCGGCCGAATCAGCTCTTAGCCGTCTCACTATCGTACAGCCCACTTGAACCTGACCAGCAAAAGCTTGTTCTCGACACATGCGCCAAACAGCTTCTAACCTCGCACGGATTACGCTCGCTGGCCCAAAGTGATTCTGAGTATATCGGTGTGTATAAGGGAGATGTGCGTGAGCGAGATGCAGCCTATCATCAAGGCACCGTTTGGGGTTGGCTCATCGGCCCGTTCATCGCCGCCCATCTACGCGTATACAAAGACCCTGAAATGGCCCGCTCATATTTAGCTCCGGCTCTTGCCCATCTACGTGATCACGGTTTAGGCAGCATTAGCGAAATTTTTGATGGGGACGCCCCCTTTACCCCACGTGGCTGTCCGGCTCAGGCTTGGAGCGTGGCTGAATATCTCCGTGCATGGTGCATGATTCACAAGCTTGAAAGCCAGTAGAACAACGTCTCGTATTCAACAAATCGATCAAGCCTACTTTTTTATCTGCTGATGCCTAAATAGCGCCTATTTCGGGAGTTGATTTGATTTTGCTAAAGCGATGATCTCATCAACCGCTTTAAGGGCAATCTGCATTTCGGCCGGTTTCAAGCCAAGCTCAACAAACTCTTCATGGTCCAATACAAGTGGATCACCAACAGGCACCCCATTTTCAGCCGATATCCATACATCAAGCGCAATATCATCGGAGGCTAGCTCAGCAGAGTCCCACATAGCTGGGCGGGTAATATTGCAATACCAGCCTTTAAGACGTTGATCATCCCGGTCGTAAATCGCAAAAATGTTGTACCAACGATTATTGTAAAACGTCTCGACAAAACGATCATTCCGCTTGAACTCTACAAAACCGGCATCATAGTCATCCCGATTAAAATACGCTTCGATCCTAATTTCATTGTCCGTTTGCGCTAAAACTTCGGCCGGATAGCGCCATATTTCCCGCCCGTTGTGATCGTTTTTAATAATGTCCATAGTGATATCGTGATGTTAGTCAGAGTAGTCTTCGTCTTAATAAAATAGGCAATAAAAAAGGATTTAAGCCGCAATTATTTGCTTCTTAAATCCTATTTTAGCAGTTCATCCCAAATTTCTAAATTCTATAAGGCTTCAACCTGTTTACCCAAGCCTACGAGCTCATGATCTAAATCGAGCAGTGCATCGCGTACTTCTTCGATTTTGCTGCTCTCGGAACGGACAAAACGAGAAAATGGTGCAATCGCATCATCTAAACGCTGGCGAGAACGACGATGTTCCCGGTTAAATTGCTCGCGTAGGTTGGTCATCAATTCAGTTTTCAGCTCTGCCAGGCGCGCTGAAAGATCCCGTTTCGCTTTATTACGTCGATTCGGGAAAACAAACATCCCTAAGCCCGCAATAATTGTCCCAGCTAAAATACCGGTGACATCAGCCATCGCGGTTGCCAATGCAACGGTAATCGTCGCTCCAGCAGCAACGCCTAAACCGGCAACGCCTGCAATCGCTTCACGCACCCGAACATTAATCCGGTCAATCTCATAAACTTTATCGTAGCTATCAACCGACTTACGGGCAGATTTGCTGATCGAGTCAACCAAGCGCTGGCGGTCATAAGCCAAGGTACTTTCTTGTGCTGTCCCTTGACCCACCACACGTGTGGAAACTTCATCACGCCGTTTGTTTAAATGATCGCTAACGGCCGTCCATTGGCGTAAATCTTGTTCAACCATCCAGTCGACCAATTCGCCCACACGATCTTCAATTTGGCGCGGGACATCTTTCAATACTTCTGATTCAAACTGCTGAGCCACGTAGCTGCCCCGGATTAGGTCAGGAATCCGGCCGATTCGCAGAGTATCATCGAAAAAGTTATTTCCACGCTGCTCCATCTCATACAAAATCGTCTGGATTTCACTTAAGCGTGCCTCAAAGTTGCGTTCAATGTCCTCATCGTAAAACGACATCTGCCCTTCAATATCGGCCAAAAGCTGTTTGTCTTGCTCCAACATCGACCAGTCGCCGCTAATATAGTCTAAACGTGAGCCTACTAAGCGTTTGCCAACCCCAATCGGATTAAGCAGCTTAAGGCGGAAACGTCCCTTTTCATCGAGGGTTTTTTCAATATATTCTTCAAGCGGTGCAAAGCCACTTGCTTCCCAATGCTGTGGGTTTCCAGCTTTCGCCTTTTGAGCGAGTTTGGAAGAGATTGGGAAGACGGGTGGAGTTTCACCGATTAAGTCACGGGCAGAGTTTTTAACAAACTCAATTACCTTTTCGCGCTCATCGTCGTTTTCAAAAATATCGATCTTATTAATTACAAGAACGATCTTCTTGCCCCACTCTTCGATCTTTTCTAAAAACTGTCGCTCGCTCTCACTAAACGGCCGGTCGGCCGAAGTTAGAAACAAAACCAAGTCACTCCGTGGGATAAAGTCAGTAGTTAAAGCTTCATGCTCACGATTGATCGCATTTGTTCCGGGTGTATCAACAATATTGAGGGTCTCTAACATTTTAATGGGGGCGGTCTGCACCCATACCCCTTTATCCTGAGGTGTTTCTGAGCGCTCTGCCCCATATTTCAACAGCCAGATTTGGCTCGTCGTGGGTGTCACGCCTGTTTGCAAAAGCCCTTCTGTCCCCAACAAAGCGTTCACAAAAGATGATTTACCTGCATTGAATTCACCGGCAACGACAAAAAGAAAAAGCTCATCAAGCTGCCGAATTGACTCAGCTAAAGCTCCGCGCTCTTCAGGTGTTGATGACGTGCTAGCCAATGTATCACGGACTCCGCCTAAAACATCACGTGACCGTTTTAACAGGGCTTCCTGTTCATTCGTTAATTTTGCTTCCATAATTTAAGTTTATACCCCTGTCTTACTTTAATAAGGGGATGTTTGTTGTAAATGGTGAGTATATGTCAGCTTCCCAAGTCCAAATCATAATAGAAAATAAATAAATAAGCGTAAAAAGATCGGAACTATGAAAAACTTTAACAACCGCTTTCTTATCGGTCAACCACTTCAATTTTACGCTTACAAGGACAAATGGTTGTAGCCGCTAACGCCTCATCAATCTTGAACATAATTAGGAGTAGTGTATCGCATCCGCTTTAAAGCTCTATGCGTAAACCTGCGTATACCCAAATCTAGAATTTCACGATGATCTAGAAACGTCTCACAGCCTGATAAAAAATATTTCTGCTTAAAGGTAACAAGTCGGCCGAAAAACAACACCTATGCAAGCTATCTGGACCACCGACTATTCGGTCTTTGGAACTGATTATTAGAAAGAGCGGCCGTCAATTTCAAACCCAATCCGTTTAAACTCCCTTTTTTTGAGCCTGTTTCCTCCCGTTTATATTTTTCTAATACAGCCCTCTACCAGAGAGAAATAGCATTAAAAACACCTATTTTAGGTGGATTTCATGGTTGATAGGTACAAGGTGCCAACAGTGGCGTAATTCTAGACATAAGCAGAACAATACCTAGACAAACTTGGCTACTTGTCCAGATATAGCATCTGCACCCGAAGAATATAACCCGTTCTTCAGCATCACATTGAAATACAAATTTTACTGTTCTAGCTGCATTCACCACTTCTCGGATAGGGATCTTGAAGACAAGTGCCTGTTTGCAATACCCCAAAATAAGAAACTAGGAGAAAAAATGATTAACAAAATTAAGCTAATTTCGATTATGACCGCACTATTTTTGGTGACGGCAATTTCTACAGCAGTCGCACAGAATACATCTCGGGACGAGCTGCCTACTATTGTCGGCATTGCACAATCAAACGATTCATTTGACACATTGGTATCGGCCGTCGTTAAAGCGGACCTTGTTGATGCGCTCAACAGCACGACTGGGAAGCTCACTGTTTTAGCACCAACCGATGACGCATTCGCAAAAATCCCAGCAGCCACTTTAAACGCGATATTGGCTGATGAGGATATGCTAAGGTCAATTCTTCTCTACCATGTTATTTCGGGGGATGTAGGTTCAGGCATCGCCGTTACTTTAAGTGAAGCAACCACACTAAATGGTGAAAAAGTAAATATCAAAGTTTTTGAAGACGATTTGTACTTCAACGATGAATCAAAAGTGATCATTCCAAATGTTATCGCTTCAAACGGAACGATCCATGCGATTGACACCGTCTTGATTCCACCATCCATCGCAGCGGCCGCAGCCGAAACAGCAGTCGAAGCAACTGATTCATCATCAACTGGCGCTCGTGCCGATTTCCAAAACATCGCTGAAATCGCATCTAGCAACAGTGCGTTTGACACCCTCGTTGCAGCAGCAAAAGCGGCCAATCTCATCCCGGCCCTGTCTGATGAAAGTGGTTTTATCACCGTATTTGCACCAACCGATGAGGCATTCGCAAAATTACCAGCTGGCACTGTAGAAGGCTTATTGGCTAACCCAACCGCACTAAAAAGTGTGCTCCTTTACCATGTCGTTTCTGGTGACGTTGGCTCAGGTATCGCAGCAACCTTAAGTGAAGCGACTACACTCAACGGCGAAAAAGTAAATATCAAAGTTTTCAAAGACGATCTATACCTAAACGACGAATCTAAAGTTGTTACCGCAAACATCATCGCTTCAAACGGTACGATCCATGTGATTGATAACGTCTTGATTCCACCATCCATTGCAGGGTCTGTCGAGTCGACAACTGAAGTGACAAGCACATCAACAACAGGTGCCCGTGCAGACTTCCAAAACATTGCTGAAATCGCATCTGGCAACAGCAGCTTCGACACACTTGTTGCAGCTGCAAAAGCGGCCAATCTGATTCCTGCCCTCTCTGACGAAAGCGGTTTTATCACCGTATTTGCACCGACCGATGAGGCATTCGCAAAATTACCAGCTGGCACTGTAGAAAGTTTGTTGGCTAACCCTACCGCGTTAAAGAGCGTGCTTCTTTACCATGTGGTTTCTGGTGACGTTGGCTCAGGCATTGCAGCTACTTTAACTGAAGCGGCCACACTCAACGGTGAGAAGGTAAATATCAAAGTTTTCAAAGATGATCTTTACCTAAATGATGAGTCAAAAGTTGTTACGGCCAACATCATTGCTTCAAACGGTACGATCCACGTGATCGACACTGTATTGATTCCACCATCCATGCTACCAGCCGAAGACTAGTTTTAGACAGTTAACAATGCAGCCAACACAGAAGTCAGTCTAAAACAAGAAAAGGGGCGGTGATTTTAAAAATCACCGCCCCTTTTTGATTTAACGAGCTAACAATTTGATGTTTTAAAGGGCATCGCCAGGGACAAACTGAGGTTCCTGACCATCATCACTGCCCAATGGAATTTGATCCATCGAGCGAGGCCATGTGTAACGGAGTTGGCCTTCAAAATCATAGTCGCCAAACAAGACGTCGGCGACGCCATCCCCTTCGGTACCTGGCAGCCAACCAGCTATTAGGCCGTCAACTTCATCGGCCCATTCAGAAATCACAACCGGCCGACCAGAAAGCACCATCACGACCAATTTGTCGCAGTTCTGGCGCACACGCCGGATCATTTCAACCTGTTCTTTTGGCAAGTGCAGATCAGTCCGGTCACCCATCCCTTCCGCATAGGGTTCTTCCCCCACAACAACAAAAGCGGTTTCAACTTTCACATTGCCAAAGTTACCGTCAGCGTCGTACATGATTTCGGCCGTATCACCAGCCGCCTCTTGAATCCCTTCAAGAATCGTCGTGCCCTTTGTGATAGCACCGGCCCCCCCCATCCATTCGATGGTCCAGCCACCACATTGCATGCCAACATCGTTTGCATGCTGACCGGCAATGGCGATGCCAGAAGAATCTTTGGCAAAAGGCAGTACACTATCATTTTTCAAACAGGTCATTGATCGGCGGACCGCTTCACGCCCTAAAGCTCGATGCTCGTCACAGCCAACCACAGAAAGTGGCGTGTCACAGATCGGGTTTTCAAAAACACCCATCATCACTTTAACCCGCAAAATACGGCGAACCGCATCATCAATGCGTGACTGGGGCACATCGCCTACGTTGACAGCTTTGGTCAATGTCTCGATAAAGTTCTCATATTTAAACGGAACCATATTCATATCGATCCCGGCGTTAATACAAGCAACCACGGCCGTATAAAAGTCTGGGTCAATCTGATCAATCGCTTCCCAGTCAGTGACCAAAAAGCCATTAAAGCCCATCTCACCTTTTAACACATCGGTCAGCAAGTATTTTTGGGCGGTCATTTTGATGCCGTCCCAAGACGAATAGCTAACCATGATGTTCATAGCACCTTCAGCGATTGCGGCCGCATATGGCGGCAGGTGCATCTCACGTAAAGTTGCCTCGTCGATGTCGCTGACCCCTTGATCGATTTGCCAGGCTCCAATCTTGAGCAAATCCATCATGTGAGAGCCAACTTTCGCATTCGCCAATGTCGGGTCACTCTCGATCATTTCCCATTCTTCAGCAGAAATACGGGTCGATGATCCCCATGTTGCGGCTCCATCACCCACAAAATGCTTCACAGATGGCAGCACGCCCGTCTTCATATCGCCACCGATCAAACCACGCACATATGCCGATGATAGTTCAGTGATCAAAGCCGGTTCTTGGCTAAAGCCTTCATAGCTACGTCCCCAACGGACGTCGATGGGTAGCGAAACGGCCGGGGCAAAGTTCCAACGAACGCCGGTCGCTTTCATTTCTTCAGCAGTGGCAGCCGCGATGCGCTCAACCAAATCGGCATCACCAGCAGCGCCAAGGCCGATATTGTGTGGGAAAATCGTTGTGTCAGTGCAGTTATTGTGCCCATGCACACAGTCAGAGCCGTAAATAAGTGGAATACCCAAGCGACTTTCCAATGACTCTTCGATAAAACCATTGACCATATCTCGCCAATTTTCAGGATTGTTCGGGACAGGGTTTCCACCGCCACCGCTCAAAATCGATCCGATTCCTAGCTTGGCGATGTCCCCTTTTTTGATGCTATTTTTCTCAACTTGGGTCATCTGGCCGATTTTTTCAGCCAAGGTCATTTTAGCAAGCAACTCATCGACTCTGGCTTCAACAGTTGAATCCAGCGGTTTAGTTTGTGTTGGTGTCATATTATCTTGTTGGTGAAGAAACTGGCCTGCGACCTTTAAACCGCTGGGCGAGTTCCCTTTCTTTTAAAATTATGATTACTTGCATAAAGGCATATTCGATGCCCCTATCAAAAAATCTTTAACTAGCTACAATCAATTATTTCAACAGCGTCTGTATCTGCGACAGACAGGCCGTATCCATATTCAAACAGAGGTGCATCGCATCCCTGCTCTGGTAAATTTTTAAAATCAAATGGCAATTGTTCAATTGAACGAGGCCACGAAAACGAGAGTTTCCCAGTAAATGGATAGTCACCAAATAGTACCTGAGCAACCCCATCTCCTTCAGTCCCGGGTAGCCATGCAGCCACCCACGCATCGGCCGCTGGCAGCGTGTCGCTGATCATCATCGGCCGGCCGCTTAATATAATCACAACGACTTTGTCAGCGCGTTCCGCCATCCGCTCAACCAGCGTTGCGTTAATTGAAAGATCGTCGGAGTCGCCACGCCCTTCAGCATAAGGCCTCTCTCCTACAACAACAATACCGACATCGGCCTGTTTCGGAGTCCCATCTGCGTCTGTTTCGCGAGCAAATTTTCCAAATCGATCATAAACAATTTCACTGTCACTACCGGCTATTTCAGTGATTCCTTCCAGAACTGTTGTGCCCGGTGTCGTTTCGCTGCCAATTCCCTGCCAATCAATTGTCCAGCCGCCGCTTTGCATACTCAAATCGTCAGCCCCAATTCCCGACACAAAAATCGTACCTGTGCCCTTTTCAAGTGGCAATACCCCATCTCGATTTTGCAGCAATACAAGCGACTCACGCACCGCTTCGCGAGCCAGGTCACGATGTTCGGCCGAGCCAACTATTTCAAGTAAGGCTGGATCACCAAACGGATTTTCAAACAGCCCTAGCTCAAATTTAACTCGCAAAATACGGCGAACAGCATCATCCACCCGTTCTAACGGAATCTCCCCATCGCGCACCGCTTTGGTCATGATTCGAATAAATTCCGTGTAGTTATACGGAACCATATTCAGATCGATGCCAGCATTAATCGCCGTAATCACTGACAGGGTCAAATTTGGGTCAATCTGGTCAATCGCTTCCCAGTCAGAAACGATAAACCCTTCAAAGCCTAATTCACCTTTCAGGACATCGGTCATCAGGTATTTTTGCGCATGCATTTTCATGCCACCCCAACTGCTATAGGATGCCATCATACTCATCGCACCCGCATCAATAGCGGCCGGATATGGGGGCAAATGAATCTCACGTAAGGTAGCTTCATCAACCTCAGTTACCCCTTGGTCAATACTATAGCTTCCCGTCGTCGAGCTACCCCACACCGTACCCCCATCACCCACAAAGTGCTTGGGGGTCCCTAACAGGGTCAACGGATCAGATAAATCACTACTGTTGCCTGTACTTTGTAAACCCAACAAATAGGCAACAGAAAGTTCGGTCACTAAGTCAGTGTTTTCAGCAAACCCTTCGTACGTGCGCCCCCAGCGAATGTCCTGCGGTACAGCTAACACCGGCGCATAATCCCAATGGATGCCGGTTGCCAACGTCTCGAGCGCAGTTGCCCGCGCAACCGCCTGCACCAATTCAGGATTACGGGTAGCTCCCAAACCGATGTTATGTGGGAAAATAGTTGCGCCCACAACATTGTTATGCCCATGGACCGCATCAACGCCGTACAAAAGTGGGATCTGCAAATCTGTATCTAAAGCAGCCTGCTGAAATTCTGTCACCATATCAAGCCAACCGGCCGGGCTATTATCGGGTGGAGAACCGCCACCACCGCTTAAAATCGACCCGATGTTGCTACGTGTGACAGCGACAGGCAAAATGCTATCTTTTTCGACTAAAGTCATCTGCCCGATTTTTTCTTCCAAACTCATCCGACTAAGCAAATCTTCAACCCTTTCATCTATCGGCAGATCAGGGTCCTGATACGGTAAGCCATTTGCATTTGCCGCAGGCCGCACAGCGGTTGGGGCCAAATTCTCAGAGTCACTGGTTACTTCAGCAGCAGGATCAGCAGGGGAATTGGTTGGCGTTGGATCAGCAGGTGTAGGAGTCGGTTCACCTTCGGTACAACCGATTAAAAACACAAAAATCACTATTCCCAATAACCAAAAACGTTTCATTCTGAAAACCTCACCTAAAGTGCAGATCTAATCTATTGAATCACTAAGACGGTTAACGACAAGCCGGGAAGTTCGATAGAACCATTTAGCTGAACTGGCCCTAAGTTCACTGTATTTTGCTCAGGGTCAAAGCGCCAGAGCTCATCAATCGCAATTTCAGTCTCATCACCAATCTGAAAAGGAACAGTCATCGGGTCATCAGCTCGGTTGATCAGCATAACGGTTAAAGCACCATCGGCCGCGCGTTCGGCGGCAACTACCGTCACGTATCGTTCGTCAGAGCCTGATGCGACTTTTGACTCGCCTAAATGATCATAGGCTTGATAAGTATAGTAAGTCGGCCGTACGCTGGTCCGATTCATCAGCGCCCATCCTGATTTATTACTTTGTAGGGCGAAATGGGTCACCATATCAACATCTTGCTGAATCATGCGAGCAAGTACGTCGGCCCACCAAATCGCATTCATATGCGAGTCTGGCGTCGTTTCACTTCCGGCCGCATCTGACCAGTTTGAATTGATCTCCATGATTCCAATCGGAATATCACGGCCGGTTTCTTCCAGAATCACCTGGCGAATTTTAGGAATAATCTCGTCCCACTCTTCAGAATTGTTGCGCAAAGCTTCTTTGGGTGGAATCGGATCAGACATTCTCAATGGAAAAGGATACCGATGGAAAGTTACCACATCAACCAAATCACCGTTGGCTTTTAAAAATTCTCGCATCCAATCGAGCCCGTTAGCGTCTTTCGGGTTAGATGACTCATCCTGCCGAAATTGATGGGTATTGGGCCCTAACAGCTTGATCTCAGAATCAACTTCCAGCATCGCTTCAGCATACAGCCGCCACTGTTCGTTAAAGTAAACGGTGTCCCATTCTTCAGCTTGCTGCATGGTTCTGTAAAGGCTTGGTTCGTTTCCAATCGACCACAGCCGCACATCATGCCCCATTTCTTCATTAACCAGTTTAATCAGATCAGCCGCCTGTTCTGGTGAGCCGCCCAATAGGCGGGCGCTAATCGTCACATCACCGTTGATCTGATCAACATGGGTCATGAGCTGTCTAATCTGATAGTCGCGCAGATTGTTGGAGTCACCCCAACGGCCGCCGGGAAATCGAATGTATTTTAAACCCGACGCTTCAAAGTTTGGCTGATTCTCAACTGTAACCGCCATCCACGGTCCATAATTGGTGCCATATACCAGCGGGCTAATTTCACCCCAATCTAGGCTAGGGTTAATCCAAACCCCAGCCGGCACTTCTGTTGGCACCGCTGTGGGTTCCGGTTCAGATGTAGGGGTTGCAGGCGGGACAGCCGTTGCATCGCTTATTGCTTGAATATCAGGCTGCTGGCCGCACGAGCTAATAAAAGCTCCAAATAGAGACAGCACAAACAGAAACCAAGTGGTTTTTCTTGCTAGCATAACTTATTCCAATTGCTGACTAATGAGTTAGAGACTTATTTAAAATAGCGGGTGGCGGTTCATTTCGATTAAAACCCCACCACCCGTATCACACGGTACGCTATTTGTTTCCGGTAATAACAATACCTTGAACAAAATAACGCTGTGCAGAGAAGAAGATTATGAGTGGAATGATTAGTGTCATAATCGCGGCCGCTTGAATCAGCTGCGGCTGTGAACTATAGATTCCATTAAAAAAGGTCAATCCAACCGTAATCGGCACAAGATCTCGGGCACCAGTCGTATAAATCAAAGGGCCAAAAAAGTCATTCCATGCAAAGAAAAAGTGGAACAATGAGATCGCAACCAAGGCAGGAATAGATTGTGGCAAAATAATCGACCAAAACGTCCGAATCGGGCCTGCGCCATCAATTTTTGCCGCTTCTTCCATCTCTTTCGGAATGGTCAGGAAAAACTGACGTAAAAAGAAAACATTGTAGGCATTTGAGAAGAACATGGGTATCAGAAGTGGCCACCATGAAGGGACCAAATCTAGATAAACCCAAAATGCATAGGTCGGCACCGAGGTGACTTGTGGGGGTAAGATAATCGTTGAAATCAGAATGATAAACAACAAGTTTTTAAAGGGGAATTCAAAACGGCTAAACCCATAAGCGACAATGGCTGCAGAACCAACCGCACCAAACATTCCGACAAACGCATAAAAGAAGGTGTTCCACACCATCCGGCCGAATTTGACAGTCGTAAACGCTTCCGGATAGTTACTCCACGTTGGCATAATGACACGCGCTTGCTCTAACTGACGCCAGCGCCCTTCCCACTCTATCGGTGCAGCAGTTGGGTTACTCGGGTCAATAAAAGAGCTGTCTTGCCGCCCTTTTCGGAATAAGGCCAGTGTGCGTTCAGTTCCATCTTCAAACGGGACTGTGTACACATCATATTCTTCCCCTTCAAACTCAAACGTCTGGGCCACCGCTGGCAAAATGCCGCCTAACGGATCAGAAATTTGATCCTTGGTTTTAAGCGATGTCACCACACCATAAAAAAGCGGCATGATCCAAATTGATAGCAGGAGAATGGCCACTGATGTAACTGCAAATTTGATCAGAAGGACTCGTTGCGACTTTTTCGCCATTGTACGGGCAGGGACTGTATCAACCGGCTCTAAATGTTCATTTGATATCGTAGTCATTTTATAAATCCTCCTTTATGCTGAGTCAGCTTCGTAATAGACCCAGTACCGGGCGGTGCCAAATAAGGTTAACGTGATGATCATACCCACAATAAAAATGAGCCATGCTAGAGCTGCCCCGTAACCCATATCTGCATATCCAAATGCATTGGTAAAGAAATGGATCATGTAGAAACGAGTTGACCCATCGGGATAACCTGTTCCACCGTTCAAAACCCAAGGCACAATAAAATATTGGAGTAAACCAACCAGTCCTAAGATTAAGTTATAAAAAATAACAGGTGAGATCATTGGTATGGTAATGCTCCACAAACGCCGTAGCCAGCCAGCCCCATCAACCCGAGCCGCTTCGTACAAGTCAGTAGGAACACTTTGTAATCCAGCTAGGTTAATGATGATCGCGTTACCGACTCCCCAAATACCAATGTATGTATAGGCAAAATAGATAAGTTTAGGATCATCAAGCCAGCGCAGTCCGTTAATACCCACGGCCGGGTACCCGGTAGAAAATTCAATGAGCCGATTCAGCCACCCACCTTGAGAATTTAGTACACCTGCCCAAATAAATAGTGCAGCAATCAATGGCACCATCGATGGCATATAAAACAAAGTACGGAACACATCGCGGCCGAAGAGATGCTCAGAATTAAGCAAAATCGCGAGACCAAGCGCAGTAAACAACCCGATAGGCAAGGTAATAATGGCAAACACAAAGGTAACTCTCATCGATTCCCAAACCAGTGGATCATCGAAAAGCATTCTGCGCCAGTTTTCAAAACCGACATATTCAATATCTTGAGGTTTTGCCAATTGAAAATCTAATAGTGAGAATCCAAATGAGGCGATCATAGGAATAAGGTAAAAGGCTAAGAAGCCAACGACCCAGAGACTGATAAAAATGTAGCCCCATTTTGCATCATACTTTTTTAATGCAGACATATCGCGCCAACGTAATCTGCGGGATTTCCGGGCGCTGGTTACTTCATCAACGAAACTCATTTCAACCTCTCAATTCTCAAGAACTTAACTTTTCTACTTCAAATTTTTTAAAAATCAGATGAAGCTCCATTTGGCGTAAACACCAAATGGAGCTTCAAATCTACTGACTAGATATTATTGGTTGAAAATCTCTTGGAGATTTGCACGCAATTCTTCTAGACCTGCTGCAACGTCAAAGTCAGGGTTGTTGTTCAACTGCTCGTCGAAAGCAGCTAGAGCGTCACGAGCTTGAAGTTCGTTTGGATACCCTTCTTCATGGTTTGGATTGTCTGGGTAAGCCATGCTGGCGGTTACAACATCCCAATTGATGTCTTTCCCTTCAAACTGGCCTGCATCCAATTTG
>JBGCDP010000177.1:0-6815 GCA_045105475.1 Anaerolineae bacterium
TATAAGAAAGATTACGACTTCTTTTACTTGCCACCTGTTGGTGACGACTACGGCAAACCATTCTTGGTAGCCGGTGACCTTTTGGCGATGTTTAACGACCGCCCAGAAGTTCGTGCAGCAATGGAATACTTCACAACCCCACAATCAGTTTCTGGCTGGTTAGAAGGTGGTGGCGCAATTTCTGCTCACCAAACCGCAACGCAAGACATGTACGGTTCAGATTTGGACTGGGGTGTATCTCAGCTTGTGGCAGGCGCAACCAGCTTCCGTTTCGACGGATCTGACTTAATGCCTGGTGAAGTTGGCGCAGGTTCATTCTGGGAACAGATGACCAGCTACGTTGCTGGATCTATCGATCTTGACACCGCAATGCAAGAAATCGATGCCTCTTGGCCTGCTGGCATGGCTGGTAGCGAAAGCGTGACCGAAGAAAGCATGGATGAAGGTCCATTTGCTGTCATGCCTGGTGGTGCTTTAGAAGCAGCAATGAACGGCGATTACGCTGGCACAACGGTAACCGTTGACGGCGCATTTGAAGGCAATGATCCTGACGGCGTTAAGTTCTCTGAAGGAATGAAAGCATTCGAAGAAGCGACCGGTATCACAGTGAATTACATTGGTAACAAAGAGTTTGAAGGCTCGATTGCAACCCGTGTAGACGCTGGCGATGCTCCAGACATCGTTGACTTCCCGCAGCCTGGCTTGTTCGCAAGCTTCGCTCGTGAAGGTGAAATCGTGCCAGTAAGCGACTTCATCAGCGACGAATGGCTAGCGCAACAATACAACCAAGGTTGGCGCGAGTTCAACACAGTTGACGGCACCGAATATGGTGTGATGATGCGCTTCAGCGGCAAGAGCCTCGTTTGGTATCCGGTAGATGATTTTGAAGCGGCCGGTTATGAAGTTCCAACCACTTGGGAAGAACTTGCTACCTTAACTGACCAGATCGCATCTGATGGCGACGCACCTTGGTGTATCGGCATCGAATCTGGCGCAGCAACCGGCTGGGTTGCTACCGACTGGACCGAAGAGATGATGCTCCGCACCACTTCTTTGGAAAACTACGACGCTTGGGTTGCTGGCGACCTGCCATTCAGCTCACCTGAAGTCCAAAATGCGATTAATGCTTGGAGTGAAATCTGGTTCAATGACGACTACGTCTTGGGCGGCCGGACTTCTATCGCATCAACCTCGTTTGGTGACTCACCAGCCGGATTATTTACTGATCCACCACAGTGTTGGTTACACAAACAGGCTAACTTCATCACCAGCTTCTTCCCTGAAGGCGCTGAGTACCAGCAAGATTACGACTTCTTCTACTTGCCACCAATCGGTGACGAGTACGGCAAACCGTTCTTGGTAGCTGGTGACCTTTTGGCGATGTTTAACGACCGCCCAGAAGTTCGCGCTTTGATGGAATACTTCACAACTCCACAATCAGTTTCTGGCTGGTTGGAAGGTGGTGGCGCGATTTCAGCTCACCAAACCGCAACGCAAGACATGTACGGTTCAGATTTGGACTGGGGTGTTTCTCAACTTGTAGCAGGCGCAACCAGCTTCCGTTTCGACGGATCTGACTTGATGCCTGGTGAAGTTGGCGCAGGTTCATTCTGGGAACAGATGACCAGCTACGTAGCAGGGTCTATCGATCTTGAAACAGCAACGGCCGAAATCGATGCCTCTTGGCCTCGGTAAGAGCTCGTTTTAGGGCGAGGCAATTTGATGATAAGTCTCATTCATCAAGTGAGATTTGCCATCAAATTGTCGTAGCTTCTATGATCTTTAAGGTCAACCCTGGTCATCATAGAAGCTACTGCCTCGCCCTACAGAAAATTTCTAACTAAAAGGAAGCTTACAGCAACGCACCCAACACCAATGAATATGATGCAATAAAGAGGGTTAAGGAAAGTAAAAGGAGTAGGAAATGGCAGCTTCACGAGAAGATCAGAGCTCAAACAATGGTTTATCTCCTACAGTAGGAATCCTGCTGGCGATCGGTGCAATTGTAGTCACACTCGTTGCGCTTTATTATGGATTCCTATTTTTACGTGATGGGGAAGCTTCACAAGCTATCAAAGCCATTATCGCTATATTTTGGGGAGTAGGAGGGCTAGCGGCTCTCTTTTATCTATTTAATAATCTTGTCGAATGGCTACCAGAGGCATGGACCCAGCGGCTACAGCCGTTTGTATTTGTCGGCCCGGCCGTTGCGCTCCTACTTTGGTATTTGGCGATTCCAACTGTCCGCACCTTCTGGATCAGCTTGTTCAATCGAGATGGGCCAGATCAAGAGTTGAGCTTCCTCGCAAATATCGCGAGTGAAGGATTTGTGGGGCTAAGCAACTACGCGGCCGTTTTTACCGAACGGCTAATGATCGAAGCATTCCGCAACAACTTAATGTGGATTCTGTTCGGCAGTACGCTCTCCGTTGCGTTTGGTCTAATTATCGCTGTTTTGGCGGATCGCAGTCGCTTTGAAAAGTTCGCCAAATCGATGATCTTTTTGCCGATGGCGATTTCGTTTGTCGGGGCCAGTGTTATCTGGAACTTCATTTATGAATTCCGGCCGGTAGAACAAACTCAGATCGGTCTGCTCAACGCCATCGTTGTCGGCTTAGGTGGCACACCTCAGGCCTGGCCCCAGTGGGTAGAAATCGCTCCATTTAACAATCTGTTTTTGATTGTGATTGTCGTTTGGCTACAGGCTGGTTTTGCAATGGTCTTGTTTTCGGCCGCGCTCAAGGGCATCCCGCAAGAGCTCATGGAAGCCAGCCGCGTTGATGGGGCCACTGAAATCCAAATCTTTTTCAGAATTATGATTCCCTATATTCAAGGGACGATCATCACCGTTTTCACCACCGTCGTCATTTTCACCCTCAAGATTTTCGACGTCGTATGGGTGATGACCGGCGGGCAGTTTGGCACCCATGTGATTGCAACCCAGTTTTACAGACAATCGTTTACCAATCGAAACTCCGGGTTCGGCTCCGCTATTGCGATCATCCTACTTATCGCTGTTATTCCCGTCATGATTTACAACCTACGTCAATTCAGAGAACAGGAGGCGTTTTAAAATGAGTGCAAGCAGAAGACAACTACGCAGTGACATCATCGTCAACGGATCGTTGGCACTAATCGTACTCATTTGGACGATTCCCACGCTGGGTATTCTCGTTTCATCGTTCCGCAATCGTGACGATATCGCTAGCTCACCTTGGTGGCACGTTTTGCCCCATCGTGAGTGGCAAGCGACCGATGAACTTGATCCTCGTGAATTAGGGCTTGATCCTGATGGAATCATGGAAATTGAAGGAGCTACCGGAACATTCACAGAGTTTCGAGACGGTATCGCAACGCCAGATGGCAAGCAGGTTCGCTGGATCGGCAACAAGCGCATCGGCCGAGTCGAAGTCCAAGAGCAAATTTGGACAACCCGAACAGATTTTACGTTAGACAATTATCGACAGGTGTTAGGTGGACAAGATTTTGAGTTCACACGCAAAGATGGGACGGTAGAAATCGTTCCGGGCGATGATATGACGGCCGCGTTTATTAATAGTTTAGCGGTCACAATTCCAGCCACGGTGATACCGATTTTGATTGCCGCCTTTGCCGCCTATGCCTTTTCTTGGATGAAGTTCCCCGGCCGGCGGCCGATGTTCATCATGGTTGTTGCACTACTTGTTGTTCCGCTCCAAATCGCCCTCGTGCCGATTTTGCGTGACTACAAAGCGCTTAATCTAAACGGGACATTCTTAGCCATTTGGTTGGCGCATACCGGCTTTGGCTTAGCTTTAGCTGTGTATCTGCTTTACAACTATATTAGTCAATTGCCACGAGAAACTTTAGAATCAGCTTTTATTGACGGCGCATCACACTTTACCGTTTTCGTTCGTTTAATTTTGCCCCTTTCAGTACCAGCACTAGCCTCGTTCGCTATCTTCCAGTTCCTATGGGTTTGGAACGATTATCTAGTTGCGTTGATTTTCTTGGGTGGGAATCCGGAGTTTGAGCTAGTCACCCAACGTATGGCAGCCATCGTTGGAGCGCGTGGCAGCGAATGGCATTTATTGACGGCCGGGGCGTTTGTCTCGATGGTCTTGCCGCTAGCGGTTTTCTTCTCGTTACAGCGTTACTTTGTGCGCGGGCTTTTGGCAGGGTCGGTTAAAGGGTAGGTGCAGGCGAGACATTCGCAGGTAATTGAGTACAATCCAATATTTTTATCCGATTGCCTAGCTTCTACACGAACAGTATTTGGTGTAGAGGCTAGGCAATTTCAGCGATACTTGGCAGTTCGCATTCAACTAAATAAAATTGTCTCACCCTGACATAGCACATAAATCAACTTGAAAAAGACAAAGAAGCTCACCAAATTCGAAACACAAATTTTTGACTTAAGAAAGGAAACCTACTGGGATGATGCGCTCTATGCGATGCAGCAGCTCTATGGTGGCCGGGATGACTTTGATCAAGTCATGAACAACTGCCTTGAAACGGTTAGCAATGGTTACAAAGCCCGGCCGGCCGATTTGAAACAGCTTGACCTTGTGCGTACTCATCGCCCCAATTGGTACCTCGATCAAGAGATGATCGGCTACATCGCCTACACCGACCGCTTCTGCGAAAAACTATCTAATCTGCCTGAACGCATCCCCTACTTAAAAGAGTTAGGCGTCAGCTACCTGCATCTGATGCCCCTTCTCCAACCCCGCCCATCCCCAAATGACGGGGGGTACGCAGTGATCAACTATCGGCAGGTTGATGAGCGGTTAGGCACAATAAATGGTTTAGCGGATGTCGCACGTGAGCTTCGCGAAAATGGGATTAGCTTGTGCACCGATTTAGTTTGCAACCACACGGCCGATGATCACGAGTGGGCTATAAAGGCTAAAGCTGGAGATGCTGACTACCAAGACTACTACCTCACTTTTCCAGATCGCAGAAAGCCAAACCGCTATGAAAAAACATTGCGGGAGATTTTTCCTGAAACAGACCCCGGCAACTTCCTCTATTCAGAAGAGATGGGTAAATGGGTCTGGTCGACGTTTAACAGCTACCAGTGGGATCTGAACTACGCCAACCCAGCCGTCTTTGTCGAAATGCTCGACATTATCTTAAACTTGGCCAACCACGGGGTTGAGATTATCCGGATGGATGCGGTGGCGTTTATGTGGAAGCAAATGGGGACCGCGTGCGAAAATCTGCCACAGGCGCATGCGATTTTGCAGGCACTGAAAGCATTTACCAAAATGGCGGCTCCAGCCGTGATTTTCAAAGCAGAAGCGATCGTTGCTCCAGATGATGTGGTCCCCTATTTAGGCACAGGAAAAATGGCGGGCAAAGAGTGTGAGATTGCTTATCACAACACGCTGATGGTCTATTTATGGTCGATGCTGGCGGAGCAGAAGGTCACGCTCTCAACCCACTCGCTCCAGCAGCTACCTGTCTTGCCGGAGTCGGCCGGATGGGTCACTTACGCCCGCTGCCACGATGACATCGGCTGGGCGATTATGGATGAATATGCGGCCGAAGTCGGGCTATCTGGCTATCATCATCGCGCCTTTCTAAGCGCTTTTTACAGCGGCGAGTTCCCAGGCACGTGGGCCAAGGGAGATGTTTTCCAGTTTAATCCTGAAAATGGCGACAAACGGATCTGTGGGTCGGCCGCATCTTTGGCCGGACTAGAAACCGCCTATGCATCCGGCTTTCAGCATGAAATCGACCTCGCGATTAAACGGGTTTTGCTTATCCACAATGTGATTTTTGGGGCCGGGGGCATCCCCTTAATTTATATGGGGGATGAGTTGGGTATGCTCAATGACGCCAGCTACAAAAACGATCCGGAAAAAGCGGCCGACAGTCGCTGGCTGCACCGGCCGGAAATGGATTGGAAACTTGCCAAAGAGCGGCACAACAATTCGACCCCAACAGGGCAAATCTTTAACGGGTTGCGTAATCTGGTCATGACACGGCAAAAAACGGTGGCGTTGCACAGTCAAGCACAATCATCGGCCGTATGGACCCATAACGATCATGTGTTTGGGTTATTGCGCCACAGTGCTCGAGGCAATTTGCTACTGCTGGCAAACTTTTCACCTGAGCAACAGGCGGTTCCAGCCTATCGCTTAGGTGAGATGGGGTTTAAAGGGGAACTGGTTGATCGGCTAACGGGCAAACACTTTCACACCGATGTTGATGTGCAGTTAGGCGGCTATGAAGCGGTTTGGTTGATGAAAAAGTAGCTAATCCTTAGAGGGGGCCCAAATGCTCAGCCCAATGCGACATAACTTGCAAACCAAACTCCGTGACCGGAAGAGACGGCTGCCGAGCTTTGCCATTTTCTAAACCAAGCCGTTTAGCCATCAGGTTTTTGCCATAGGCTATAAAGTTCTCAACTGAACTCATCATAAACACAAGCAATGGCAACAGCTCACGGTGAATACGCTCCGCCTCGGCAACTGCTTCAGGTGTCCCTTGGCGCATCAGCTCATAAATTTTGACCTGCGGGTCGAATATATCGGCCGCTGGGATCATACCGACGCAGCCTGCACGCAAAGAATCTGGGAGTTGAATACCGGCCATGCCTCCAAAAATTTCGAACGCGCCATCTGTATCATCCATCAATTGTTTGAGATAAGTTGCAGGCCCTTCACCTTTTAGCAAGCAGACATTGGGATGTTGACGATTGAGCTCTTTAAGGCCATTGTTCGAGAGGCTGGTGGCCATCAATCCTGGTGCATTTTGAATAGCAATCGGGATGTCTGATTGTCCGGCAACGTCTCCAAGAAAGCGAACATACTCTGATTCTGGGACAC
>JBGCDP010000178.1:0-57963 GCA_045105475.1 Anaerolineae bacterium
TCGGCCGCACAGTTTGATCTATCAGTTGAAGAGTTTGACCTTCGCCTTGAAAACATTCGTCAACAGCTTTTCACCGCTCGTGAAGAGCGCATCCACCCCCACAAAGACGACAAAATCTTAACCGACTGGAACGGCCTCATGATCGCATCGCTGGCGAAAGCGGGTCAAGCTTTTAACGAGCCTGAATACATCACAGCTGCCACAAAAGCGGCCGACTTTTTGCTAAAAACCATGCAAAACGAAGACGGCCGTCTGTTGCACCGCTATCGTGACGGCGGGGCCGATATTTTAGCCAACGCAGATGACTATGCTAATTTCACTTGGGGGCTGCTCGAACTATATGAAGCGACCTTTGACCTGAAATATTTAGAAGCCGCTATTAACCTCACCGAGGAATTTGACACCCATTTTTGGGATCACGAAATAGGTGGCTACTACTTCACACCGGACGATGGCGAAGAGCTGCTTGTGCGTCAAAAACAGATTTACGACGGTGCCATTCCATCTGGCAACTCAGTTGCGATGCTGAACCTACTGAGATTAGGTCGTATCACAGCTAATGCTGACTATGAAGCCCAGGCATTTGAACTCACTGAGTCATTTTACGGACAGGTCTCGTCGGCCCCAACCGCCTTTACTCATTTGCTGAGCGCTCTTGAATTTGGCATTGGACCATCATACGAAGTGATCATAATCGGCGAGGAAGGCACGGCCGACACCGATGCGATGCTAACCGCATTGCGTGGCGAATATGTTCCCAACAAGGTCGTGCTTCTGCGTGGCTTAGACGAAGATGGACCATTAACTGAGCTCGCCGACTACACCAACTTCTACTATGCGATTGATGGTCAGGCGACCGCTTACGTATGCCAGAACTATGTCTGTGAGTTCCCAACCAATGACCCGGTCAAGATGGTTGAGCTGCTATTTCAATCAACTGAGGTAGGAACCGATGAGTAAACTCGTTCTCATGCTTTTAGCGTTTACCCTCGCTCTTTTTCTGGCGGGATGTGGCCAGGCGGGCGAAGTTGAAACGTCTGCGGCCGACGCTGAAAATGGCGCAGCTCAAATCGAGCTAGCGACTGACTTTTCGCTAACTAGCTTAGACGGTGACCAAGTCACACTTTCTGAATTGCGCGGTCGGTATGTGCTGGTCAACTTTTGGGCAACATGGTGCATTCCATGTCGCAAAGAGATGCCTTATCTGGAAGAGATTTCAGTTGAGCATAGCGATCAGCTCACAGTCCTCGCCATCAATATGAACGAGGATGCAGACCGTGTCCGGCCGTTCATTGAAGAGGCCGGTTTCACCTATCCAATTCTGCTTGATCCCTCTGATGAACTTGCAATTGAACACAATGTTCGTGGTTTGCCGGTCTCTTTTATCGTGGGACCAGACGGGGTCATTGTTTATCGGCGCATCGGTGAAATTCTGCCAGAAGAGTTCGACCTTTGGCTCGATGAAAATTTAGAGAGCTAACTGATTAACGAGTGGGTTAGATAGATGGTTTGTTGGTCGCACGAACTAGCAGCACACACTTGAGGTAAATATGCAAGAAGCGATTCAAGAAGTTAAAGACGAAGAATCAGGCCCGTTTTTCACCAGTCGCCGAATCATGATCGGCGTGGGTATTCTGATGGCGGTGCTGATCATCATCGGCATCATCAATGACGCCACGGCCGAGCCAAATCCATTTGTGATTCAGCAGCCATTTATCATGCTGGCATTACTCGCTTTTGTCGGCGGGACACTTAGCTTTTTAGCCCCATGTACCCTCCCAATTCTGCCCGCGTACTTCGCATTTGCAGCGCAGAGCGGCCGATCGCAAATCGCGGCCAATACGGTTGTATTTATGCTGGGTGTTGCCACAGTCTTTAGTCTATTCGGTGCCAGCGCATCGGCTTTGGGCGGATTGATGCGCACGAATCAGGGGCTAATTCTTTTAATCGGGGGGTCTCTCGTCATCATTTTTGGCGTCATGAGCCTGTTAGGAAAAGGGTTTACAGGCATGGCCCCAGCAGATGAAGGGGCAGCTGACAGCCGGAATGAAGCGACCAGCTTTGGCAGTACGTTCATCTTTGGCATGACGTTTGCGGCCGGATGGTCATCATGCATCGGCCCCATTTTAGGCATCATGCTGACGATGGCAGCAACGACCAGCTCTGTTTTACGCGGTTCAATCCTGCTCTTTATTTTCGCTTTGGGGTTAGGTTTGCCTCTAGTCATTGTTTCAACCTTCGTCGGCCGGGCTAGCCGCAACAGTCTGATCTGGCGTTTAATGCGAGGCAAAGGGTGGTTCGTCAACATCCCATCATTTGTGATTACGGCCGTGTGGGCCTTTGCCGCTTGGCTCATTATGCTGGGTAGCGCTGAGTACATCAGCAAAAACTTTGAGGTGCCAGCCCTAGCAGAACTAACCCTACCGCTAGAGGTTGGTCTGCTCGCGGTCAGTCTTTTGGTTGGATCAGGCTACATCTTCGCAACAGGGAAAAGCAAGGAACGCACCGACCTACAGTTACATACCACCTCCCTTTTCAGCGGTGGCTTATTCCTGCTGATGGGTTGGTTTATGCTCAACGGGCTTCTAGAAAAAATCACAGGCTGGTTCATCGTGCTGGCCAATGAATCTGAATGGTATCAAGAGTTAGAGCTAATGCTTTTTAACCTATTTCAATAAAACATAACTAAAAGTAAGAGAGGAATTTAATATGACTAAGATGAAACCAAAACGCCGATCATCACGGCGTGACGCTGCAGAAAACAAGGGGCCAAACTGGATGGTGATTGGCTCTATCATTGCAATCTCAGCAATCGCCCTAATCTCATTAGCGGTAATCGGAACAATGAACCCCACAGTCGCGGCCGAACCTACCCCCATCTTAGATGGCCAAGTCACCAACGCGACCCGCTACTGCGAAGAAAATTCAGAACGCTGTGTCATCGTTGGAAACCCAGAGGCAGAGGTCACAATGATTGAAGTCGTTGATTATGGTTGCCCGCATTGTGCCAACTTTAATGCGACCAAAGCTCAAACATTGTTAACCAACTATGTCGAAACAGATCAAGTCCGCTGGATGGTCATGCCGTTTGCGCTAGGCAACGTGACTCGCCCTTCAGCCGCAGCCGTGATGTGTGCCAACGAGCAATCGCCTGAGTTGGCTCTAGAATTCCACGAACGACTCTTTCTGCTGCAACGCTCAGGCAGTGAACACACATTGGCAGGTTTTTTGAGTGTAGGCAGCTTCATCGAAGGATTTGATAACGAGGCGCTGGAAGCTTGCGTTGAAGACGGCCGACACATGGCCAGCATCAGCTTAAATCAGCAGGCAGCGCGTGCTTTAGGTGTCACCTCGACCCCATCATTCTTTTTGGCTGACCGGTTGGTCACTGGAAATCAGGATTTAGAGGTATTTACTCAAGGCCTTGATGCGGCCCTAAACTAATCCTCATTTACTCCACCCATTTGCGAAATAGCCACAGGTTTTTAATCGATTCTACTAATCGGTAAAAGTCTGTGGCTTTTTTTTGTATTTAAATGAGGAATAGGGTTGATTAGACTACAAGCCCCGGCCGGTGACTTCTGGCGGGTAAAGTTGTAAGCGAACATAGTAAAGGGCCCAATAAAATAGCACCATCGCAGTCCCCTGAACCACAAAATAAGCTCCAATGTTTGGCATCGATGGCCAATGAGATCCATATGGGCTGATCTGAATCAGGCTGGCCAAAACCATCAAGTGCACAACGGCGCAAATACCGCCGATAATTCCAGGGATCCAAAACTGTCGAGGGGGCAATGTATTCACAATCCAGACCGCAAGCATAATGCTGACCATTAAAGCCAGTGAATTGCTCCCCCACGGCCCAATCGAAAACAAGTCGAGTAGTAACCCGCCAATAAATCCCCAGATCAAGCCATCAGCCAGTCCCCGTAACATCCCCCACGCGATCGCGCACAGCACAATGGGCTGCACAACTTGATCCAAAAGTGGCAAGACGGTCAGGACGCTAACTTGAATAATTACGAGGACCAAAAGGATCGGGATAGCAACAAGGGTTGAGCGATTCATGCGGTTAGGGTGCTACTGATTCTCTCCAAGAGGGTCTTCAAACGTGGTGATATCGTCTTTTGGAAAGTCGATAATCACAAACACAAGCTCTAAATCATCAAAATTTACATCCGATTGAATAACAGCACGCTGCAAAATATCTGCATCGCTACGTTCTACATCAGTAACCCGGCCCAGGGCCAACCCCCGTGGAAAACGGCCGACCAAAATCCCCTGATCAAATTGCCCGAGAAGACCCGACGTGAGCACGACATCACCAATCTGAACATCGGCTTCAAGTGGAATCCAATCCATCTCCATCGTGTTTCCTGATCCGGTCCCATGCACCAATCCCGTTGCTCGTGAAGTGCTCAGACGGCCCGGGATACCACTGGCATTGTCCGTAACTAAAATCACCATAGCAGAGTCTGGTGTTGTGCGAAAAACCTGCCCAACTAAACCTCGCTCACTATCAACAGGCATACCAATCTGTACCCCATCATTTGTGCCCCGGTTAATTAAAATACTGCGAAACAGCGGATTGGTCTCCCTACCAATGACAGTTGCCAATAAACGCCGATTCTCAGGTGCCTCAGTTGCATAATCAAACAGGCGGCGCAGCACTTCCAACTCACCTTGGTTTTCGCGCAAGATTTCATTCTCACGCTGAAGGCCAGCTACTTGCCTCTGCAATTTTTCGATTTCTTCTAAAGCGAGTTGGACATTTGCAGGCCCCGCCAAAGCATCTGACACCGTATCGGCCGTCGGTGAAAGCCATTCATTCACCGTTGTAATTGGATCACGAACCAGTGATAGCAAGCCCGGTGTATTACCGGTCGTATCGACAATAAAAAGGAAAGCAGCAATCCCCACGAGTGAAAGTATTAATCCCCAGCGGACGTTTGATTGGGATAACATTTTTCGTCAATTAGGAGTCTACGGTCAAGTGGTCAGCTATTCGTTAATCGGTGTTTTGGATACCGCTTAGCGAAATCGACCAGCTTCCGTCTACTTCAACCTTCGGCTACGGTCGTCTGTGTCAGCAAGAACACGGGCCCAATAATCAAAGTCTTCTAGCACTGTGCCCGCACCACGTGCCACACAGGTCATCGGGTCTTCAGCCACCCATACCCGAATTTTGACTGAATCTTCTAAACGGTCATCTAAACCACGGATCATACCGCCACCACCGGCCAAACAAATGCCGGCTTCCATCAGGTCAGCCACAAGTTCAGGTGGTGTTTCATCAATTGCGTCCTTAACTGTGTCAACAATCACATTGATGCTGGGTGCCATCGCTTCGCGCAGTTCAATACTGCTGATTTCAACAGATTGTGGCAACCCATTAATTAGATTTCGGCCGCGCAAAGTAATTGTGCGCTCTTCAGGCAAAGGAAATGCAGATCCGGCCGCAATTTTGGCTCGCTCCGCCATCCGTTCCCCAATTAAAAGATTATATTTATTGCGAGCATAGGCGACGATGTCTTCATCCATCTCATCCCCGGCTACACGAACTGAACGACGAACAACCACACCACCCATTGAGAAAATGGCAACTTCAGTCGTACCGCCACCAATGTCAACAATCATGCTTCCGCGTGATTCCATAATCGGCAGCCCAGCCCCAATCGCGGCCGCTACCGGCTCTTCGATCAGGTAGGCTTCACGTGCCCCGGCCGCAATCGTAGCATCACGCACAGCCCGCTCTTCAACTTCTGTAACCCCGGCCGGAATACCAACCACAACGCGAGGGCGCGGAAAGGGAGTCAGAAGCTGTTCATGAACTTTGTTAATAAAATAGTTGAGCATCGCCTCTGTAATTTCAAATTCTGAAATCACACCGTCGCGCAAAGGGCGAATCGCAATAATATCAGCCGGCGTTCGCCCGACCATTTCACGCGCTTCTGCCCCTACAGCTAAAGGCTCACGGGTGCGTTTACGAATGGCAACCCATGAGGGCTCGTTAATAACTATGCCTCGGTCTCTAACACTGACCAAGGTGTTTGCTGTCCCAAGATCAATTCCGATATCTTGGGAAAAAAGGCCAAGAATCCAATCTAGCGGCCTAAATGAGCTTAAAAATGAAAACAATCTTTTATTCCGTCTGCGAAGTTTAGGTGTGTGTCACAACCAAAGAATTATACCATTCTGGGCAAGGATCGACATAAAACTCTACAGGGCATGTCACCCTGTTGCCACCCTTTATAACTGGTTCTGAACTTTTTAGCTTGCTTTATGCCACTTGGCAAAAAAAAAGCCCGGCTAAACAGCCGAGCTTCTCATTATTTTTGACACAAACTAAGCACCATCGGCCGGATTTTCAAGTACTTGATCTACTAATCCATAGTCAACCGCTTCAGCTGCGCTCATGTAAATATCGCGATCTGTATCAGATACGATCTTCTCAAGCGGCTGGTTGGTGTGCTTAGACAAAATGCCGTTCAAAGACGTGCGTAAACGCAAAATCTCTTGAGCTTGAATTTGAATATCCGATGCCTGACCCTGTGCACCACCTAATGGCTGATGCATATGGACCGTTGCATTTGGCAATGCGTAACGCATACCGGGCGTACCGGCCGTTAACAAAACAGTACCAAAGCTAGCAGTAAAGCCAAGAGCTACGGTAGACACGGGGCACGAAATCGCCTGCATCGTGTCGTAAATTGCCATTCCGGCATAAACAGCACCACCGGGTGAATTAATATAAAAGCGAATCGGTTTATCAGGATCTTCGCGTTGCAAAACCAATAGCTGAGCGACAATCGCATTCGCTACTTGGTCATTAATGGGGGTGCCTAAAACAATAATCCGCTCTTTAAACAAAAGCGAATAAATATCCATCGTCCGTTCACCGCGAGGGCTAGTTTCGATGACATAGGGAATTACTGAAGATGGGAGCATGTGATCCACGCTGTTACTCCTTAAGCTACAGGCCTTCAGAAAGTTTCTCACTCCTGTTTAGCCTGATTATTATTATTTGTGATTTTTAATATCGATATTTCAACACGCTACTGCTGAAAACCGATTGTTGTCGATTTAGAGAACAAATTCTACCAGCGACACAATAGCAGAAACAAGGCAGCCAATCTACCTTATATATAAAAAAAGCGTTACCCCTGCTGGGTAACGCTTTGTATCTTACTCATTTGGTGTAAACGTTACGTTAGGTGCTTCGTTAACGTTTCATCAGGCCAAAATACTATTCGGCCGCAGATTCTTCTTCACTTTCAGCATCTGAAGCTTCTGCCACTTCAACTGCTTCAGCGTCTTCCTCTTCGTTTTCTTCGAGATCAGCCAGATCAGGTGCATTACCTGACAAGATCGCTTCGATACGCTCAAACGATTTTGTGACCATAAGCTCGTTGCTCATCCGTTGCAGGCTTTCACCCTGCATGAGTACTTCACGCATCGATTCTTTGATGTTGTCTTCCATGTCACCAAAGCTTTCCATACGCTCATCAACCAAGCCATCTAGTTCATCTTTTTCGATGCTAAGTTTTTCAGTTGAAATAAATTCGCGTAAAAGCAATCCATTCTCAAGATTCTTAGTCGCATCTTCGCGCCAATTCTCTTTGACTTGGTCTTCGCTTTCACCTTGCATACTCATGTAGTCTTCCCATTTCCAGCCATAAGATGAGATTTGTTGTTTGAACCCTTCTAAACGGTCATCCAACTCAGCATCAACAGCACCCGGTGGGTAAACCAAAGTCGCATCTTTTTTCAAGTCCGCAATCCACTCATCTAAAGCTTCACCACGAAATGTTTCGAAGGCAGCTTTTTCAAGGGTATCACGCGTTTTTACTTTAAAGTCAGCTATGTCTTCATAGTTGTCTTCTTTAACAAGTTCATCTGTAAGTTCTGGCACGGTACGGCTTTTAAGTTCTAATACTTCAAGGTTGAAATTGATAGAACGGCCAGCAAAGTCAGTTACTTCATAGTCATCTGGATATGAAATTGAAAATTCAAGTGAATCACCAACTGATTTGCCAACTAAGTTAGAGACAAAATCGGTGCCTTTAAATGTTTTCTCGTCATCGAGCAAAAACTCAATGCCATTTTCATCTTCGAAGAATGTTTCAGCTTCTTCATCTTCAGCAGCGTCTTCCGCTAAAGCGAAAACTCCTTTACCTGAAACCTTGACCATATCACCTTCAGCTGAAGCACGGTCTTCAATTTCTTCGGTGGTGGTTTTACGCTCGATGAATTCTTCAATGGCGCTTTCAACCGCATCATCGCCAACTTCCGGCCGTTCAAGTTCACGGCGGATTTCACGATAGTCACCCAATGTCACAACAGGTTCAAGTGGCACGATGATGTCGATTTTAGTCGGATCCATCTCCATCTCTTTTAATGTTGGGCGGGCATATGGGGTGATTTCCTCTTGCTCCATCGCTTCAAAGATTACTTCATTGAGCATATCTTCAATGGCTTGTGCACGTAGGTTCTCTTCCCCGATACGCTGAGACACAACCCGGAATGGGGCCTTACCCGGCCGGAAACCAGGAACTCGCATATCTTTTGCCAATTTACGAGCGATTTTTTTCATCTCGCCCACAACACGTTTGTCTTCGACCTCGATGCTCATCGTCATTTGACGCTGTTCATCTTCTTGTTTGGTAATCGTTAATGTCACCATGCACCTCTTCTGCAGCTTTTTTTGGTGACCCTCACGCTTTTCAAGCTATTGCTCCAAGCTTAATAAAAACGTTCGGGTAAATTTTGCTTTTTAAAAATGGGATATTGGCAAAACAAACGGTTTTAAAACGAATTGTTCAGCCACCTGCGGCTCTGGTATAAAAAAGCGTCGCAAATTGCAACGCTTTTTTTACTTAAATGATGAGGAAGGAGGGACTCGAACCCTCACGCCTTTCGGCACATGATCCTAAGTCAAGCGCGTCTGCCAATTCCGCCACTTCCCCGTCTCAGGAACGAAAAATTATAGCTGGACCGAAACTGATTTACAAATCATCCTCAACCGTCAAATAGGATTTATTACATTCAAGACATTAGAAGCAGCGAAAAGAGGATAAAGGAACAGGCACCTGGACACTTAAAGGCGATAATCTGTTGCATAATTCCTTCCTAGATCAGTAGCTAACGACCCACAAAATAGCAACGAACACCTTCTATTGCTCCGTTGCTTCTTCCATTCTAAGGTTACTTGTGTAGCTTTGCTTATTAAGATTTTTTACCTATTTCACTAACATTTGGGTGCGATGACCGACTCAGTAGGTATAATTCACGTCGGGAGCAGGCCGATTATTTATTCTCCTGCCCTTCAAGTAGCACTTATTTTATGAAAAGTCGATTCAATATTGTCGTCTTCATCTTATCAATAACAGCCTTATTTCTTTCCGCTTGCCGAGGGTCGGACGGTGCATTTGGCCCGATTTCTCCTACCCCCACCCAGATTGGGGTTGTGAATCGGCCGCCAGTTCCCGTTGACTTTGAAACTTTAGATTCCGATCCATTTGTATTTGTTGACCGCTTTGTGCGTGTTACCGGCCGCTATGTGCCACCGCGCCAAATTGTATGCGCCCGTCAACGTGGCCCATCAATCGACTGGTTTTTAATCTCTGACGAACTTGAAATGAACATGAGCGGTTTTGGCTCAATCGTTGGTATCGCACCTGATCAAGCGTTTTTTACAGTTGACGGCATCTGGCGCCGCTACAAAGGGCCAGTGGGCTGCGCCAAAGAACCGGAAGATCAAACCATTTGGTATTTGGAAGTTGTGCGCATCGTGGACCCCAATCCACTCGTGGCTAGTACAAACTCCTCTGCCAATATTACCGCTGTCCCTTCAACCAATATCTCAATTGACCCACAACCGGAGGCAACGGCCGAGCCCAACAGTGAATCGATAACGATCGAACCGACAACAAGCCAAACAGCGATTCCTTCACCCACGGCAACGCTTAACACCAATACTACGACAACTCCGACGACGCCAACACCGACTATTTTTGTCGTTGCAACATCAATAACTCCTACATCAATTGCTACAGCAACTGTGCAAAATAACAACAGCACCACAACAACGCCTACGCCGACTGCGGCCGCATCCGCGCAACCCTCAGCTACAGCAACTGCGACAGTCACCCCCACTGATGATGCGGGTGGATTAGGGGGAACAGGGTCTGGCACACCTAATGCATCAACACCAGTCCCGACTCCAAACGGTGGCTATCCAGCACCCGATGCTAGCCCAACAACGAATCCTTATCCTTAAGTTATTGCCTATGCCGGTTTTAGCCTGTCGCTTTTAAGAGTGACTGCGTTCAAAACTTTCTTTGCTTGTCTCTTCAAAAAAAGAACGAAAAAACAGGCAAAATAAAAATGCTTGGGGCTTTGCATATAAATATTTCGCTTAGATTTTAGGACGCCTACCACAGGCAGATACAATAACTCAGCAAAGTAACGCTTAAACAATTTTGGAGATTTTATGTTGAATTTTGATGCGGACGTTAAATGTCCTGATGATTTTGATGTGCCAGCATGGTGGTTTGTATTTAACGGCCGGAATGTTCTTGCCCAAGTAGATCCTGAAAACAGTCGAAAAATCACCGGCTTACCCCAAATCAAACACCCGAATGAAATAGGGCTAAAAACAGTTCGGCATAATTTTTTAGGGGAGCAAAATGGGATTAGATGCTGGACAGCAGGATTTGAGGGAGAGGCAGACCTCCCAGCTGGATTAAAATTTCTAAACCCACGTTTTTTGTTCAATCAGATTAGTGATGACCTGATGCGAGTGGTCGCTAAATCGATCTTTGTAAACGATTGGGACCGCAATAATCAGTTTTGTGGTCAGTGCGCAACCCCAATGGAGTATGGCACCGATCGATCTAAAATCTGCCCCAGCTGTAAACTTACCCGCTATACAAGAATATCTCCGGCCGTCATTATGCTGGTCCGCAAAGGAGACAAACTGCTTCTGGGTAAAAACGAAAGACACCCTAAAGGGTTCTATAGCATTTTGGCAGGATTCGTCGACCCTGGCGAAAGTTTAGAAGAAACAGTTGCCCGTGAGGTCAAAGAAGAGGTGGGGCTCGATGTCAAAAATATTACTTACTTCGGCAGTGAGCCTTGGCCATTCCCTGATTCAATGATGATTGGCTTTTACTGTGACTATGCCGGTGGTGACATTGTGCTTGAAGATGAAATCATCGAAGCAAATTGGTATGGAATCGACGAGTTGCCAGAGAACATTCCAACCGGTGACATTAGCATTGCCGGCCGATTGATCGAGTGGTTCGTGGCTGAAAACAGCTAGTTTTAGGTAAAAAGTGTCAGCTTTACGCTACGTTTTCTTTCGACTATCGACCCATTCACAAAAACGTAACATCCTCTTAACACCCTCTTCAGAAATATCATTTAGACTTATTTTCAACAGATCAGATAGAACAACAACTCCTTTTTTCCTCCTTCTTTTATGGTCGGCTTTCCCAAAAGTCGGCCATTTTTTTTGCCCCAAAATAATTAACCATCCATATTCAAAGCTTAAGTTACCCTGTCACATTTTAGCGAACAGGGATTTTTCGTTTCTTGTTTCAACATTTGAAACGCTTACTGAAACGATCTTGCAACGGCAGTCTGTTATCTTTTGGTTAGTTAAAGCTTGATCAAAATTATTTAAGCGACAGGTAATCAATAGCTGAAAAGGTTTTCCTGCAAAGATGTGTGAATTACTATTGATATAACTGAGTGAAGGAAAATTAGCAGCCATCTAAGAACTATGATTGGTAGCTTGAGGTTGATTTAGGAAAAGGGTAATACAATGAATAAACCAAATTTAGTCGGCGAAAAAATCATATTACGGCCGATCACAGTTGATGACGCAAACGAAATGTTTATCGGTTTATCTGATGAAGAAGGGATGCGGCTAACAGGTACACAGGATAGTTTTACTTTCGAGCAAATAGAAGCCTTTTGTAAAAAGATTTCTGCCGCAGATGATCGGGCCGACTACGCCATTACGCTAAAAGATGATGCTGAATCAAAATATATTGGTGAAGTCGTTCTAAACGAGATCGATGATGAAAATCGATCTGCTAGTTTTCGGATCGCCATGCAGAGCAAAGAATATTTTGGCCAAGGGTATGGTAGCGAAGCGACTCGGCTAATAATCGATTACGGTTTTGAAACACTAAAGCTACATCGAATTGAACTCGAAGTTTTCGACTTTAATCCAAGGGCTCAACATGTGTATGAAAAAGCTGGGTTTGTAAAAGAAGGTATTAAACGTGACGCTCTGCATTGGGAAGGTAACTATCAAAGCGCGATTATCATGAGCATTTTAGAGAATGAGTGGCGAGCTAGAAACGCAAGTTAGAGAGTAGGCTGACACGGCCGAATCGTATAAATATGCAGAGCTATTAAAAAACAGCTGAGTTTAAAAGACTCAGCCATTTTTATATTAATAACATACGACCGGAACGACGAACCACCAAGAACCTATGGTGGTTCATTTGTTAAAGAATTCGTTGCTGTTTAGCCCAACTCAGCTTCATCAACAAACAAAAAACCTCCATTGGGGTACGGAGTATCCAAAAACGAATCCAGAAATATTGTAAAATGGCAGGCGTTTACCTGACCGCCCACATGTTGCGCCACACCTTTGCCAATATTTTAGTTTTGAGGGATATGGCTGTCACCGAAATACAGAAACTTTTGGGGCACGCTTGGGTCGGGACAACACAGAATTATGTGCGAGCCAATGACAAGAAGGTCAAGGATAATTTCTACAAGATTATGGATGAGGTTGAGGGGGTGCGACAGTGACGGCTCAAGTTTTAAGTGAGAAGTTTGAAGGTAAAAGATTGTTTGCCACAAGTGCAGTTGAACGGTATGACAAAGCGTTACGCAAAAGCCTCAAAATGAACCCCCTGCCAGAGGGGATGATGGCCCCAAGGCCGTCGTGCGAGTGGCCAGAAGAGAATGTGGTTTTGTTGGAAAAGTACAGAAATTGGCTAGTCGCAATCGGGGCTTCAACCGCCGTCATCAACAGCCATCGGATACCGCTGGCAGGGACGATGTTGGGATTGGCTTTAAAGCCACATCCACAGCTTTGCTTGGACGCCGACACAGAAAGAACACAGCTGTATATCCGGTCGAAGAAAAAAAGCGGGATGTGGGAGCGAAACTGTGACCATTCGTTGACCTGGTTTTGCCGGTTTCTCAAAGAAGAGCGGGGGATGGTCATCATCGACAAGCAAAAGTTTGGCGACATCGAGCGGTACAAAAAAGGGTTACCAGACTGGTTAATCAAGAGCTTGACCCGCTTTTTGCACCTGCGGCAGGCGAACTGGCGCAAGTCCCGCATGGCTCAATCGACTTACCACTTCTGGTATAAATCGACCCAACTTTGGCGATGGCTCTTCGAGCATACAGAGATACAATTTCCCAGCGAGATCAGCCGTGAACACCTGAACCAGTTCGTTGATGAGAAACTTGTGGCCGGGTACAAGGTGGCCAGCATTAACCATGATATTCACACCTTTCAAGGCACCCTCTACTTTTTGCAAGATCAGGGAATCGAGGTCCCACGAGCCATTTTAAGATACAAAGGGCTCAAGAAACCACAAACATTGCCACGCTTTTTAACTGACAAACAAATCGTGGCCCTCAGAGATGACCTGATTCAGAGGCGGGATGAGGCGACAACAACCGTGCAGGAGCGGAACAGCCGGTTAGATTTGGCTTGTTTCACCCTACTCTGGCAAACGGGGATGCGAGTCAGTGAGTTGGAAGATTTGCTGTTTGAGAATCTTGACCTTGAGGGGATGCAGATCACCATCCGGAATGCCAAAGGGTTAAAAGACCGGATGGTTTACCTGACAGAGGCGGTGGTGGAAGCGATACAGGATTACCTCACCGTCCGTGGTCCCGCTCTGACCGACCATGTCTTTATCTACCGACACAAGTTTTTGTCGAAAGATTTTGTCCGGAGTCGGTTGCGTACAGCAGGCAAACGGCTGGGCTTTAAAGTCACACCACATATGCTGAGGCATACGTTTGCCACTCAACTGGTCAATGCTGGGGCCGACATTGTCACGATACAGACGCTGATGGGGCACAAGCGGCTTAACACGACGATGACCTACGCCCATGTCCATGATGAAACGGTCGCCAGAGACTATTTTCGGGCGATGGAGCAGATTGAAGGGCCACAGTTTGAACCAGAAACGGAGCAGATCCACGACCTTATTGACCAACTCGAGGACGGCAATCTAACCGAACACCAGCAAAAGCTGTTGGACGAGTTTCGTCAATCTCTTGTTGGTGACTGAATAATTTAGCCAGAGGGAGCCTATGTGCCTGTCCGGCGAGGACTCCCCGAAGGGAGCCTTGGCGAAACTGCGGCACGTTCGGAGAACGGCCACAGCGTAACTTGAAGACCATTCCTCAGCCGGAGCGGTTAAATGCCCCAGAAGACCTTACCGGAGCTAGGGTGGGAATGGGAGTGGGAATTTATTTTGGAATCAAATCCTCCCATTCTTCAATTGTAATAATATTGGAGTTTAAATTACTACCCCATGTCGTCATAAACTGATTTTGTGATTGAGGGACAAAATAGTGAACTGCAAATACAATAGCATCCTCAATGGGCCGAGAAATCTGTGCTTCAAGTGCTATCCCTTTTTCCAAGTAAATTAAGAATCCAGCACTTCCATAATTTCCTCCTCCTAATGCCAATTGTGGTCTACCGTGAATCGCCAAATGATCACTTAATTTACTATGATCTGTCTCAGAGCCACCTAGCAACTGATTTCGTACATAAACAACACAATCACAAGCGTCATCTATAATTATTTCGTTTCGAAACATTGATGATGGACTGGGATAGGATATTGTCAGAATATTGGACCAGCCTAATTGCGTATATGAACTGCTCATCGGAGCCCCAAGACTATCTATAACATCTGCATATTTCGTTTCTCCTAATTTAATACCATTCCAAATAGGTGGGTCCTCATTGTTTTCGGCTGTACAGCCGAAAATTAATGAAAAAAACATTAGCCACATAATAATAAAATATAGTCTTGTTAACATTTTGTTGTTTACCTATCTATCTGGTTTGAGGAATTGTCTCTATCCAAGAATCAACCGGTGAACTTTGATAATACCAAGCTGCGTTGCTACCACCATATCTAGGGTGTAATGGCTCTAAAGGTGCAAGCATCCTAGCAACATGATCAGCGAAGTCTTCTTCTGCTGCAAATGCAGAATTTAATCTTGTCAAACTGTATGGGCTTGCATCAGCTGACACTTTATCCCAACTTTGGCTAGTGGTAGTAAATGTTCCCCACCCCTTCTTTTCAACAAAGGTGTCAATTAGTGAGGGATACTTTTTAGCGTAGGGATGGGCTAATTCATGTATAATGGTTCCTACCAAGCCGAGGCCATATGCACGATTCCACGTTCCAGAAATTATAATCCAATCTGTCTGGACAATCGCTGGTTTAGATGAGAAGACTTGGGGATTGATTGCATCTAAATAGCAGTTATCTACATTCTGAAAACATCCTCTGTAGCTATCTGCGTTACCATATCCTCCATACGCAGGCCAATCCCTATCCATATAAATACCCTTAATTAGGCCGGAAAGAGTTTCACCAGACCAATCTAAAAAGAGATTGATTCCTGTTATAAGCTCTTCCATTTCAGCAAAAGTCCATTCCCCTGCGATCTCAATACCATGTTTAGCCATAAATGGGTCCCGAATATCTTGACAAGCTTTGAGTAAGCTAGGGTCTTGTTTAATGGAAGTCGACCCATCAGCATTAGTCACTTGAATTGTATCTGCTCCGCAATGGCCAGATGGATCATTGTATCGAATTGGGTTGTTATTAACATAACCATACCTGTTAAAAGACTGTGGATTGGCAGGATCTGGTATAATAGTGTCCGGAGAAAGCCAGCGGTTTGTCGTTGGAATGAAGTTCAATTTTATGCCAGCTTCAGCTTTGTAAAAAGCCACGGGCCTATAAAGCCGACAAAGAAGCCGATTGAACCATAGCGAACAAAGCGGAAAATAAGATAGAGCGATTCTCCCTCATCGGGAAAAAGAGCACGCAGACCACCAAACAGTCCGATCACGACGATACCGCCCAATACAAAGCGGCCGATTTTCTGCCAAAGCGTTCCATCTGCCGTAAAGTCAATGCTGAAAGCCTTTAAACTCGCAAGCCCACACCATAAACCCCACAATACGGCCAATGTCGCGATAATATCCGGCCTAGCCATGATCAATGAACCGACTAGCGCAATCACCGTGGCAAATGTCAAATGCTGCGCCAGGCTTCGACCCAACACCCATGCCTCAATTTGGTCAAGAAAGTTGATATATCCAATTAGGAACAAGACGCCCAAAGTCCATCCTACAACCACCTGAAGTGGGAAATGAACACCCAGATAAATGCGAGAAATGCCCACAAGGATGGTAATTACTATCATTGCAGCCCAGCCCCAAGGTTTTTTCAGATGATAGGCTAATACACCAAAAATCATTGTGCTTGCCTGCGCATGATTGCTCGGCATCCCAAACCCCTCTTCGTCAATGATGCCAACGGCCGGGTTTACTTCAAACGGCCGAGGAGCCATTGTGATCTCTTTGATCATGACGTTAAACCAAGTTGAGACGAGGTAAGCGACTGCGACTCGAACCCCTAAGCGAGTGTCGAGGCACCAAAAGAGAAACGGAAACATCAGTAGGTAGAACTCTTGATTTCCAATGAACGTGACTATTTTGAAAAAAGTTGCGGCCACATCTCCCCCAGCTTGTTGCAGAGAGATCAACCAATCTAGTCCCGACTGTAGTGCAATTTCCATTTTTCCACTCCTTGAGTTAGCTAAAAACTGCTAGCCAATGGCTAATAGCCTATTTCCAGACTGATTTTAGCTGATCAAGGAGTTCTTGCCGTTTTTGTTGCCAAATGCGTTTTGAGATCGTCTTTTCATCATGTGCAAGATCAAGTGCTGCAATACGACGTACAAGCTCTTGTTGGTTAGAAACAGGTGCAGGCTGTTGGCTCCACGAGTAGCCGGTGATGCCAATAATGGCAGCCACAATGACCAGCACAGTAGAGCCGACTAACAATTCGGAAACTTCGTCTCGCTGTAAAATCCGATTGCCGTTTTCATCTAAAACTAAGTAGGGAAACCCCTCTAACATAAACGTGAATTCACTATTGGGTGGCAAAGGTGACCGGGAGTAGCGCAAGCGTGATTCAGCCCCATCGCTTCCGGCCGTTGGTTCTTCCGGCCGCCAGTCGACATCAGTTGACACTGTAACCCCTGTATCCGGAATAATCAGCTCCATAAAATCAGTCGGATAAGGCAAAGGATGGCTAACTGTCATGCCTGGTTCAAAAGGGAGCGTGTAGCGCATTAACAACTGTAGCGCACCATCGCCAGGCAAAACGGCCAAACCCGGCCGCCAGATATTATCTTGCACAACCGGATCATCAATCGGAGTAAAGCTAGTCGCATTGCCAAACCCCTGTAAGAAAATAACGTTTTCAGCATTCTGCGGAATAGGAATTTTCACCGTACCGTTCTCATCAAGGTAAACCGACGTTCCTGTGTTGCTGATGAGATACACCTCCGCAACTTGAACTGTGTCTGGAGCAAAATCAACCAACGTTTGATGCTGCCACACGCGAATGCCGCTGTCATCGCTTGTTTGCTCAAATACAGCCACGTTTAGGGTCGTTTCTGTTTCAAATGGGGTTAGACGTCCGACATTACTGCTAAATTCTAGCCCGTTAAAATCGACCACCGTTCGATAAAACCAGTTGGGAGGCAAGTTGCTTAAATCAAAGACAAAGCTGCCGTCTGGAAGGATATCGGTCACAAAAATCCCACCATCTTCAAAATCTGATGTAAATGTTTGTAAAGTAACTGTCCCAGCATCTAGCAGATTTCCAGTTGTGCCATTTCCGACTTGCCCAACCACACGTGCGGCCGCAATCGGCTGGGTCATTTGCTCAAGCACTTGAAGGCCAGCCACAACGTCAAAGATTTCCTGATTGGTGAGGGGCGTGCTGTTGTTTCCCTCGCCAAAGCCCGGCATGCCACGCTGTACCCGGCCGCTGTAGATCGTTTGTGCAATCGTAAACGGATCGGCCGAAGCCAGATACTCGACACTACCAATAGCTGTTGGCGGATTAGGCAGATTGGCTGCAAGTTCACCGTCGCCCAAACCAAGTGGCCCGTGGCAATTGGCACAGCGAGCCGCATAGATGGTTGCACCATTTGCTGGATTTGCCCCATCAAGTGGGTCTGGCTGCTCATCTTGAGCGAGAGCCGGGGTAGCAAAGGTTAAAACGAACAGGCAAAATAAAAGCGTCCCAAACCGGCAAATTCTTCCTACACAAGTTCGTAGCATGTCAGAGGTCATGATTTGACCTCCGCTAGGATTTTGGCAATAGCCTGCTCAATTGCTGCTTCAACATCCTCTGTTTCATCGAGCTGACGCAACACATCGGCCGCCTTTTGCATCAAGAACTCCCGTTCTCCTGCCCACTCTTCACTATTTTGTTTGCCAGTTTCCACATCAAAATCAAGCGCACGAATGCGGGCAAGAAGCGCCTCTTTTTGTGCCTCAAGCTGTTCTTTTTCAGTTACAACCAAGGGAGGTGGTGGTGGCAGCAAAAAGGGACGAGCCACGAATAGGCTAACAATTAAGAGGAGTGCAATGGCAAGGAGAATTGAACCAGTTGTCATAGGCAAAAGTTTAGCACGGGATTACAAATGGCAGGGGGTCTCAACGCATTTTCTTTCGTAATTATCTTAAGTGAAGCGACGCAAATCAGACTTCAATCAACCAATCGGTTGAGCAGAACCTCAACCGCCTCACGCATAAAAACAATCTATGGACTGATCTTTTTTCTCAGCGAGCGGGTATTCTTACATGTAGCTGTCATTTTTATGCCACATTGCGGTGTTTAGATAAGTAAAGGTTGAAACCTATTTAGGTTCAACACGGTATAGCGGTTTTATAAAGCTATCGCCGACACTTGGGCATTTTTGCCCCATCACCGCCAATAAATCACAAGCAAAACAGAATTTTTTATAGATAAACGAGGTTATTCTATGAGCGAACCGATTATCATCGTGGACAACATCCACAAATCTTATTTGATGGGGAAAGATGCAGTCCCAGCCCTAAGGGGTGTCACCCTCAATATTCAAAAAGGGGAATTTGTCTGCCTCATGGGACCCAGCGGCTCTGGCAAAACGACGTTGCTCAACATCGTCGGAGGTCTAGATGAGCCGAGCCGGGGGCATATCACCATTGATGGAGAAAATCTTGTCGCCCTGTCAGAAGACAAACTGGCCCGCTTGCGTTTAGACAAGATGGGTTTTGTATTCCAAAACTACAACTTACTGGCTAACTTTACCGCCTTTGAAAATGTAGAAGCGCCCATGGTATTGGCTAGAGTCGGCCGCCGTGAGCGCAAAGAGCGCGCCATGGCCTTGCTCGAAAAAGTAGGGTTAGGGGATCGGGCCAAGCATTACCCCAGCGAACTCTCTGGTGGTCAGCAACAGCGTGTGGCGATCGCCCGCGCCTTAGCCAATGACCCTCCCATTTTGATTGGGGACGAAATGACCGGTGACCTCGACAGTGAAACCGGCTTTGCGATTATGGCTCTGATCCAAGAGCTCAACAAAGAAGGGATGACCATCGTTTTTGTGACCCATGATCCCCGAATGTCGAAATTTGCTGGCACAGTCGTGAATATGCAAGACGGCAAATTACTGAATGTGAAGCAACAGGAAGCGGAAAACGCAAATGATACTCTCGTACGTAATCAAGAACTTCAGACGGCGTAAAGTCCGCACCATCCTCATGGTCCTGTCGCTGATGGTCAGCACAGGACTGATTGTGGCGATGAGCGCCACGGTTGAGACGGTGCGCCGCTCAAACGTTGACCTGCTTTCATCTTCTATCGGCCGATATGACATCACCGTCAGCAAAACCGATATTAGCACTGACCCGTTTGTTGAAATCGAACGGACTAGCGAGACGATTTTGCAGTCAGACGAACAGGTGCAAAAGGTTTATCCCCGTTTTGTCGCCGATGTAGAACTTTCGGCCAACGGTGAAACGGCCACCGCCACGCTGATCGGCCGCCAACCAGACGAAGAGGTCGGCATTGTTGATGTCATCAGCGGCACTTTATCTTTTGAAAACAACGGCATCGCCCTATTCGAAACGACGGCCGAAACGTTTGGCCTTGAGGTCGGCGACAGCGTTGACCTCGCTTACGGCTTTCCACAGCCGCGAGCCAAAGGTGAACCGACCAATGTGGGGCTCAGCCAGCGACGCGTCGTCGGCCGTTTCCCGATTAACGCCATTGTGCGTCAAACCGGCGTCATCGGCTCTTTTGTTGACGATGGGTTGATCATGGACTTTGATCAAGCGCAAGAATGGCTCGTCCTGCCAGGACAAGCCGGTACGCTGATCGCCCTAGTTGATCCCTCCTTATATGAAGCGGGAAATGCCGAGCAAGCCGCCCTAACAGTCCGAGAAGTGGCGGTCAACGTCCAAGCCGCACTAGGCGATACGTTCAGCTACACGCTCGACAAAGCGGTTATTCTCGACCAATCGGCCCAAGCCTTTCTAATTTTGCAGGCGCTTATCAACACCTATGGTCTGATGGCGTTTGGCATTGTTGGTCTACTCATTCACACGCTGGTGATGACCAATGTACAGGAACAGCGGCGTGAAATGGCTATTTTGCGGATTTTAGGCAGCCAGCAAAACTATCTATTTAGTATCGTGATGGTCGAAGTCATCGTCATCGGTATCTTGGGGGTCGGTTTAGGTGTCGGATTTGGCCAGTTGTTGACCCAGTTTGCGGTAATTCCGTTTATCGAAAATCAGATGGCCTCGTCCGGCCTAAATGTCACGATTCAGCCGGTGGTCAGCATTAGCGTGATTTTACCGGCCGTCATCGCCGCATTCGTTGTGCTGTTTATTAGCGCAGTGAAACCGGCTCGTGATGCCTCCAAAACAAAAGTGATGTACGCGATTAATCCTGGGGTTGCGGACAACATCCAGCTGGAAGATTTGGCCGAACTACGTGAGTCACGGCCGAATCTGCGCCTCTTTTTTGTCGGATTGGTCTTACTCGCCACCGTTGCGATGGTGATCGGATTAGACATCGCCTCAGCGTTAGGCAACCCGGCACTTGAAGCAACTTTGTTTCTGATGGCGATTTTGCTTATGGTGACCGGCTTAGGCTTTACCTTCTTGCTAGCCACCCGGCCACTTGAACGCCTCGTCCTCTTTATTACCGGATTCATCGCCCCCCGCATGACTTATTTCGCCTCGCGAAACGTCGGCCGAAACAACAAACGGAACACGCTCATTTCGCTCCTCGTTTTGTTTAGCGGCGTCTTGCCCAGCTTCTTAGCAACCCAAAACGCCATCGAGTTTGCCAACATCAAAACAGATGTTGAACTTGGGATGGGTGCACCTGTTGAGCTGCGCGTCCGCTCTCGTTTTAGCGAGCCAGGGCTTGCATCACTCGACTGGCTGAAGCCTAGCTTTATCGACAATGATTTAGCTAATTTTGAAGGGGTGAATGATGCCGTCGGAATTACACGAGGTTATTCGGCCCAAATTAGCGACTCTGTCGGCATGCGCAGTGAGTCAATCACACTGAACGGTTTGACGGGTGATTTAAACAACGTTTTATTTGATCAGTATGTTGAATTTGTCGGCAGTGATTCAGCCGCTTTAAGCCGCATCGTTGATGACGATACAGGCATTATTATTAGCGAAGGGCTGTCTGAAATATTAGCGGTGCCGTTGGGTGGCACGATCAAGATAAGGGGCGAAGGGTTAGACCATGAAGAAGAGTTCACGGTCATCGGCATCGCACGTAGAATCCCTGGCTTTAACAACATCGGCCGGGCTCGAGCCGGTGCCCAAGGTGGCAGTACCGGTCTAATTTCGCTCACGGCGTTCCACCGCATTTCGACCGATTTAAAACTAGCGGTGCCAGATAATGATTCAAAGTCATTAACTCGTATTCTAGCCGGAGTTGACCCGGCGGTTGACCTAAACGAGCTCGATGCTGATCTACGCCAGACCTATGGGTTCCAAAACAATTTGCGTGCCCGTATCTCTGAAGTGCGCTTAGAACAATCACAGACAGAACAGCAGCAAAGCCAGATCTTTTTACTGGTGCTGACGCTGATCAGCTTTACCACGGCTGTCTTCGGGGTGTTTGCGGTGATTTACGTCACCATTTACTCACGCCGTAAAGAAATCGGCATGATGAAAGCGGTAGGTAGCCGGCGCTGGGAATTAACCGGCATGTTGATTATCGAGTCGATTGCGATGACGCTCAGTGCGGCTCTGGCTGGAATTATCGCTGGAGCAACGATGGGGTATCTATTTGCCTACATCGAGAATGTGACCAGCGAACGGCCGATGACCTTTGCGGTTGATACAACGGTGATGCCGTTTGTGATTGTGATGGTGGTATTAGCCAGCATCGTCGGGGCGATCTTTTCGTCTCGCCGCATTATTAAGTTTAAAGCGATTGAAATCCTACGAATGAGTTAGCTCTCACCTTCTAGCAAACAGCCATCAGCTTTTGGCTTCAAGTCATTTGCTGATAGCTGTTTACGGATAGCTGACAGCTAAAAAAAGATTATGAATGTAAAAACGATTTTTAGAACAATGTTTATCAGCGCACTGGCATTATTTTTGCTGGGTTGCGCTAACAATAATCCAGAACCGGAATCTGCACCCGCAGAAGCGGTTGTTGAACCTAGTGCGGTTGATGAAGCCGAATCTGAGGCTGAGGCAGTAGAGCCGGTTCGGCAAGACCAGCCACGTTTGACAGTTTTGGCAGATGGGCAGATTCGGAACGGCCGCCCGCCACTCCCACTCACATTTGAAACGTCAGGCAAGCTTTTAAGCGTAAACGTCCAAGTAGGCGACGAAGTTTCGGCCGGAGATGTAATCGCGACACTCGATGATGTCTCGCTACAAGAAGCGGTCACTTCTGCGCAACTGCGGCTCACATCGGCCCAAAACACCCTGCTGCAACGCGAAGCAGAACTTGAAAAGCTAAAGACATGGGAACCGGATGAAAGCACAATCGCGATTGCAGAAGCGAATATTATGTCGGCCGAAACGAGCCTAAAAAACGCAAAAACACAGGATGCAGCTTCCGGCAGCAGTTTAACCTCAGCCAATGTGCAAATTCAGCAGGCCCAACGTGAAGTCGCCAATGCGCAAGAAGCATACGACAATGCTTTTTCAGAGGGACGTGAATGGGAAACGCAGTATCACGATAAAGTTTGCGAAACGATCAATGGCATCAAGCAGTGTTCAAGTATTACTTGGGCGGAGCGGATCAAGCAGGATCGTGAAGGGGCAACGGCCAGGCTACAAAATGCGAAAGAGCAGCTGCAGATCGCTCGGGCGAACTGGAGTGTGCAAGCGGCTCAGAATTCAGGCAATTCGGCCGTTAATGTTGAAGCTCAGCTAGTAGGTGCACAACAAGAACTGGCGCGGGCTTTAAAAGGGCCGACCGAAGCTGAACTAGCAACGGCTGAACTCAATGTGGCCCAAGCTAAATTAACGCTGGAACAGGAGCAGTTTGCATTGACTCAGGCTGAAAATGCGCTTGATAAAGCCCAAATCGTAGCACCTTGGGATGGCACGATTCAGTCGGTTGATGTGTCACCCGGTGGCACGGTGGGAGCAGGTTCACCGATTGTGACTTTGGTCGACACGGCCGGACTTGAATTTATCACGACCAATCTAAGTGAGCGGGATTTAAACCAAATCACGATTGGACAAGAAGCACGCATGACGCTTAAAACCTATCCAAATGACCCGATTATGGGGACAGTAACTCGCATCGATTTAGCCGCAAATGGAACGGTTGGAGATGCAGCGGTGTTCCCAGTTGTAATCAAGTTTGATTCAGGCGATTTTGTAGTCAGGCAGGGCATGACTGGCCGAGTTGAAATTCTGAATGACAATTAAATTTCAATCAATCAGTCAGTAGGGCTTACGCAAAACGGTGGCTTCAACAAGCTCAGCCACCGTTTTTCATGCCGCCTTACCTTTCAACAGACGTTCAATTGAGCTCACGCCAAAGTCTCCCGGTGCGTAAGTCCTAAGTCAAACGGCATGATGTTCAGACGTGTGGCGTGTTGCGTTTATAAAAGCCCAACGTCACACGTCAAACAAAATTCTAGATTTTGAAACGACCTTTATCTCCTAAATATGCAACTTTTCCCTGCATTTTGCGTTTATAAATGTACCCGTGTCTTCAAATTTTAACCGATGCATAGGGATATTGAGATTTAGACTTACATGGATACAAAGAAACTATTAGCAGAATTACTGGGCACATTTACACTGGTTCTTATCGGTGCTGGCGCTGCTGCGATCACAGTTAATGTGGTGGGGGTCGCACTTGCATTTGGCTTTACAGTGTTGGCCCTAATCTATTCATTTGGTGATATTTCCGGCATGCATATTAATCCGGCCGTCACTGTCGGCTTGGCATCAGCTGGCAAGATAGATGGAACGACAGCTATAGGCTATATCGTTGCTCAGCTTTTAGGTGGTGTATTAGGTGCTTTGATGTTGGCCATAATTATCGGCTTTCCAGAACAAGCGGCCGATTTAGGGAATACTGTTTTAGCAAATGACCCCAATGGATTTGAAATCAGCTGGGTGCAAGGTTTTCTCGTTGAAGTCATCCTCACATTCCTGTTGGTCAGCACGATTTTCCATACCGCTTTTTCAGGCAAAGAAGGTAAAGATGGAAATATGGCCCCTGTAGCGATTGGATTAATGCTTTCCGCCTTAATTTTTGTCGGTGGAAGCTTAACTGGCGGATCATTTAATCCAGCACGGACAATTGGCCCTGCGATTCTCAGCTACGACGTTTATCCTTGGTCTCAACTTTGGATTTATATTCTTGCCCCTATTACGGGCGGTGTCTTAGCGGCCGTTGTACATAAAGCTTTGAGAGATTAGGCACAAGTCTTGATCCATTCTAGAAAGTAAGAATACGGGGTGGCGGTTAGTTTCGTCACCCCGTTTTTTGTCCTTAGATTATCTAACCAAAAATCGATTTGGGAGGATTTGCACGATTGTGCACAATTTGTTCAATGTCCCATACCCGGCCGAATTTGAGCGCGCGCGGACAGTGACCATAAGCGATGTCTACATCCATCAGGAGCGCCTGCAACGTAATCGCCCCTTCGTCAGGATCAAAGACTTCACCGTCAACTCCCATCTGATCTAACTCTTCTTTTTCAACGAGCCGCACCCGGCCGTTTACTCGGGCCGTGTAATCGAAGCCTGGAATCATAAATAACAATCCGGCTTTAGGGTTTTCACTGACGTTGGTGTAGCTATCAAACAATCGATTGCCTTTAATATCAGGGATAAGCAGCCTCTTTTCATCCAGCACTTTGATAAATCCTGGCTTGCCTCCTCTGGGCGAAGCATCGCAATTACCTTCATTGTCGGCCGTTGATAGAACCGCGATCGGTGAGCTTTGGATAAAGGCTTGCACCCAGTCAGTCATATAGGGAAGCAATTTTTTGGTCGCAGGCTTTGAAGGCTCACCATATATTTCTCTAAGTTGATCCACTTTCATTTTTACATCCTTTTTTATCGTAGTGACTACTGTTTTCGCTTCAGGGTTTTCTAAAACTGCAAAAACACACTTTGACAAGCTCAGTACCCTTTGCAAAAGAAAGTCCCATACACATAAGACTCATCGTCTATTTTTAATGGCATTAGATTAGAAAATTCGAACCGGGTTGCCGTAGAAAATGAACGATGATAGTATTTTTTCTGAATTGATATTGTTTATCAAATCGGAATTATTCCGATTTGGGAGAAACCTTAGTGTCTGTTACAGAACAAGCTGATCGACTTCGACAAGCGGGTCTCAAGGTTACAGGGCCTCGTATCACCATTCTTAATGCGGTCGAAAGAAACAGCAATCATCCAAGTGCTGAAGAAATCTACCAAGAGCTGAGTGAGAGCCACCCATCCCTTTCACTTTCAACAGTCTACGGTACGTTGAGCACCTTCGCAAAAGCTGGTTTGATCAGAAAGCTTTCTGAAGTTGACGGCCGCTTACGGGTCGAAGGCACAAAAGACCTACATGACCACGCCATTTGTCGCGTTTGCGGCACAATCTTTGATGTTAAGCACAATCCAAAAACAACGCCTAAGCCACCCGAAAAATTGCCAGGAGGTCTCGTCGTCTACGATATGCGCGTTGAATATGACGTTGTTTGTTCACAATGCCCACCCCCGTCAAGCTAAACCTAATCGAAAACTGTTCAAAGAAATCGGGTAAATGTGTCCCGAAAAGTTTCTATATACAACCCCTTTTTCATCAATTTCAATTCAAAACAGCAACATATTTGTAAATAGAACATGGTTATAAAAATTAATTTGAATCAAAAATAGAGGATATATGACTAGCGAAAGCAAATGCCCGATGATGGGCGGTTCGAATACACAAGTTGGCACCAGATCAGACCGTGACTGGTGGCCGAATCAGTTAAACCTGAAAATGCTTCATCAAAATTCTAGCCTGTCGGACCCGATGGGCGAGGCGTTTAATTACGCGGAAGCGTTTAAGAGCCTTGATTTAGATGCGGTTAAAAAAGATCTGCATGACCTTATGACCGATTCTCAAGATTGGTGGCCGGCTGACTATGGCCATTATGGTCCTCTTTTTATTCGGATGGCATGGCATAGCGCAGGCACCTATCGGACCGGAGACGGCCGTGGTGGGGGTGGATCAGGTACACAACGCTTCGCACCACTAAACAGCTGGCCCGACAACGTTAATCTCGACAAAGCCCGTCGGTTGCTCTGGCCAATCAAACAAAAATACGGCCGTAAACTCTCTTGGGCTGATTTAATGATCCTCACCGGAAACGTTGCCTTAGAATCGATGGGATTCAAAACCTTCGGTTTCGCAGGTGGTCGTGAAGACATCTGGGAACCAGAAGAAGATATCTATTGGGGTGCTGAAGATGTTTGGCTTGATAACAAGCGGTACTCGGGCGACAGAGATCTTGAAAACCCACTAGCGGCCGTCCAGATGGGTCTTATCTATGTGAATCCAGAAGGGCCAGATGGCAATCCGGATCCGGTCGCTTCCGGCCGTGACATTCGCGAAACGTTTGCCCGCATGGCGATGGACGACGCAGAGACGGTTGCACTAGTCGCAGGTGGTCACACCTTCGGTAAGGCACATGGTGCAGGTGATGCAGCGCTTGTCGGCCCTGAACCAGAAGGTGCCAGCATTCAAGAAATGGGCTTGGGCTGGAAGAGCAGCCACGGCAGTGGTATCGCAGGGGACCAGATTGGTAGTGGGATTGAAGGGGCTTGGAAAGCTAACCCAACCACATGGGACATGGGCTACCTAAACGTCTTGTTCAAATATGAGTGGGAACTGTCTAAGAGCCCTGCTGGTGCACACCAGTGGCTCGCAGTAGACGTTGAACCACAAGATATGGTGGTTGACGCACACGACCCATCGAAAATGCACCGGCCGATGATGACCACGGCCGACATGGCGATGCGTTACGATCCGATCTATGAACCGATCTCACGCCGCTATCAGGCAAACCCTGAAGAGTTTGCTGATGCGTTTGCACGCGCTTGGTACAAGCTGACCCACCGTGACATGGGGCCAATCTCACGTTACTTAGGTCCAGACGTCCCAGCAGAAGAGTTAATCTGGCAAGATCCGATCCCTGCGGCCGCGGGTGAAGTGATCAACGCTCAAGATATTGCTGATTTAAAAAGCAAGATTATCGCAAGCGGCCGTTCGATCCCTGAACTCGTTTCAACTGCGTGGGCTTCGGCCGGAACCTTCCGTGGTTCTGACAAACGGGGTGGTGCCAATGGTGCACGTGTGCGCTTGGCCCCTCAGAAAGATTGGGAAGTGAACGATCCAACTCAGTTGGCATCTGTACTCGAAACACTGGAGACGATTCAGGGTGAGTTCAACGCGGCCCAATCTGGTGGCAAGCAAGTTTCACTCGCTGACGTAATTGTTTTAGGTGGCTGTGTGGCTGTTGAGCAAGCGGCTAAGAACGCGGGTCACGATGTGACTGTCCCATTCACTCCCGGCCGTATGGATGCTTCAGCAGAACAAACTGATGTTGAGTCATTCGCGGTACTCGAGCCAGTTGCCGATGGTTTCCGCAACTACCTCAAAACGAAGTTTTCTGTTTCAACCGAGGAATTACTAATCGACCGGGCACAGCTGTTGACACTAACTGCCCCTGAGATGACAGCCCTCGTTGGCGGTATGCGGGCAATGAACGCTAATTCTGGCAAAGCGGCCCATGGTGTTTTGACTGACCGGCCGGAATCACTCACTACAGACTTTTTTGTGAATCTGCTCGATATGAGCACAGCTTGGTTCCCAACCACCGAAGATGAGGAAGTGTTTGAAGGACGTGACCGTAAAACGGGCAAAATCAAATGGACCGGCACCCGTGTGGACCTGATCTTTGGGTCAAACTCACAGCTACGTGCGATTGCAGAGGTTTACGCATGCGACGACTCGCAAAAGTCGTTTGTGAATGACTTCGTAGCCGCGTGGGATAAAGTGATGAATCTTGATCGTTTTGATCTAGACTAATCGCGATTCAATCGTAAAAAGAAAAAGCCCTCTGAAACATGTAAGTTTCGGAGGGCTTTTTTGTTTCTCCAGATTGGTCTATGCTTGTGCCTATCACAGTGATCGGCAATTAAGATGGTCATTATTCAGCCAGAGACAGCAATTCTTATGGAAAATTCAAACCTCATTCAACTCGCTCGAACCGCCAACGTGCGGGGGCAGTCAAAACTAAAATGGCTCTACGAGCCGCTTGTTTTCGTCTATATCGGCATCAATATTTTTGTGGTTTCAGCCCTCTTTCTGCTGCCGGTTATTTTCTATCTCATCTTCAGTTCAGGCTTAGAAACTGATCCGTTTTCTTTAGAAGATGTAATCACATCGCCTAAAAGTCCGGGACTAGCCTTTGCGATTCTCTTCTTCTCATTCATCGGCATGTATTTTGCCGTTTGGCTATGGCTATGGCTCATGGAGCGTCGGCCGTTTTATACAATTGGCTTTGAGCGGAGTGGAGCACTTTGGAAATATGTGAAAGGATTGCTAATAGGCATGGCTCTCTTATTGCTGGTCACTGGAATCTTAGCCCTCATGGGGATGGTGACTTGGGAACGGCCGTTTGACGGAATATCCACAACATTGCTTATCGGCGTAGGGTATCTATTTTTGGGATTTGTTGTACAGGGTGCGGCCGAAGAGGTGCTCGTACGCGGCTTTTTACTCCCGATCTTAGCCCGACGCTATTCGATTTGGGCCAGCATCATTGTGAGCTCTCTCGTCTTCGCAGCCCTGCACTTGCTGAATGACAATCTAAGTATCATCGCTATGCTGAATCTGTTTTTAGCCGGGGTGTTTTTCGCCGTGTACGCGCTCAAAGAAGGTGGCCTTTGGGGTGCCTGTGGTATTCATACGACGTGGAATTGGACAATGGGGCATATTCTAGGATTTGAGGTCAGCGGGAGCTCGTTTGGCGGCCCCGATTCGGTTTTATTTGATTTAATGGAAACGGGCCCTGATTGGATTACGGGTGGGCTGTTTGGTCCAGAAGGGGGCGTGGTCGTAACAATTGTTGTTATTCTGCTGACGATCTACTTTTATATGCAGCCAACGGCTTAGCTAACGCAGTCAAGCATAATAGGGAAAAATATGACTTTTGAAAAAGTTAAAAACAGATGGTTTGAGCTTACAAGCTACTTTTTTACTGACGAAACCGCCGACCTGCTCTGGCAACAGCTCGAAGCACTCTACAGTGAACCACAACGTGCTTACCATAACTTAGAGCATATTACAGACTGTTTTAACAAACTCGATGAAGCGGCCGACCTTGTCCACAACCGACTGCCGCTTGAACTTGCAATTTTTTATCATGATGTGGTTTATGACCCTAAAGCGAGCGGTGGCAAAAATGAGCAGGACAGTGCGATCTTTGCAGATACAGCACTCTCACGAGCCGGGCTACCCAATAGTGAAATCGCAGTGGTTCAACATCTAATTCTTGACACGCAGCACCGAGACATTTCGCAATCGGCCGACGGGCGTTTACTGGTCGATATCGATTTAACGATTCTAGGCGCAGATGAAGATCGCTTTCAGCGCTATGAAAAAGAGATTCGGGCCGAATATAGCTGGGTTGAAGAGGAGTCGTATCGGGCGGGTAGGTCAGCCATTATGCAAGGCTTTTTAGATCGGGAAAAAATTTATCAGACCGGTTATTTTTATGAAAAATATGAAGCGACAGCGCGAAAAAATTTACAAGGCTTGATTGCCAGCTTGGCTTAAATCAAACAGCTCCATTGATTTATAAATTGCCTAGAATTACTCTGGCGCATTACATATTTTTAACTAAAATTATTGGAAGTCGTACTATCAAGCTTGCGCCGTAGAAATTCGTATCGGGCAAAAACCTGCAATTAGATATTGAACAACCCTACTGAGCTGGAAGTAAACTACTAAATTTAGTTTTTCGCACACCAAAATATATAAGGATAAGAGATGACTCTTCCGCCTATTCGCATCGATCTAGTTGAAATCCCAGCAGGGCGTTTTTCCATGGGTAGTAGCCTAAATGACCACGTTGCTAATCAAAATGAAATGCCACAACGTGATGAATACCTTGATACGTTTTATATAAGCCGATATCCAGTTACAAATAGAGAATACAAATTGTTTGTTGATGACACTGGGCATCGTAAACCAAGCCATTGGCTAAACCAGGGCAAATTAGTTCTTCAAGAAAATCATCCTGTTGTTTGTGTCAGCTTCGAGGATGCTAAAGACTATTGCAATTGGGTGTCTGCACAAGAAAACCAATTATTCCGGTTACCTACGGAAAAAGAGTGGGAAAAAGCAGCTCGCGGGAATAAAGACTCCCGCCAGTATCCTTGGGGAGATAAATGGAAGACTTACCGATGTAACACCAAAGAAAGCGGACACTCAGCGACTACACCCGTTACTGAATATGAAAAGCATCAAGAAAACATTTACGGGGTTATTGATTTTATCGGCAATGTATGGGAATGGACCGATAGTTGGTATCAACTTTACAAAAACAGCCAACACAAAAGCAAACACTACGGGGAGACTCATCGCGTCATTCGTGGTGGCTCATATCACAATGAACATCAGAACGGACGAATTAGTGCGCGCGGCCGTTACTTACCTGAGATAACCCGTCCTTATGTTGGTTTCCGCCTTGCTTCAGACGCACTTGGTCGCAATCTGGCTCACTCGAATTCTCTTGAATTAGAAACAATAACCCAAGATCTTGACAGCTATTTTGGTAATGAAAAACATCAAGCTGTTGATCCTGCAAAATTACAGCAGGCCTTAATCAAACATTTTAACCTTCCAGAGCTAAAACAGCTGATACTGAATCTGGGACTACCTTACGATGATGACTTCACTAATAAACGAACAGAGATGGCTCGAGAGCTGGTAGGTTATTGTCAAAGGCATGGATTGATAAGCAAATTAATTGAGCAAGCAGACAAAGCCAGACCTACTTTAAATGTAGATTGGTGGCAGACATCAGAAAATTAGGAGAGCATCATGACAGATAATAGTAGCCAAAACAAAAACACAACTGACTCTCAACGGAGAATGCAAGCGGAGCTAGAGCATGAATATCAGTTTGACGCAGGTAATTTGATCGCTGGGCGTTATAGAGTCAATGAACCTATCGGATTTGGTGGATTTGCTGAGGTTTATCGTTGCCAAGACACGCAGCTCAAGCGGGAAGTAGCGATCAAAGTACTGACCAATGAAAATGCAACACTAGAAGATGAAGCATTAACAGCAGCCCAACTGAACCACCCCAATATCGTTCAAGTTTATGATATTGCAAGTTTAAAAGAAGATGATACGCCGATCATCGTGCTTGAATATATCAAAGGAGAGACGTTAGAAAAGCAGATTAATCAAGCGAAGTATCGGCGCCTGACGCTTGATTCTGACACGCTGACTATGATTGAGCAGGTCGGAAATGCACTAGATTACGCTCATCAACAAGGGGTAATTCATCGGGATATTAAACCCAGCAATATTCTTATCGATACAAATCAAACCCCTTACCTAACCGATTTCGGATTGGCGCATATCGAATTTAACAATGTCGGGCAGTCAATGCTTTCGGCCGATGTTCGCAAAAACTTTAGCGGCACTATTCCATATATGTCGCCTGAGCAATTACTTGAAAAAACGGAGGGGGATCGTTTAACCGATATTTATGCCTTTGGGGTGATGATTTATGAAATGCTGACAGGTCGGCTTCCTTATCACGGTCGTGATGCTGGATTAATCCTCGATATTGCTAACGAAGAAGCTTTGCCACTCCCACCTTCAGAGGCAAATGCAGAATTACCGGCCAACTTAAATGATGTATTACTCAAGGCATTTCAATATAAACCAGAAGAACGTTATGAGTCTGCAGAGAAATTTATTGTCGCATTGAAAGGGGTTGCAGATGAGTTCTCTCAAGCCAACAGCCGATATCAAGAAGCTATTCAATTTGTTGAACAGCAAGATTGGCATAAAGCAAAAGAAATTTTAGACCAACTACCACTAAAGTTTAAAGAAGTTCCTTTATATCGAGAGCAAGCTGATCATCAAGTAAGTTTGCTAAACCTACTTACACGTGCCAAAAACAAAATTGAAGAAAAAGATTTTGTAACGGCTCTCGCAACATTAGAGAGTTTAAATCAGGTAGATCCTGAATTCGATGTGGAAAAGCTGCGCGATATGGCTTTAAAGGGGATATCCGATGAAGATAAGCGAACCTTGCAGCAGCAATATGACGAAGCAGTAGCGTATTTTAATGATGAAGAATATCAAGCGGCATTAGATAAACTTGACGTGATCAAGCAAAAAGATTCGAACTATGCTGATCCAAAGCAAATACGTCAAAAGGCGCAGAATCATGTTGATCATCAAAACACACTTCGCCAACTTTATAACAAAGGGGTTGAGTACAGTCAGCAAGAAGAGTGGGATGCCGCTTTAAGTACATTTGAAGAGCTATCTGCAAAAGATAGTGGCTATGAGGATGTAAGCACCCGATTAGTATCCCTTAAACATTTTTCAGAGCTAGCCGGTTTACTATCAAAGGCAAAAGCATTAGAAAAAGCGAAAGAGTTTGCCGATGCGATTGATCAGATCGACCAAATCAAAAACAAAAATCCGAACTATCAGGAAAGCGAGTTAGCAGATTATCGTCAAAAATTAGTTGATCAACTTTACGAACGCTGTCAGAAACAGTTAGCCTCGAAAAATTATGCTGATTGCTTGACCTCAATTGCTCAATTAAACGATAGGGCAAAAGGATATGCGGGCAGTAGTAAATTAGAAGCTCAGGCTAAACAAGGACTAGCAGATGAACAAAAGTTAGCGTATCTTCGTCAACAATATGAAACGGCCGAAGCTCATGTGGTTGCTCGTGAATATGAGCCAGCCTTAGAAATTTGGCAACAAATAGAAACCCAAAAAGAGGGGCTTCCATTTGGGGATGAACGCAACCTGCGACACAACATCAAAGAAGGATTGTACAGCGAGGCTACAACAGCGGTTTCTAATGAACAGCCCGCTGTCGCCTTGGCACTTTGGCAAACGCTTTATGATTTTGACCCATCATATGAAGATCGGAACAAGGTGGTAGAAAAGGCGAAGGGGCTGATTGAGCGACAAGAATTGCGCCGCAAAGCGAGGTGGGTTGGTAGCGTGGTCGGTGCACTTATTTTGCTCATTTTATTCGGCTGGTTCTTTAGTGATGGTTTTTTCAATGGAGGCAATGGCCCATCCGAAGCTTCAATTACACAAACAGCTATTGCACTAATTCCTGATGATATTTCGACCCAAACACCTGAAGCAACTAACACATCAATACCTGCATCAACAACTGTTCAAATCAAGCCATCAGCTACAATAAAGCCAACTTCCACAAAAGTAGCCGTTAGCGCGACCTCAACAAAAGCCCCAGCGAGTAGCCCAACAGCTACACGTACACAAACGGCAACGCCCATAGTGACGAAGACTTCAACAAGTACGCCAACCCATACAAAAACACCAACAAGGACCCCTACTCCTGCAACAGAAACTGCACGCGTGGCCCAACCCATAACACTTTTTGCTGGACCCGGTGAAAACTACGAGCAATTTCGATTTATCGACTCTGGTGAAACGGTTGAAGTTATTGGTCGTTCAGCAAATAACTCATGGCTGCATATTGAATTTGAGAATCGCAAAGGATGGGTAGCTACTAATCGAATGACTTATAACGGCCGAGTTTCAGATTTACCAATTAGTACAGTTCAAGCTACACCTGTCTCATCAACGCCAATTGTTGGGGTTACACCTATTCCCGGCAGTACAGAGATTACTGGATTAACTTTTGACTTTTGGGACCTGCCTGGCAATTCAAGCTGTAATTCTGGGAGTTGGGAACAAGAGCTATTTATGGCAGGTCAAGGAAATAGTGGAATCTACACTTATTTTATCGATGGAGTACAAGTGGGTGGTCCAACATCAGACAGCATGGTCTACAAGTACCAAGGGTCTGGAGGTGGTAATGTAGGCGTAGTCGGCCGTGTTGTGGCAAGTAGTGGCCAATCTCGCGATTTTACATTGATCTTCCCCGCACCCTGCGGCTAATCAGCTAGGGCGTTTACAAATGGTAAATGCCCTAGTTTACGAACTATTCTCATCCTTACGCTTGCGCCGCCACAGCCACAAGCCCAACGCCATCCCGGCCGAAAAGACCCCGGCCGCCAGTGCCAATGGATCCATGTGATTAACCAATTGATCACCCTCACCATGTGTATTTGCACCGGCATCTGAATCTTCATTCAACAAACGATGCACCGCATCCCAACTCTCCCGAATCAGCGACCGCAATATCGTTTCAATTAAATCATCCGAATAGGCTGCAAGGCCCCACTCTGGTTTTCCATCAACTGAGATCGTAATAGCCGTATCATTTTCCACAGCGGCAAGATAAACTGTTAAATCACCAGAATATAGTTGCGTCTGTCCCAAACTCACATTTACTTGATAAGTAACTTTCTGGGCTGGGACCTGTTCCTTCACATCAACCAACACCTTCCATTCTCCGGCCGGTAGTGCGTCCCATGGTGTTTGCATATGAAAACCGAAATGCTCTCCAGTCGATTCGTAATAATGGCCAAAGGCCGACTGCTGTAAAACCCGTGGCAACAGCAATCGGTGCTGTTGATCAATTTTAGACCAGAGAATTTCAGGAGTTATAGCGGTGAATAGATGGCGGTCAGAAAGTTGAGACATTTTTTAAGCGTACCTTTTGAGTGCCAACTAATCGATTATTAGCACTTCTTTCCTAGCATTGTAATTTGTATAGGTACAAACTGCTATGCTAAATGTTTGTACCCTTAAAATTTAAGGTGCAATTTACTGTAAAATCTTTACATCTTAATCAAATTCATACTTGCCTCTGGAAAAACATTGCTATATGTTTAGTTTTTCAGTATTCAAGCCTTATAACAAAAGATAGCCAATGGCTCAAGACATACAAAAATACCAAAAAGCAGTCAAGATAGGTGAACAACTTAATGCTCAAGAACGATGGAACGATGCAATTCGTGCTTTCCGGGCCGCATTAAGTGAATTTAAAGATCGGCCGGAAGCCTATGTCGGGCTGGCAGAGGCCTGCATGGGGCGTAAACAGTACGATCGGGCATTGGACTGTTACAAACTAGCGGTACGCACATCGTCTAAAAAAATTGAATACTTACAGCGAGTAACTGACATCCAAGAGCGTTTAGGCAGATTGGGTGATGCAGCCCGAACCTACATGGCTATCGGAGAATTTTATTTCAAGCAGCAGGATACAGAAAGTGCGATTTCTAATTGGGAACGCGCTATTCGTTTGGACGCTGACTTGCTAGGCGCTCACCAACGCTTGGCACTCGCTTTTCAGAGGCAGCAAAATACACGCGCCACCGTACGCGAATACTTAGCGATTGCCCGTATTTTGAGCTCACGGGGTCAAAAAGAAAGTGCACTAAAAATCTGTGCGGCCGCAGGTCGGCTTGAGCCTGATAACCCTGATGTACCGGCCGCGATTGAACTGATCCAAAAAGGGGCCGCAGCTTTTGATCTTCCAGAAGATGACGACGATGAAATTACCCCCGTTGAACCAAATCGCACAGATGATGAGCAAAACAGCATGTTTTCGGCCGTGCGCCAAATGGCAACCATCTTAGAGTCGTCAGGTGCTGAAGCCAAAAGCCAAACGGGCGACCTGTCTAAATCTCCGGCCGACCGTGGTTTTAGCCAAGCTCAAGAAGATCTGGCCAATGAGCTTTTTGGTGATGATGAGGACGAAGCCGGGACCTTTAGCAACGCTGGTATGCTTAAACTCGAACGGGATGCCCTGATCGGGCAGGCGATTCATTATCAAGAGCGTGGAGATACCGCCCAAGCGATTGCCTATTATGAAAAAGCGATTTCAGGCGGACTCGATTTACCGGCCGCTTGGTATATGCTGGGCGTTTTACATTTGCAAAACGGCTCTCAGGTTGCATCGTTTCAAGCGTTTGATAGAGCTGGACAAGATGAGCGCTACACGGACGCTATTCGACACATACTTTCAGGCGAATAGCCTTCTCAAAAACGCGAATTAAAAAATACGCCTACATACAGCCTCCCTGCTATAATCTCTCCATGCGGAAAATAGCTATCCTTTTCATAACAATCGCCCTGCTGGGTCTAAGCACAGTCGCCTGTGGAAGCAATCTGGCTGTACCCATTATCCAAGACTCACGCGAAGTGGTCACACTAACTCCTCTGTCAACCGCCATCATCCCGACCGCCACCCCAGTCCCCGGCGGTGCGGCCGAAGTTGCCAATACCTATTACAAGGCATGGGAACGAGATGATTTGCTCGGCATGTACAGTCTACTTTCACCACAAAGCCAAGGGCTAGTCGGGAGTGATCAGTTTGTAAATAGCTACCAAGCTGCCCTGGATACCGCGAGAGTGCTCACCATTTCAACCCGGCCGGTTGGCGTTTTGCAAGAGGGGAATCGCTCTACAGTTGAGGTCGAAGTCGTGTGGCAGACGGCCGTAGTCGGCAACGTCGTGCGGAATCATTTAGTTGAACTCGTATTCAACGAGGGACGCTGGGGGATTATTTGGCATGAAGGGCTCGTCATGCCAGAGTTGGCCGGTGGAAATACGCTTACATTCCAATATAAAAGCCCGTCACGCGCCAGTGTGCGTGACATCAATGGTGTATCGCTCTCTTTTCAGGGCAAAGCTCTAACCCTTGGGGTTATTCCAGGGGAGATTACAGATGAAGCAGGCTTATTGGCCACACTCTCTCCTATTTTAAACCTCACCCCAGACGAAATTCGTGAAAAATATGCGGATGCAAAACCTGATTGGTATGTGCCCTTGGGCGATGTGTCCAGAGCGGAAGTCGAGCCGATTTATGAGTCACTCCGTCCTTATTTTGAAGCTGGGCTACAAGCGGATGAACGCCTCACTCGTTTTTATGAAAATGCGGCCCCACACATTGTGGGATACATGGGGGCGATACCTGAGTATGCGTTTGAAGATTATTTGGCTCAAGGGTACAGCCCAGATGCTAGAGTTGGTTTAACCGGTTTAGAAGCGTGGGGTGAGCCCTATTTAAGCGGCACGTTAGGCGGCATTTTACGCGTTATCGGCCCAGACGGATCACCGATCAGCACGATTGCAGAAATCGAGCCAAAACAGGCCCGACCGGTTTATGCGACGATAGACATCGACTATCAACGTGCGGTTGAGGAAGCATTGGCCCAAGCGATTTATACCCATCCGGCCGCAACAAAAGGGGCTGTGGTTGTGATGGATGTCAATACGGGCGAAATCAAAGCGATGGCGAATTTCCCAACGTATGACCCATCTGTGTTTGATTCGAGCAGACCAGACAACGGGGCAAGGCTGCAAGCGGTCTTAGATGACCCCGGCCGACCGCTGGTCAATCGCGCAACGGCCGGTCAATATCCGCCTGGCTCTATCTTTAAACTTGTAACCTTTGAAGCGGCCATCGAAAGTGGGCTTTACTTACCTTCGACGCAATATAACTCAATCGGCACATGGAATCGTTTAGGCGATGACTTTATTAAGTACGATTGGATTTATTCATATGGGCAGCGAGGGCACGGAAATATCAGTTTACGCCATGCGCTGGTCGTGTCATGTAACACCTGCTTTTACGATGCCGCATTTGAAATGGACAAGGTTGATCCATTCCTTTTCCCCACCGTTGCTCGAAAGTTTGGCTTAGATGCGCCGACCGGAATCATTGGGGTTGGTGAAGCTGGCGGAATTATTCCTGACCCTGACTGGAAGTTCACAAATACGGCCGAGGGTGGCTGGGTGCCGGGTGATGCCGTCAATATGGGCATCGGACAGGGATATGTCTCTACAACGCCATTACAGATGGCTAGAATCGCGGCCGGTATCGCAAATGGTGGAAAGCTGTTAACCCCTCGTTTGGTGCATCGCATCGGCGAAGGGGGGGGCGCGCCCGAAGAAATTTTGCCGGTCCAAGAAACCGGCACGCTGCCTTACAGTGCAGAATCACTTGCGGCGGTTCAACAAGCGATGTGGCAGGTCGCCAATGATCGAAGTGGCACGGCTGTTGATGTATTTGGTGAATTTGGTATGCAGGTTGCGGGTAAAACAGGTACAGCTCAGAATTCAGGCACATTGCCACACGCATGGTTCATCGGCTATGCACCGGCCGCCCCTTTTACCGGCTTAGATGGCGTAACGGTTGAATCACCGCAAATCGCTATTGCGGTGATTATGGAGAATGCGGGTGAGGGTTCAGAAGTAGCAGCCCCAGTATTTAAACGCATGGTTGAGCTTTACTTCAGTATGTATACGACCAACTACCCATGGCAATAGAAAATAATCGGTGACTCGTCGCCTACAGCGTAGCAATCAATAAAATCATACGATAAAGCTGATGGCTAGCAGCTAAAGGCTTTATGTTAACTATGGCAAAAACAAAAAAGAAAGAGTGGCGCCCAGCCTGTCGCTATGAAATGAAAAAAGCGGCAATGCGTGAAGCGAAGGAACGTACTGGAAAGAAAAAACCCGCTTTCATTTATCGTTGGGAGCATGTGAAGGCGGTTGTCAATCAGGCCCGAAAGTTAGCCAAGCTAACTGGGGCAGATGCCGACATCGTCGAAGCGGCTGCATGGCTACACGATGTCAAGAAATATGAGAATGGGCCAAAACATGCTGAGCTGGGAGCCATGTTTGCACAGGTGTTTTTACCTACAACGAACTTTCCAAAGAAAAAAATCGACGCAGTCGCTGATGCGATTCGTGTCCATGCTGGTTTATGGCGTGAAAAACCTTTAGATAAGCTAGAATCACAAGTTTTATGGGATGCAGACAAGTTAACCAAAATAGGGATTACCGCCTCTTTTCATTGGATACCTGACCGGCTAGTACGACAAAACGCCAGCTATTCGACAGAAGATTTTATTAAGGCGGGGCAAAGCATAGACTGGCAAGACAGAACAGTAGCAAGCTTCCATACAACGGCCGCCAAAAAAGCGGGGACTGCAAGGCTAAAAGCGTATCGGCAATTATGGAAACAACTGGGACGCGAGCTAAAAGGTAAAGACCTATAAAGAAATACAAATCGAGAGGCAAAAGAGCTTCGTCTCTCGATTTATATCTATCTTGAAAATTACTTACCCCAAGTGTCACGCAGGCCTATCGTGCGGTTGAAGACAGGTTTTTCCAGCGTCGAGTCGGGGTCAACGGTGTAATAACCGTGCCGTTGAAACTGGAAGCGTTCACCCGGTTTTGCTTCTGCTACATCTGGCTCAACATAGGCGGTGCTTACAGTAAGGGAGTTTTCACGAACGTTAGCCGTCCAGTCGGTCCCTTCGGGCGCATCTTCAGCAACAGCCAATGGATTTTCGGCCGTGAATAAATGCTCATAGTCGCGGATTTCGACTGGCACCGCGTGAGGGGCAGACAGCCAATGAATCGTCCCTTTCACTTTTCGGCCGTCAACCGCATTGCCACCGGTTGTCGCCGGGTCATACGTACAGTGCAATTCTGTAATATTCCCATCTTCATCTTTAATCACGTCGTTGGCGGTGATCAAATAAGCGCGCATAAAACGCACTTCCCGGCCGGGGATGAGCCGACGATACTTTGGAACAGGCTCTTCCATAAAATCAGACCGATCGATATAAAGCTCACGTGAGAAAGGGATCACATGCGTTTCACTGTTTTCTTTATCCTGCGGATAGGTCGGCACTTCAATCTCTTCAACCTGTCCTTCTGGATAATTGGTAATCACCACTTTTAGCGGATCAAGCACCGCAAATGCTCGGGGTGCGATCGTATTTAGATCGTCACGCAGTGCATGCTCAAGCATCGCATATTCGACCACACCGTTAGAGCGTGCCACCCCGATATTGTCACAGAAATTACGGATCGACTCCGGTGTGAAGCCTTTACGCCGCATGCCAGAGAGTGTCGGCATACGTGGGTCATCCCACCCATTCACTACGCCCGTATCGACCAACTGCTTGAGTTTACGCTTACTGGTCATCATGTAGCTTAAATTTAAGCGAGCAAACTCAATTTGCTGAGGTGCATAGATGTCTAATTCATTGACGAACCAATCATATAACGGCCGGTTGTTTTCAAATTCAAGGGTGCAAACTGAATGAGTAACCCCCTCAATCGAGTCGCTTTGCCCATGGGCCCAGTCATACATCGGATAAATGCACCATTCATCGCCCGTACGGTGATGATGTGCATGCAGAATCCTGTACATAGCAGGATCGCGCAGTGAAATATTGGGTGAGGACATATCGATTTTCGCCCGCAACACCATAGCCCCATTGGGGAATTCACCCGCTTTCATTTTGGCAAAGAGTTCCAGATTCTCTTCAATCGGCCGATCGCGATGAGGAGAATTTTTACCCGGCGAAGTTAAAGTCCCACGATACTCACGCATTTCTTCGGCCGAAAGCTCATCGACATAAGCCTTACCATCTTTTATTAGCTGAACGGCCCAATCATAAAGTTGGTGAAAATAGTCAGATGCGAAAAAAACACTATCAGGTTCAAAACCCAACCACTTAATATCGTCTTGAATTGAATCAACGTACTCAACCTCTTCTTTGGTTGGATTGGTATCGTCAAATCGGAGATTCGTTTTACCGCCATAGCGTTGAGCTAACCCAAAATTTAGGCAAATCGATTTGGCATGGCCAATGTGCAAGTAACCGTTCGGCTCTGGCGGAAAACGAGTATGCACCCGATTCTCAAAGCGCCCCGCCTCATTATGCTCATCGATAATATTGGTTATAAAGTTTGATGTTGGTTTATTTTCTTCTGTCATGGTTGTTTGACTTGGGTAAAGGTCGACGAGGTCAGAACAATCTCCTCTCTTCAAATTTTTAGAGAAAAGTCAGGCCTGACATCGGCCCATACAATAAAATTCGCCTAAAGTGCTTCTCGCGCAAGCGATATCATATCGCCCAGAACACCGCCAGCGGTCATTTCTAGACCCGCTCCAGCTCCAATGATCATGAGCGGCTCTTCGTTATAAAGTTTAGTATGAAACTGAATGTATTTTAAGTTCGCCATCGGACTATTGGCATCGAGTTCCATCAGGCCAACTTTTCCACCCGTTTCTGTGACTCGGCCGATATAGCGTAACACTTTTCCGGCCGCCTTTGCATCGGCAAAACGTTTAGCCAATTTCTCATCCATTTGGGCAGCTTTAGCAATAAACTCTGGCACAGAGCAATCAGCCATATCCGCATCGTATAAAGACTCAACCTCAAAATCTGATTGTTCTAAACGCCATCCGGCCATTCGGCCCATAATCAAGACCTTCCGCATAACATCTTCACCGCTCAAATCATCACGTGGGTCCGGTTCTGTATAGCCCAGTTCCATCGCAGCACCCAGAGCGGCCGAAAACGGCCGGCCGTTTTCAAGCTCACGGCACATAAAGCCTAACGTACCGCTTAGCTGACCTTCACAGCTGTAAAAAGTGTCATTAATATCGCTCAGATAGCGGAGCGAGGCGATAATCGGCTCGCCCCCCCCGACGGTTGATTCATGCCGCACCGCACCGTTCTGATAATATTTTTGGGCACTTTCCCAAGGGCCAGCGTGTGGTTTCTTATTCGCTAAAGCGATACCAAACCCATTGGCTAAAGCCAAATCGATGGCAGGCTCCATCCCTTCAACCGCAGTAACATCAACAACGATACCGTTTTTAATATCCGCTGCCGTAACCATGCTAATCATCTTATCAGCTGCGGGCCGTTCACTGCCCCCTAATGGATTTCCGGCCGCCTTGCGCTCTATCGCCGTGGCAAGTTCACTATCGCTCAAGCCCTCAGGGACAAAAAACCATTGCCGACTGTCGGCTAAAGCAACCACTTTAAACGTAATTGAATTATTGTTTGCGATTGCACTACGTGAATCAATAATCTGCTGAATCAAGGTGCGGCCGACGCCACCAACACCGAAAATAATGACTGGGATCTCTTTCATGATGTTTCCATTGCTTAAAAAGTATATGGAATTATGCAGGATGCCGGTTGCCAAGTGCAAAAAATAGCATATAGATCAGCTGAGTTCTAGCCAGACTCATGCGTTCTGCTCAATATTTGCCACTTCTTCTCCTTCTGCTATCTTTCTCATCAACTATTTCTCATAGTTTGAACGAAGCTTGCTATACTTGCCTATCCAATCACAGCTCTACCGTGCAGGAGATAAATGGAAATCGATCCATCTGTTGTCGACGCGATTGATAAAAACAATGTCAGCCTAATGGGAAGAACTCATGCCCCAGGCATGGTTTTTGGCATTGTTAAAGATGGCAAACTCGCCTTTGTACGCGGCTATGGCGAATCTAATCTGATAAAAAATGAGCCTGTCACCCCGGATACCGTTTTTCGCATCGCATCTGTTTCTAAAATATTTACCGCCATTGCAATTATTCAGCTGGTTGAACAAGGGAAAATCAACCTAGACGACCCTGCTGAAAAACACCTCACAAGTTTTAGAATTCGAAAATTTAGGGCCAGTGACCCTCCGCTTACAATTCGCCATTTGCTAACGCATACGGCCGGAGTTGGTGAATTTGCTCCTCTGCTAGGCTATTTGCCACCCAATACCTTTTTTGGCGTTGGGCTAAGAAACAGATCGTTGCCACCACTAAGCAACCTATATCGTGGGGAACTACGACCAGATCGTTCACCCGGAGAAGCTTGGTCTTATGCCAACCATGGATTCGCTACGCTGGGTCAAATCATTGCCGATGTGACCGGCATGCCATTCCCTCAAGCGATCCGCCAAATGATTTTTCAGCCTTTAGGAATGGATCGGTCAGATTTTGTACGGACAGAGCGGGTTCAAACCAATCAGGCAACCGGATATGCCAAGATTTTAGGAGATATCCGGCCGGTTTGGGACTTCGACATTATCACCTTGGCTGATGGATCATTATTTACAACAGCGCAGGATTTCAGCAAATTTTTAGGAGCTATCTCAACAGATGGGGGTGGTCTCATCAAACCATCGAGCCTAGAGCAAATGCTTAGCCCTCAGTTTCAGCTGGATGATCATCTACCCAGTATGGGTTTAGGCTTTATGCTCGACAATCAAAATGAATGGTACGGGCACAAAGTCGCAGACCACAATGGCTTGTGGCTGGGGTTTCACTCATCCATGATTATGGCTCCCCAACAAAAATTGGGTGTCTTCGCATTTGTCAATGATGGGGGGAGTATTGGGATTCAGGCGGCCCAAAATGGATTACGCCGTCTACTGCCAAAAGAAAGTAGGCGAACGACTCGAGAACGGCCGCAGGATTCTCCAGAAGTCTGGCCAGAGCTGGTGGGTAAATATCAACCTCGGCCTGGGTTTAATAGCAATTTCCGCCTGTGGTTAACGTACCGTTCCACGTTCGCAATCAGCATTGAAGATGACAATTTAATCCTGCGCACGCGCCAAGGCCCATGGAAAAAAGGGCAACGGCTACGCCCGGCCGATCCAAATAACCCACTCGTCTTTAAAGCAGACAACAAATTCATCGTCTTCAAACGGAATGCGCAGGGGAGAGTTGACCGCTTTTGCATGCGCTATTTTGAAATGCACAGGGAATCTTTATCACTATGACAACTTCAACTCTCGATCTTTTATTAGCCGGAAACCAACTCAAACGGACGGCTCGAACCGGCTGGGTCATGAGGGGCGTACCTAACAGCGAAGATGTCGCCGCCCACTCCTATGGTGTGGCATGGACCGCCATGCTCTTGGCAAACCAAATTACGCTTGAATCAGGACAATCGTTTGATATGGGCCGCTTACTCTCGATGGTTTTAATCCATGATGTGGCAGAAGGGCGCACCACGGATATTCCGACCCCAGCATTACGCTTTTTACCGGCCGGGGTTAAGCCTGACATCGAACGTGGAGCCATGCATGAAATTACAGACGGACATGCCCAGAGTGATCAGCTCATGTCACTGTGGGAGGAAATGAACGGCGGTGAAACGGCCGAATCAAAGCTGTTACACGATGCTGACAAGCTAGAAATGTACCTGCAAGCTTGGCAATATGAGCAGCAGTTCGGCAACCGCCAGCTGGGGGAATTCTGGAAAAAAGAGCATCGATTCCAATTTAACCTGTGCCAAACAGTCTATGGAGAGATTAGAGCTATGCGAGAAACTGGGCCAACCTAAAATGATTTGTAAAAAAATGCGGGATGCTAATATAGGGAGACTACAATACGGGCGCTATGTACGATCACAACTTTCATCCAATCAAAACTGACCTCTTAATTATCGGTTCTGGCCCGGCCGGAACCTCAACCGCACTTCATTTGCTCCAGCAAGATCCAAGCTGGGTGGACAGAATGCTTATCGTTGATAAAGCCGTTCACCCGCGTGAAAAATTATGCGGCGGCGGCATTACCCATCTGGGCGAAAATGTTTTATCAGATTTGGGGCTGGCCATCGAGCCTAGTAATTTTGAAGTAAAAGAAGTTCGACTCAAATATGAAGATAAATCCTATTCTTTTCGAGGTGATCCGGTCTTCCGGATTGTGCATCGAGCAGAATTTGACCATTGGCTGGTGCAAGAGGTAGAAAAACTGGGCGGAACAATTAGCCAGGGTGAAGGGGTGACTGACGTCCGGCCCAATGATGCTGCAGGTTATATCGAAGTTGTAACCGACCAGAGGATTATCCATGCAAAGACGGTGGTCGCGGCCGATGGGTCGCGCAGCATTGTTCGGCGCAAGTTAGGCTGGAACGACGGCAGTCATGTCGCCCGCCTGATCGAAGTACTTACCCCAGAAACAGCTGAATCGTCATGGGAGTTCCGTGATGGAGTGGCTGTTTTTGATTTTAGCCAAATGACATCCCACCAGGTTCAAGGGTATTACTGGGACTTTCCAAGCATTGTTGATGGAAAAACACTCATGAATAGAGGGGTTTTCGACAGTCGGGCACGGCCGGAGCTTGAAAAAGCGAATCTCAAAAAAACCCTGTCTGATTCGATGGAGAATCGTGAACGGTCGCTCGAAGAAAAATCGATTAAGGGGCATCCGATTCGCTGGTTAAACATGCGGAGCAACCTTTCTCGGCCACACTTACTTCTAGCCGGTGACTCGGCCGGGGCTGACCCACTGTTTGGGGAAGGGATCGCTATCGCGCTGGCCTATGGAAAAGTAGCTGCGGCCGAAATCGAATATGCATTTGCTACCAATGATTTTAGTTTCAGCAAATACAAACGAAGTATCTTGCGCAATTGGGTATTGCTCTCTGTTGTGGTTCGGGTTGGTATCGCTCGTTTCGCTTATCGCTTTCAAAATCGGCGATTTTTTAAAGTAGGCTGGTCGATCGCTCGCTTCATCATCGGGCTTACTCCATGGAGTAGGCCGGACTTTGTGCCAGCCAGACCACCAGTCCTGAAAAATTGATCACGCATAGTTGGATACTTTCAATTCACCAGCCAAAATAAAAAAGCCCCGATTCATTAAAATGAACTGGGGCTTTTTATAATCAGTTTTTGGTTAGTAAAATATGACTGTGATGTGACTAGAATGGATGTGACGAGACTGTGTGATGTGACCTGTAAAGGGTTGTGATGTGAAATGGATGTTTACGTTACTAACTTCGACTGATGTGATAACAATATCAGTTTAGGAAAAATGAGTATATGCGTAAATCTACGTAATTTTGAAGCGAGTAGAGCCAGATACTGATGAAGAAAATAAAAGCGTAACTTCTTTCACTTAATTTTCACACATTTCGTACGGCGTAACCTAAATCGAAACTTAGCTAAGAAACAATAAAAAAAGCGGCCGGACTGTAAAAGTCCGGCCGCTTTATATCGGTTTTAATAAGTTCAACAGTATTGTGATGTGGCTGTGATGAAAGAGGACGATGAAACTGTGGTGCTTGCCGCACGAACTAAAACCGACTTCTTTAGAATAGCTAATAAAGACAGGTAAGCATATAGGTGAAACTACTTAAGTTATAGCCATTAAGTAATCGCTTTATATCGAATTCAGATCGAAAAGCGGCCAAATCAAATTTTTCAATTATCATAAAAGTGCTCCACTTTTCACCCTTACTGTGCTCTAAAACACAATCAGGCTTCTCATCCTAAAATTTCACTGAACCGAAGGCCAACCCTCAAACTATTTTTACTGTTCATGTCATGACAAATTTTGCGATTGAAGCATCCCTTTTATCGAAAAGCTATCCAACCAGCAAAAGCCTTTTTAACTGGTCGGCCGACCCTGAAAAAGATATTGTTACAGACGTATCTCTCAAAGTTGAAACTGGTGAGATTTTTGGTCTAACAGGGTCTAATGGTGCGGGGAAAACAACGCTTATCAAAATGTTGTGCACGCTTATTGCACCAACTTCTGGCTCAGCATCCATTGCGGGAATTCCCTTAGAGCTAGATCGAGGGGATGAGATTCGACGGCGAGCAGGCTTGGTTGTGACAGATGATAGAAGCTTTTACTGGCGCTTGACCGGCCGACAAAATTTGGTCTTTTTTGCCGCCTTGTATGGAATTTTCGACAAAGAAGCTGAAAATAGGGCGGAGCAGTTACTGGTGGCCGTAGACCTAACTGATGCGGCTGATATCCGCTTTGATCGTTATTCAAGCGGCATGAAGCAACGGCTAGCCATTGCAAGAGGGCTACTGCATCGGCCGGAAATTCTGTTTTTGGACGAGCCCGGTCGCAGTTTAGACAGTGAGGCAAAAGGTAGACTACATGAGCTAGTGCGCACCCTAAACGAAACTCAGAATATGACCGTGTTTTTAATTACACATGACCAAACGGAAGCAAAAGATTTATGCGACCGGATTGGTGTTATGCATTCAGGCAAGTTAGTAGATATATTGACCAATAATTAGGTCTTAAATAAGGGTTCTCTACATGAGTGGGTCAGAAATGATGAAGAAGGAAAGGAAATTCAACGTAAGGCATATTTTTAAGAAGTAAGCAAATGAAAATAAGAACGTCGCGAAGAAATATAATCAAAGGTGGATTAGCTCTAATGGGAGGTACGTTGCTGTTTCCAACTTTAACTTCATCAACAAGTACTGCAGAGCCCTCAAATGCGGTTGATGAGTTAAACAAAGTTGCCTATATGTGGTCGGGAGCCTTAAAAGCAACCTCCATTCGGATCAATGTATGCATGGAAGACAGCGGGGTCATCCGTTTGGTCGTTAGAGATTCGGCCGGAAAAGAAATCATCATGCCACCCACAGAAATGATTGATGATGAAAACAATCCAAACAACAATCATAATATCGCCACATTTGATGTAACAGGGCTTTCACCAGATACCAATTATGCCTATTGGGTCATGATGGATGGGGCAAAAGCTGACCGTACGGGCCACTTTAAAACCCCAGGCTTCGGGGCCTATTCTTTCAAAATTGCATTTGGGAACTGCTGCCAAACTGGGTCTGAAAGTGACCTCTTCTTAGACATGCTGGATAAAGAACCATTACTGTTCATCCATACCGGCGATTTCCACTATGAAGACATAACGACAGATGCACCCAATAAATTTCGTGATGCCTATAAAAAGGTTCTAAGCTCAAAAACGCAGTCTGAATTCTACTTAAATACACCCATCGCTTATATGTGGGATGATCACGATTACGGGGGGGACAATTCAGATAAGGAGTCAGCTTCGGCCGAAGCTGCCCAAAACATGTATCGCCATTGCGTCCCTCATCATGAGCTTGAAAACGATGAAGGTGGGATATATCATGCTTTCACCATCGGCCGGGTTAAATTTATTATGACCGACAGTCGGTCTTATCGAGATCCTGCCGCCCAACCTGACAATGACGATAAATCGATGCTGGGCACGCAACAAATCGAATGGTTAAAGCAAGAGCTATTGAATGGAAAGTTTGAAAACATGCTGACCGTTTGGGTCAATACGGTACCTTGGATCAGTGATAAAGATCCAGACACTTGGGCCGGCTATGCAACAGAAAGAAAAGAAATCTCAAATTTCATTGAAGCCAACGAAATTAACAACATCGCTATGATCGGTGGAGATGCCCATATTTTAGCCATTGATGACGGCCGTCATAACAAATTTGGTGATCATCGAACCAATTTATTTCCAGTTATCCATGCTGGCCCACTGGACGCATACCCAAATTACAGAGGCGGCCCCTATAGTTTGCTAGCAGAACAAAGAAATGGTCACTATGGCATCATGGAGATCAATGATTATGGGCTAGGATTAGATGTAGAATGGTCTGGCTACCACTTTGACATTCAACCAACGAGCAAAACGAATAGTGCCAATAACGTTTTGAACTATGCATTCACAATGTCTGAGCCAGGAAAAATAATTGGTGACAATAAACACAAAACTTTTATACCCTTTGCTCAGACTAGTCGATAAGTTTTACCGATCACACTAAAGCAGTTCACAAAATTTCTCTCATTCTGAGTAATGCATAGGGTCAAAATAAACAACGATTTTCTCTTTCTATATATTTTATGAATCGTAAATTTTTTATACTCATCTCGTTAACCTTCTTTTTTTCGGCCGGATTTTCTCTTTTCGCTGAAGCCTCAAACACAAGCAGCGTTTCATTTCCACTGCATGTCAATGTAGGCAGCCCCACCAGCTATACGGCCGATGACGGCCGTCTGTTTTTAGCAGACCAAACTTGGTCCGCTAGCTCTTGGGGCTTTATGAATGGGGTGCTAGAAGAGTTTGTTGGGTTTGAACTCTATGCAACTGGCGGCACAGATATCAAGCCGGTCTTCGCGACTCAACGCCAGTCTTGGAATGAATTTCGAGCTTCTTCAATTCCAAATGGAGAATATCTAGTAACCCTCCATTTTCGGGAAATTCGTGCTCATGGGGCAGATATCAATCGATTCGATATCCTTGCTGAAGGGCAAGTCGCCATTGATGACCTTGATGTGTACTCACATGTCGGGCGAGATTATGCATTAGTTCGCCAATTTGTTGTAGCTGTTACTGATACCGAGCTAACTTTAGAAACACGTGCTCTTGAGGGTATTCCACATGTCTCGGCCATCTCTATCCAACCGATTATAAATGATGCCCAGCCTCCAGCTGTCCCCACCGAAATCGAAGGACAAGGCAGCTATGATAGTAATCAGATAGACTGGGCCCCTGTTACCGCCATCGACCTGAAAGGCTACAACGTATATCGATCATTCAATGGGGAACCTTTCACCAAAATCACATCTGAGCCCGTCTATATCACTCGTTACCAAGATCGGTCTGCGGAGGAAGGAAAAAGCTATCAATATCAAGTTTCGGCCGTGGATGTGTTCGGGCTTGAAAGCGGCTTATCCTCAGCCGTTACCGCCTCTCGCTTAGATTTGGCCTCAGCCACACTACCTGTTTTTGAACTAACAATTGACCCAGTTGATTGGGAATTTTTGTACGCGTTTCCCTTTACAGAAAACACCATCTTGGGGCAGCTTGTTTATGAAGGAGAAAGCTACGATGTAACGGTGCGCTATCGTGGGAAAGGGAGCCGTTTAACCAATAAAAAGAATTGGAAAATAAAATTTGAAGGCGCTTCCCCTTTTTCAGATCGAGACACTCTGAATCTAAACGCCGACAATATGGACTATACCTATTTGCGCGGGCCGCTTTCGTATGAGCTTCTAAATTCAGTAGGCGTTGACGCCCCTCAGCATCAATATACGCTGCTGATGATTAATGGGACATACATGGGTGTCTACAGCGACTATGAACAAATAGATGAAAATTTCATGCTGCGCACCGGCCGGGATGATGATTTAACCGTCTTTAAAGCTCAAAATAATCTGTTTAAAGACTTAGGCAGTATTGCAGAATATGAAAGTGCCTATGAGAAAAACAATAACAGCAGCACCGGCCACACAGAGCTAATCCAATTTATCGAGCAGCTAGCCAGCACCAGTGACGATCAGTTTCCATGGATGCTACAAAATAGCTTTGATATTCAGAGCTATTTAGACATTTATGCCTATGTGGTTTGGGTGGGGCAATACGACGCATTTGAAGGCAATCATTATCTTTTGCACGATAGAAAGACAGATAAATGGGAGCTCATTCCATGGGATTTCGATTTTGCCTTCGGCACAATCCCATCTAATTTTGGGTTTGTTACGGAGTCTGATATCGATTTGGGAATGGACACAGAGCGCATCCTGCCACAGCGTGGTGTTAACGTGCCGCAGTATCGTCAATACTTTTGCCAAAAGCTACAAGAATATAGCACCACAATTTTGACCCCAGCTGCGCTTACCAGCACAACGGCCGCAATGCAAGCCCCTATGTTAGCCGATGCACGCTTAGACTGGCTTAAAGTGGGTTGGGAAGATAGCTCACAGCTAACTAATCTACCGGCCGAATTTGGTGCATTTGCTTCGGCACGTAAGGCAAGGCTCGACACGCAAATACCCGCTTACTGTCATGGCTTTGATCGGCCGTATCTAAAAATAAACGAAGTGATTGCCCAAAACAGCGGCGCACAGTGTGACCCGGCCGAAGCCGGAACGGCCGGATGCGATGATGACTGGATAGAAATTTATAACGAAGGCTTAGTAGCCATCGATCTAAACGGCATGTATTTGAGTGACAACGCGTCAAACTTAAAGCAACATCGCATCAATGGCTCCTTAAGTGTCCCACCGCTGGGCCATGTGGTGATTTGGGCCGATGCTCAAACAAATCAGGGTGCTAATCATCTGAGCTTTACCTTAGCTGATACAGATGGCGAAATTTATCTATCAGATTCAGACGGTAACCAGATAGATACCCTAACATGGGGGGCGTTACCTGAAGGCAATTCGGCCGCGCGTTTGCCAGATGGCACAGCCAATATTGAAGCACTAGCCGCACCAACGCTTGGCATCGCAAATACAAAAGGAGCCCCTCAAATATCAAAGGTGTCACATACACCAGCTATTCCTAGCGCGACAGATCAGGTGACCGTTCAAGCCACAGTCATTGATGAAGGCCAATTTAGCGCCACGCTCTACTACCAAGTTGACGGTGGTGGTTTCACCCCTGTACCAATGACACAAGGCATCGACTTAACGTGGAGCGCTGCCATCTTGGCCGAGCCAAACAGCAGTCGGGTGCAATACTATATTTCGGCCGAGGACACCGGTGGTGCACTAGCGGTCAAACCTATAACCGCCCCAGATGACGTGTACGAATATGTCATCGGCTATCAACCACCTACGGTTTATATCAACGAAATTATGGCTTCCAATGACGGCATTTACTTCGACCCAGATGAGCCTGACGAAAGCCCCGACTATGTCGAAATCTATAACCCTGGGCCATGGGCGGTTAACTTAGCCGGTATGTACGTCACCGACACGCTAACAAAAACACAAAAGTTCCGCTTGGCTCAAGATACCGATCAGCTCATTATCGAAGCGGGTGGCTATTTGATCATTATTGCGGATGACGATGGAAATCAAGGACCAAATCATACCGGTTTCAAGCTCTCTAAAGGGGGGGAAGACTTTGGTTTGTATGATCGCGCAGATTTAGGCAATAGCGAAATCGATAGCTACACCTTTGACAAACAAATAACCAACGTCGCCATCGGCCGCTGTGCTGACGGTGGTTTCTGGCAGGTGCTGCCGATTTATTCACCTGGCCAAACGAATGGAGCCTGTGGCAAAGTCCTGCCTCAATTTTCTGATTTTGCACAAACACCAAAGTGGCCTATCGCTGGTGCAAACGAACCGGTCAACATTGAAATCAAAGCTGTTGACGATGGTTCAATCAAGCAGGTAACGCTCAATTACCGCCTTGAAAATGGTGATTGGAGCAGCATTGAGATGAGCGAAAATCGTGATATCTATAGCGCATTGCTGCCGAACCTCTCGGCGAGAGGAATCATTATCGAATATTATTTTGTAGCAACAGACAATGATGGACTAACGGCCGTATATCCAGCAGGTGCACCGGAACGACTCCAACGGTACATGTACCACACATCTAATCCTGAAGATTTCCCAGCATTTGCCCCCCCATCAACTTTGCATATCAATGAGCTGGTCGCCAATGGAGTCACTTTCGGCATTCCAGATGCAGCTGAACCGGGTGAGATGGCTCCGTGGATTGAGCTTTATAACAGTGGTGAGGAAAGCATAGATTTAGAAGGGTACCGACTTACACATGACTTGTTTTTCCCGCACGACTACACCATTCCGGCCGGGGTTAGCATTCCGGCCGACGGCTATCTTGTTTTAATCTTGGATGATGATCCAGAGCAAGGCGCAACCCATGTGGCCTTCAAGCCGGTGCGCTCAGGTGACACAATCAGTCTGTATACTCCGCATGGTGTCCTCATCGATGAAATTACATACGGACCTGAATTGGAAAATGGTGCTGCCTTATCCCTTATTACGGAAGAGTCAGAACCGGCCGCTTGGAGCATAAAAGCTTGCCCAACCCCAGGCCAAGCAAACCGGGCTAAATGTGGCATCTTTTTGCCTTTGATCGGAAATTAGCATCCCTTCAGGCGTCTACTTGTTCAAATTGTTTAAACTGCTCTAAAGCATTGGGTAATGTTTTGTACCAATAGCCTTTATCCACGCTCGCCAATGCGTGTAAAATAGCGGGCGGCCTATTTGGAAATAAGCTAGAGAGGTACAGAATGACACTTGTGATGAAATTTGGCGGTACGTCTGTGGGTAGCGCAAAGGCGATGCGACAAACGGCCGAACTGATAGAAAAGTTTAAAGCAGATTGGGGGAGCGTCATCGTCGTCGCTTCGGCGATGGGATCAAAACCGGTCAAAGTAACTGATTTACTCTTGAACGGTTCAAAAGCCGCTTTAGCCGGCAATATGACAGAGGTCGAAACACTTCTACCCAAACTGCGCACAATTCATTTTGAGACCATTGAAGAGCTTATGCAGTCTGGAAGCAAACAAGAAGATCTCAAATCAGAAATAGATGGGTTTCTGACTCACTTTGGCAACATGTGCCAAGCGATTTCGTTTTTGGGTGAAATCTCCCCACGAGCGTCTGATGCGATTGGTGGGATGGGTGAGCAAATGAGTATCCGCATTTTAGCCGCTTACATGAACGAGCGTGACACTCCGGCTGAAGCCATCGACGCAACCGAACTAATCGTAACCAATGACAAGTTTACCAATGCGACACCGCTCATTGATGAGACCAATGCAAAGACGGCCGCTCGGCTTCTACCCCTCATCGAAAAAGGTGTCACACCGATCGTAACAGGATTTATTGCAGCAACGGCCGACGGCATCACCACAACGCTTGGGCGCGGCGGGTCTGACTACAGCGGCTCGCTTATCGGCCGGGCAGTACAAGCGGCCGAAGTTTGGATTTGGACCGATGTCGACGGAGTCATGTCAACCGATCCACGTATCGCCCCTGATGCACGCACGATTCCGGAACTCACCTACCGTGAAGTATCTGAGCTCGCATTTTACGGCGCAAAAGTGCTACATCCACGCACCATGCGCCCTGTGATGGAAGAAGGTATTCCACTGCGCATTAAGAACACCTTTAGCCCGGAACATCCAGGCACCGTCATTTTAAAAGATCGGGATATTTCTGATGGGAATATTCGCGCGGTAACCGCAATTCGTGATCTCAGCCTCATTACAGTTGAAGGGCGAGGCATGCTGGGGATTCCGGGCGTAGCGGCTCGCACCTTTCAAGCGGTTGCCAATACACAGGCGAGTGTGCTTCTCATCACTCAGTCCTCTTCAGAGCAATCGATCTGCTTCGCCGTACCGCTATCGATTTCGGCCGAAGTGACACAGGCTCTAGAAAGTGAATTTTCGGCCGAGTTGAAAATACGCGATATTGATAGGGTATATGCTTTGGACGATGTTGCGATTATTACGGTTGTAGGTGCAGGCATGCAGGGCACCCCCGGCGTATCCGGCCGCTTTTTAGGGGCACTGGGTGAGGCTAAAGTCAATATTATCGCAATTGCCCAAGGCTCTTCGGAGTGTTCCATTAGTGCCGTTATTGGCGGTGCTCAGGTTGAAGATGGGATTAAGCAGATTCACAAAATGATTGTGGCCCAATAAACTCGCTCAATTTTAAAAGAAATAAAAAAGGCGGACTGATTATTTTCAGTCCGCCTTTTTATTAAATTGATCAGATTAAATAAAAACTTCTCTGGCTAGGAGCCACTCATCATTAAATCATGGACTTCTGCATCTTTTTCCGACTGGGCAATGTCCCGGCCGACAGCCCGGGCAATAGCACGCATCTGCACAATTAGCTTGCCGTAATGCTCTGGCTTAAGCGATTGCCGACCGTCTGACCATGCTTGGTCTGGCTCTTGATGCACTTCTAAGATCAACCCATCAGCTCCGGCCGCAACAGATGCTTTAGACACAGCACCTACATATTCTGATTTACCCGTCCCGTGACTTGGATCAGCAATGACAGGTAGATGCGAAAGCTGCTTCGCGATAGGGATGGCGTTGATGTCAAACGTATTGCGAGTCTCGGTAACAAATGTACGGATGCCTCGTTCACACAACATCACCTGATGATTTTTGTGCTGCAAGATGTATTCGGCCGCCAGCAACCATTCTTTAATCGTGGCCGTCATCCCTCGTTTGAGCAAAACAGGCTTCATCGATTTTCCAGCCGCATTCAACAACGGGTAATTTTGCATGTTACGCGCACCGATCTGCAAAATATCAGCATAATCAGCGACGAGAGGAACCAACTCAGGCTCCATCACCTCAGTGATAATCGGCATGCCAGTCTCTTCACGAGCCTCTGCCAAGTAGCGCAGCCCTTCTTCACCCAAGCCTTGGAAAGCATAAGGGGATGTCCGTGGTTTGAATGCCCCACCCCGTAAAATCTGAGCACCTGCTTCTTTACACGCATGTGCAATTTCGATCATGTGGCTGCGCCCTTCTACCGAGCATGGCCCTGCCATCATCACCAAATTCTTGCCGCCAATGGTCACCCCACCTACGTCAAACTGGGTGTCTTCTGGCTTAAATTCCCGACTGGCTGACTTGTATGGTTTGGTAATTGGGACGACTTTCTCGACCCCTTTCATCCGGCCGATTTGGAACTTATCAATTGATGTTCCATCCCCAATAACACCAATCACGGTGCGCTCTTGACCCACAATCGGATGAACTTGACATCCAGCTTCTTCAATACGGGCCATAATGGCATCTACTTCTTGTGAAGTAGCACTCGTTTTCATAATTAAAATCATCGTATTTCTCTCTTTCTAAATCTTGTTGCGTCAGTTGTTTTAAATTGAGTTAGTTAGCCCTTTTTCGAGCATATAATTCTCTATTTCTTCATCGCTAATCGCCGGAACATGGACTTTGTCCGGCCGAAGTTTGACCGTTTCTCCCAAATAAATATGGTGTATCTCCTTTTGAGACTTTGGCGTATTCCAGTGCATCATCACCCGAATTACCAACGGCATCGCCCCCTTTACGCTCATCTCATGAGCACAGATCAATGGCACGTCAACCCAACCAATCTGCCGAGCCGCAATAGCTGGAAAACAACAAACAATGTCTGGGGTTGTTGTTAACCAAACGCTGGCTAAGTCTTCTGAATCAATCCCGTTTTGATCCACCAAAGTTAGCAACAAGCGTCTGGTTGCCTGTAACACCTCTTCTGTTTCATCTTGCGTCACAGAAATCGCTCCGCGTACGCCTCGCATCATCATTTGTTCTGTTCCCATACCATCCTCCCGAACGTCTCTTCAAAGCCACATGCCAATGACCAAAAATAAAAACAGGCAAAAAAAAACGCGACTCATTCGAGCCGCGTCCTTCTTCTCCATCTGTCAGCTTCCGCTTATTTCAAAGCAAAAGCAAACCTCTGGCCGAGCGGCGTCAGAGAGTTGCTAAAGTAAAAAAAGAAATAAGGGAAACGAATTGCAAAATTTTGCATAACGACCGGACTATAACAATAATTTAATACTCAGTCAAGAAATTTACAATCAGCCATTTACAATCAATAGCAACGGTTATAACCATTTCCTAACCTAGTACCATTGACCTAGCTTTAGGACTTTGGTAATCTGGTTATAGGAAGAGGAAAAAAGCCTACATCAAACTCTTCGGGGGCCACAGTACAAAAAAGACTCAAGCAGGTTCTGAGTCTTTTTTTGTACCTCAATCGCTTTTGTAACCTGAAACATTTTTCGAATGATGACTTTTTACGAACAGGAATTAGAGAAAAAGGACAGGCGTTTCCGAGCGTGGCAAGCGATTAATGAGGTGTCTATTGCCTGCTTAGTGCTAGCAGTTATCTACATTGCGATGGGAATATTTGAAGGAGAACTACTAATCATTGAAGGCATGATTACAGGGGCATTAGGCATATTGCTCTCGAGGGAAATCAGCCGCGCGGCCGCCTTTTTGCTAATGGCCATTAGCTTGATCTCATTTTCAAACAGCATGGTATCTTGGCTGGGAATAATCGAATTAGGAGAGCGAAACATTTTGCTTGCAGCCATCGGATTATGGTGCGGAGCACGGGCGATTAGAGCAACCATTTTGCTACGTGGCACCCCGACATTTGATGATTTAGTTAAACGAGTTTTCCAGCTTATTCAGCCGCGGTTAGGTCGGTTTTAGCTTCAAGTAGATCAGCGCAAAAAGCAGGTAGCTGGCGATGCCGGCCGTAAGATAGACCCAGTTGGGGCCTAAGAAATCAAAAATCCCACCACCCAAAATCGGGCCAAAAACAGACCCCAAGGCGGTAAATGCAGCCGAAACCCCAAGTACTTCACCCACCTGCTTTGGATCTGCACGCTTGGTTAAAAGGCTGCTCACATTCGGGCTTAATACACCAATCCCAATAGAAACCGGGATAAATGCCAGCAGTAAATAGTAAAGGCCAAAGTTGCCTTGTTCAGCCCCTTCAGGCGGCAAGAGCTGAATCTTTTCGGCTAAATCTTCGGCCGTGGTCGTCTCCCCCTGCTGCAGTTCAATAATTAACTCTTCACGCGAATACCAGCTTACCGGTTGGGTTGGGGTGAATCCAGCAAACAGAAATCCGGTGCCAAACAGCAATAATCCGGCAAAAACAAGTTTGCGTTCACCAAATCGCTTATTTAACGGCCCCGCAAAACCGCCCTGCATCACGGCCGAAACAACGCCAAAAGCGGTGAAAAATATCACATTGCCCAAGCTGTTTAACCCCAATTTGTTCAGT
>JBGCDP010000179.1:0-36367 GCA_045105475.1 Anaerolineae bacterium
GCGAGATATGGAAGAACGCGGCCGGACGTTAGAGTCAGTAGTTGAGCAATACATGGCAACCGTGCGGCCGATGCATTTGCAGTTTGTAGAGCCATCGAAGCGGAAGGCTGATGTGATTATTCCTGAGGGTGGGCAAAACGCGGTGGCGATGGATATGGTCGTGGCGTTGTTAGAAACAATCTAGCGGCTGACGACTTCGTGTAAAACCTCTCCGATAATCCTTGCTCCTTCACGCACCGTTTCAATGTCGGCCGCATAGCTGACCCGAATGCACTCGTAACGATGGGGCCACGGTGAATCTGCATCTTCTGGCAGGCCAGGGAAAAAGTGTTCGCCGGGAATGACCAGCACACCCCGATCTCGTAGTTCCTCATAAAGCTGTTGGCTCGTGATGGGAAGATTGGGGAACCAGAGCCAGACAAAAATCGCCCCTTCTGGCTTATGGATATAGTAGTCGACCCCCGCTAATGATTCGCGCAAAAATTCAACCGTTTGCCACACTTTCGTCTCATAGTAGGGTTGGATGATATTGTTGCTTAAGTGATTGATTTCGCCCGATTTCACCGCTTCCAGTGCCAGTGCTGGCCCCAAGCTGCCTGGAGCTAGGCTGATCACTGCATTCATGCTGGCGAGGCGGCGAATAATCGGTTCGGCTGCAATCACAATGCCGGTACGCAGGCCGGGTAATCCGATCTTTGAGAGGCTCATGCACATGATCATGTGGGGTGCCCATTTCGGTTTTTGGCCACTAAAAATAATGTTGGGGAACGGCAGCCCGTATGCGTTATCCACGATAAATGGAATGTCGTTATCGAGAGCAAGCTGGCTCAGCCGATCCATTTCTTCATCAGATAGCACATTGCCGGTCGGATTGGTCGGCCGGGAGACGCAAATAGCGCCGATATCGGGACCAACTTCTAAGGCATCGAAGTCCACTTGGTATTTAAATAAATGATCGTCGAGCAGATTGATTTCCGGCCGGTAGCTGCGAAAAATATCAGCGGTGAGACCTGCATCTTTGTAGCCGATATATTCTGGGGCCATCGGCAATAAAACTTTCCGGCTTACCCCGTCTGCATATTCCCCTGAAAACATGTTAAACAGATAGAAAAAGGTCGTTTGGCTCCCGTTGGTTAAGGCGATGTTATCGGCCGTGATCTGCCAGCCATAGGTTTTGTTGAAAAACTCAGCAAGTGCATGGGTGAATTCCCCTTCACCACCAGGGGCGCTGTAGTTGCCGATCATTGTGTTGAAACGATCTGTGTCTTCAAGCAGATTCCCAGCCGCTTTTTGGAAATAGGCTTCGATTTCTGGGATGCGAGCTGGATTGCCGCCGCCCAGCATGATGTAGTCCGGTTTGCCTGCGTATTTGCCCAAATCATCCATAAGCTGGATGACACCAAGATCGGCCGAAAATTTTTCACTGAAGAGAGATTGTTTCATGCAGAAATTATAACCAAGATGTTGCGTTAAAGATCATCCTACAGAACGGTCTTATTAAAAGTGGCATCATTGGCTTTCGTTTGTTCAGCAATTAATTGCTTTAACTTTTCTGCCACGCCTGTCCTTCAATGTATTCCAAACTCTGATGCCTGAAATAAGTATCGTAAAGCTCCGCGTAATGGCCGCCCTGTGCTACCAATTCATCATGCGACCCCTGCTCAATCACCTCACCCTGCGACAGAACGATAATTCGATCTACATTACGAATGGTAGAAAGTCGATGAGCAATGACGATAGCGGTTGTGTTTTGAATAATCAGGTCTAACGCTTCTTGAATTTGGGATTCTGTAAACGGGTCGATGCTGGCGGTTGCTTCGTCCAGAATGAAAATTTCCGGATTGTGAATCAACACCCGCATCAGGGCTACCATTTGGCGTTGCCCCATTGAAAGTTGGCTGCCGCGCTCTCCAACGGGGGAATCGATCCCTTCTGGCAGGGTGTCGAGCCAATCTCCTTCACCGACTTTGTTTGCCATTTCGATGATTTCAGCATCTGTGGCATCGGGGGCTGCGTACCGAATGTTGTCGGCCACCGTCCCATCAAATAGGAATGGCACCTGTGAGACAATGCCCAGCTTTTTACGAAACGACTCTAAATCAAGCTCGCGAATGTCGGTGCCATCGATGGTGAGGGTGCCACCTTGGAATTCATAGAAGCGGGAAATCAATTTAATAATCGATGATTTTCCAGCCCCTGTGTGGCCGACCAACGCAATACTCTCGCCCGGTTTAATCGACAGATTGAATTTTGGCAGAATCGGCTCATCTTCTTTATAGGCAAAACGAACATCTTCAAATTTGATTTCGCCACTCAAATGGTCGAACGATTTATTGCTCGTCTGGGCAATCGCTTTGTCGCTATCGATCAAGGCGAAAACGCGCTCGCAGGCAGATAGCCCCTGTTGGAACTGACTCCAAAATGCGGCCGCGTTCATCATCGGGAACCAGAAGCGATCCACGGTAGAAACAAACAGAGACCACGCCCCAATCGTTACGGCAGGTAGTAGCACCGCTACACCGATAGCAGCTCGGCCGCCAAAGTAGAGGAGCATGGCGGTTGCGAGTCCGGCCAATGTGTTCAAGGTTGGAAAAATCGAAGCGATGACTCTGGCCCGTCGAATGTTGAGGACGTAAGATTGGTCGTTGACCTCGCGAAATTCATTGTAGATGAACCCCTCTTGACGGAAGTTTTTTGCGACGCTAATGCCTGTGACTGCTTCCTGAATCGAGCGATTGACTTCACCCATCACGCGGGAAGATTGGCGAGTGACACGCCGGGCCGCTTTCCGAAATGCCAAAGCTGACAGGATAACGGTAGGGGCCATAATCAGGACGAGTAGGGTTAGCGGGAGATTGATGGTGAGCAGCAGACCGATCAGAATAACAGCGACTGTGAGCTGGTTAACCACATCTAGGGCTAGCAAGACAACCTGGCTAAATTCTTCAGTGTCGTTGGTAATGCGTGACAAAATTCGGCTCGATGAATATTCATCGTAGAACGACATATCTTGCCCGGCCGCGGCTGTAAATGCGTCACGGCGCATATCGAGAACGACATCGGCGATGAGTTCGGCCGACTTTAGACGGCGAAACCAGTTGACCAGATAGGTGAGCACGCCGGTTGTGAAAACCGCTGTGATCAGCCAAATCATCGTGTTGGGATCCATGCCGCTGCCACCGTTTTGCTGGGTGTTGGCGGCCGATTCAATCGCCCGGAACAAGATGATCGGCAATGCGGTGCCTAGTGCAGCCATAAAGACTGTGGCAATCACAATGCCATTAAACTTTGTCTGATATTTTCTGAAATAAGACCAAATGCGTTGGACAAGCTCTTTGTCCGTATAACTCCGGTCGTAATCTTCTGCGTCGAGACCTTGAAATATTCCTGCCATAGATTAAAAGTTTATCGTTTTTGCAGATTTTGGGACATAAGAATGGTGATAGCGGCCCAGTGAAAAGTAGCTGGTAACCAGTTTTTAAAAATCGGCCATAATTGTCACTATCATTAACTCACCACTGACAATTATGAATTTCTCCCACTTCTCCCATGCCCCACTTATTCATGCTGATGACGACCCTCGGTTAGAGGGGAATGTCAACGGCCCATCGTTGATACGCGTCCCAGATTGGGTCGAGCACAAGCTCGGCCGCTATTATCTCTATTTTGCGCACCACGAAGGGCAATCGATTCGTCTGGCTGTGGCCGATGAGCTGGCTGGACCTTGGTGCTTGCATTGGCCTGGCGTGCTGTTGCTGGGGGAGTCAGGCTTTGCAACAGAGCCAACTGACCCTGAGAAAATCCATTCGGAAGCGGCCGAATTTATCGCTCAAGGCACCGATGGGGTTTATCCACACATCGCCTCACCCGATGTGCATATTGATGAGGCAACAAAAGAGCTAAGGATGTATTTCCACGGCCGACTTGCTGACGGCCGCCAGCGATCTAGGATCGCTGTGTCAAAAGATGGGTTGAGCTGGACCGTTCATGAGCCGCTGATCGGCTATTCTTATTTTCGTGTCTTTCAACATGCAGGAGCTTGGTTTAGCCTGACGATGCCGGGCTTTTTCTGTCGATCGGCCGATGGATTGGCTCCATTTGATGAACTGGGTGAAATTGTTTTTGGCAATGGGATGCGACACAGTGCGTTGCTAAAACGAGGCGATCTCCTTTACGTGTTTTGGACCCGCATCGGTGATGCGCCTGAACGAATCTTGCTGTCGAAGATCGATTTGAATGGGGATTGGCGCAGTTGGTCGGCTGGGGAGCCGGTAGCATTCAAAGAAATCCACCGGCCGACTAAAAGCTGGGAAGGGGTTAATTTACCTGCTGAACCGTCAAAGGGAGGAGGGATTATGCGGCCGGTGAATCAGCTGCGTGATCCTGCAATCTTTGAAGAAGATGGGCAGGTTTATTTGCTCTACTCAATTCAAGGTGAGCAAGGGCTGGCGATTGGAACGCTTTCTAACGGGCAATGAGTAATGGCTAATTTAGCGTTGCGCATTTGATGGCGGTAGCCATCTTGGTTGGCTTAACCGTTGCTCAAACTGGTACAAGTTGCCATCGGCCGCGGCAATATAACTATTCATGCTCTGTATAACCGCTGTCGATCCATTCAAAGACCAATATGTCGTCGGTGTATCGCCAGATAAAATCACGCCGGTCAATCGTTCTATCTCCTCAGAAAATGAAGTGAGTCGATAAAGTCCTGCGATATTTGGGTCCATTAGATGAGGCCTAATAAAGACAAACTGCCCATCAGGTAATTGTTTAAGGCTGCCAAGCAACCCCAGCTCGGGTAAAGCGACCTCTTCGTCAAGGCCTATGCTTCCATCATCAAAGTTGACCCGATAAGTAGCAAGAAAGACGGTGCGACTTTCCCATGAGACAAAAGCCGCCATGATTCGTGAATCGGCCAGCCAGATTGTTTCGGGTAGTTGAACTGTATCTGGCTGAATTCTCGATTGGATTGGAATTAATTTCTGTGTGGGTATGTCAAAAATCGCATAGCTTGCTCCCCCTTCTCCCGGCCGATCTAACATTAAAACGGCCCGATCATTGGGAGACCATGCAAGTGGGTAGAATTGATCTTTTGTTTGATTTTCGATGAGGAGCTCGGCCGTTGAAGATCGTGCATTGGCAAAATAGGCCCCTAACTGATCACTAAAGAAATAGAGATCGCTGTCCTGTCTCCAAGTAACTTGTCTGCATTTCCCGGTACATTCAGCCACTTGGGTCAACTCAGAGGGGCTGATTGCGGCCGGTGTGTTGAACCGAAATAGCTTGCCGTCTAGTTCTTGAAACTCTCCCATGGCCGCATCATCATTTCTGCCATCATCAATCAGCGTAGCAAACGTAATATACGCTTGGTTGGGTGAGATTGTTAGCTGGTTAATTTCGTCCTTAATACTCGAGATCATTAACCATGATTCTTTGCTCACCACATCTATAAACAAAATATCAAATTCAGTTTCTCCAGTTTCTGGTTCTGAATCGGGATCACTATCGCCGCTACCATCGCCTGCTACGCCATCTTCTGGCGGTAGATCGTAGCGTACTGCCACAACCGCACGATTCCCATCGGCCGAAAAGTCAGCGAGTGTCACTTCAGCAAATGTCCCGATTGGGAATCGCTTTGTATCAACTTGTGGCACAAACAGTGGTGAAAGCCGCTGGTTTTGATGTGTCCACAGCATGAGGTTGCCAGCCACAATATATGATAAATCCTGATTAGTGGGGGGGAGGTTAGATGGGTTTAAAGATTGAAGGGGAGGGACTGAAACGGGCTGGATAGTTGGGGTTGGGAGCTGAATGGCTGTGGGAAGTGCTGTCAGGGTTGGCTCTGTCGTCGGTGAGGCGGCCGTCTCTTCTGGTGTTGGAAAGCCTGCACCATCTTCATCTGAATCCGTTTCGTTGATGTCGGCCGGTATCGCTGTTGCAGTTCCGATTTCAAGCGAAGGTGCGGCCGGGATTTCTGTTCCAGGAAGTTGTTCTTCCAAGCCTAAACAGCCAGAAACCAACAGTAGGAATGGAATCAAGAGCAGCATTAAGTGGTAATCTTTCGTTGGTTTATTTCTTTTTGAGTTTTTAGTGAGAGTGCCAGGTTGAATCATATTCAATAGTGTAAGTTAGGTTTTGGGTGTTTCCCTGATGTTTATTTGATGGATTTTATACGATTTAGCAACGGCATCGGGAAGATGGGGCTAGAAAGGTGGCTAGGATGTAAGTTTTTAACTTGTCACTCAGAAACACTCAGATATAACATATGGTCAATTATCAATAAAATGTGATGGGTTAATTTAATTAAGTGCGATTTAGGAGGTTCCCCTGTGAGCGATTCAGTAGCTGCAGATAATGTGACAGTAAACGAGCAGATGGTTGAAGTTTTGTCGATCGGTTGGAAGGCGATGCCTGAAATGGTGGGGGCAGATTGGGAGAAAGTTAAAAAAGCACTGTTGGCTGACATGGCCAAGATGGAAGAGCATGCTGACCCTAATCATGACCAAATGGTTCATATGATTTCTGACCACCTCCAGCCATACCCTGAAGCTTTGGCTTATTTAAATGACATTGCAAAGCAGGTGATGGGGCATAAGCTGACGGAGTTTGAGGTAGTTGAGCCAGCAGCTGAAGCGGCCGCAAGTGAACCAGAACCCGATTTTATTGATGATGAAGACTTTGTCGATGACTCGGTAGACGAAGGCAGCCGTGGATTTGAGGAATCTGGCGAGTTTGAGCTTGAAGAAATCGAAGTTGAAAGTGCCGAGCCAGAAGAGAATTTTTATCGAGTCCCTGTTTATTTTGCGACCAACCGTAAACGGGACAAACGGTATAAAGACTTCCGCTCGTTTACCGGTAACCGCAGCGATGAAATGAAATATGGTTTGGCTCAGGTCAGTATGCCAAAAACCCATGTGCCCGGAAACCTTGAAACACCCCGTCGCTGGCGCCGTGAAAAGGCTGATCCCAATCGTCATATCCTTGTTTTATCTGTTGATTTGATGGATAAAAACAAATTTGTTGTTTCAGCAAACGACACGTTAGCCGATGCCGAATCTGACTCCGCTTTGATTTATATTCACGGATATAACGTCTCTTTTGGGGGGGCACTCCGTTTAACTGCCCAAATTGCGACCGATCTTGAATTCAAAGGCATCCCAATTACCTACAGTTGGCCGTCGATGGCGAAAACACTGCGCTATAACGCTGATGAGGCTAATATCGCACATGGGCAAGATTACTTTGACGCCTTTTTAGAGATGGTGATCAAAGAGCTAAAGGTGTCTAAAGTTCACATTCTGGCTCACAGCATGGGTAATCGTCTGGCTACTTTGGGGATGCGCAATCTGCCAGAGCAGGTCGCGAAAGGCAAGATTGGGCAGGTTCTATTTGCTTCTCCTGACGTTGACCGCGGTGTATTTACGCAACGAGCGGCAAAGTTTGCTGGCAAAGCAGATCGATACACGCTGTATATCAATGAAAGTGATTTGGCTTTAGAGCTTTCTCAGTTGATTCACGGTTTCGCCCGAGCGGGCGAGCGGGACAATAATCCGCTTGTCGTTGATGATGTTGATACGATTGATGCGACAAATATCGACGGGTCATTTTTGGGTCATTCGTTTTATCAACGTGATCGTACGGTGTTAGGGGATATTGTCGCTCTGATCTCGCAGAATCTGGCTCCGATCTCTCGTATGAATTTATTGCAGAAAGGGGTAGAAAAAATCTATTGGGAGTTGACCCGATAGCATAGAAAAATGAAAAACGGCGGGTAACCCTTTTTTCATAAAGAGTTACCCGCCGTTTTTTAAATGTTGTATTTCGACTGACGTAGCCGGAACGCTTCCCGGCCGCCTTCAAGTATATTTTCGACCGGTTCCCGTATAGCGGGGTCGTCTATCGAGCCTGAACATTCAATCCAGCCGTGCCGTTCATCCGCTTTCATCAGCATAATTAGCTCTGCATCTCCCGACACTGGAATATTGGCATTATGTGTGGCGATAATAAACTGCCGCCGCTCTTTTTCTCGTCTTAGTGTTTGCACAATTTCGCTGAAAATAAAGGCGTTGTCCAAGTCATCTTCTGGCTGGTCGATAATCAGTGGGGTATCCCGTTCAACTAAGATAAGAGACAATATCGCCGTGCATTTTTGCCCAGTTGACAGCCCTGCAACTCCGGTTGGCGGTGTTAGTGAGCGGTATACTTCGCCAACTTTCAGCTGAATGTCCGGCCGATCAGGAATGTCGAATAGCTCTAGCTCAAAGATTCCGGCTTCATCCATTTGGCTCAACCGCTTACGATAAGCTTCACTCACCCCAAATTCGCTCTCTAACAAAGAGTCTGGTTCATTTGGCATACTTCCCTCTGCACGGATCGCTTCTGCCAAGACGAGCGGGCTTTTCCCTGTTGCTATAATTGAATCAATTACTTTTTTGTTGACGCGTGCATTGTGTCGTTTAAATAAATCGGTTAGAAATTCTCGGTATTTAATCTGATTGCCATCTCGCGTTAGTTGGACCTGAACCGTTCCCCGCAGTAGCTCGTTTAAATCAGCCGCTTTTTGTTGTCGAAGTTCAAACAACTTGACTTGCCTTAAGTCACCCAGTTTGCTGAGTAGCACCTTCCGATCTGTTTGATACAGGTCCAGCGATTTTTTCTGATCTATTTGTTCGTTGGCCAATGTGCCTAAGGCCGTCTGTTTTTCTTGAAGCTCAAAGTACCGTTCGATACTCAGGCTATCTCCATGCCGCTCTAGTAGCTCTCGATATTCCTGCTCAGAATGGTCGTAATCTGCCTGCCATGCGCTCCGTTCGACCGCCGACTGTGCCCATGCTTCAGCTATCTGCTGCTTGAGTTGGGCAATGCTGCTCTCAATTAACTCATCGATTTTGGATAAGGATGCTGCGCTTATTTTAAATCGGGCGGCTGGATCATTACTTTGTTTTTGACTGACAATAGATTTTAACTGCTCTATTCCCTCTATTTTCTCTTCTACGGCCGTTTCAAGCTGACCCAATACTCCCTTTTCCTGCTCCAACCCCTTTTTCCTTTGTAGCTGGTCGAGTGTGGCATCTTTCTCAAGCCTTTCAATTTCTAACTCGATGGCGGGCAACTCAGCCAGAGACTGCTCTTGGTCAGCAATTTCGTCTTCGAGCCGCAGAATTTGTTGTGCATTTGCCTCTAACTGCCTGATCAAGTCGCTTTCTTCTCGCCGAATTTCTCTTAGCGGTTCTGCGATGTATGAATCGAGCAAATTAAGTTGGAACTCAATATCGTTGGCGATTTCATAAACTTCTTTTTGTCCGTAAATCTCAAGCGGTAATCCATCTGGGATTAGATTTTTCGGCTGAATTTCGATTTGTTCCCCCGATGCAGCATTCAATACGATTGGCTCTTTGCCCGCTTCCCGCCTGATCTCAAATACCATGCCGTCGGCCGTTTCGTACCAAGCTTTGACACGCGCCCCTGCTGGAAGCGTCACACTCACCGCTTGCTGCGACTGTGCCTGCGTTTGTGCCGTTTTCCCTTCGATATCAAACACGAAGCGCAAGGCTTCGAGTAGGCTTGATTTGCCTGTTCCTCGGCCGCCGATAACCGTATTCAGATTTTGGTTAAGATGCACCATAAACGGTTCATCTGCCGCTTGACCTGCCAAAAAGCCATTTTCAACAGCGACCCCAATGATTTTGGCATATTTTTCATCGACGTGATCGCCATCTAGCCGAATGCGTGAATCATGATCGATAAAGGCATGGCGCAGCGCGCTGAGCATATTGACACCTGTATGGCTTAAGCGCACACGGCATGCGTTTTCGCCAATCGAGTTCCGTTCTTTTGTTCCGGTGGTACCAATACCCCGGCCGTCAGAACTATTGAGGCAAGCGATTGTTCGATTCCCGTAGGCATCCATTTTTCCGTTAATCAGCCGTTCGTTAAAGCCGTTTAGCTTTGATTTTGAACTAGGAATTTCGATAGCGATTAGATTCGGATCTTCCCAAGCCATGACTCTGCTTTCCCCTTCAAGCTCATGCAGTAATCCATTTTTACGCGTCGCATGGGCCGCAATCGCAATGCCAGGGAGACCGTCATCGGCCGATGTGATTTTTTCAGTAAGCTCAGTGCAGCTGTTTTTGGTCAGACGAGGATGCCCGTGATTGTCAAACCGCTGATTCGGCATCAGGCCTATCGAGGTGATAAAGTGATCGATTTGAGGTGATTCAGTTTCTGGGCCGAAAAGTGCTAGATAGTGGACTTGGCGTTTGCCTGCATTGGCTCCTAGTTCAACCCCAGGTAAAACCGTTAGGCCGATCTCACGTCCTGCTTTCTGTATGAGATCGGTCCATTCAATATTGTTGTGATCGGTCACTCCAATAATGTCTAAGCCTTGTTCCTCTTTCGCAAAGCGTACATATTCATAAGCAAACTTTTCTTTCTCTTCATCTGTAATTAGAGAAAAATCTTTGCAGTGGAAAGAACGATCGGCCGGTGTGTGGTTGTGTAGGTCGATGCGATAGAAGCGTGCCCCGTTCGAAAGTTTTAGAATCTGGTCTAAGTCTAAATTCACAAAAAAACTCCTCGAAAATGTTGATGCTAGGTCAAAGTCAATCACTATGAATTATAGCACAATTGTTCTGTTTCCTAAAGCCTTTTCTACTCTTGTCGTTACTTGCTTTTGATAAAAAACAGGTTCCCCTGAGACGCCTTAACTTCTAACACCCCAGCATTCAATTCTGCAAAGCGGAAATCTGAAATTAGTTGTAAAAATTTGTTTTCAATATGCATCACTTCTGCGGCACAGACCTTGTCGCTTTGGATAACTGGGCTTCTCGTTGTTAGCTGCCCGAACTCGCCAAACTCCCAAACCGCTTTGTAGTTGTTGCAGCCTGAGCTTCCACCAACTGAGCTATCTCGAAAGTTGAGTGTAACCAATAAATCTGAGTCAAGAATTATATTTTCCTCTCGATCTACCTCTGCACCAAGATTGTAAAAGACCATTTGTGTCAGCTGCCATTTTGATCCGATTAAATCAGACTCTGTCAGCGGCCCTTGTGTTTCTTCTGCCTGCGAGCATCCGGCCGTTATGAGCACACTTGCCATTAGAATAAGAAAAATGATGCATCTAGCTTTGTTTAAAGAGTTTCTAATTAATGAAAGCCGCCTTAAAATCAAACTTATTTGCCCTTTACAAAAGTGAGCTGTCCCAGCTTTGAATCGATGATGAGAAGGTCATTGGCTAATATAAGGGTGTGTGCTTGTTCAAGCACGGCGATAAAGTTTCTTTCTGCCAACATAACAGCATCTAAACACCCTTGGCGTGTTTGCGAAATAGGGCCGCCTAACGCAAACTGACCGTCTCTACCCAGCTTCCAGCTTGCTTGGTAATTATTGCAGCCCGACAGACCTCCAATCTGACCACTGCGAAACTCTAAAGATATTTCTGGGTTTCTTTCAATAGAAATAACCTCGTTGTTATAGACCAATTTTGAAAGCACCCAGCGGCTGCCTACCAGGTCAGACTTTCGAATTGAGTCTCGTTGACTTTCAGCTTCGCAGCCTACTGTAATTACACTGATAAGAAGAAGAAAACCGGAAAGTAAGGCTGTTTGTAAGTTCATTGGCAAGAATAGAGTCTATAGTACTGAACTCCTATAAAATCAAACGTAATTCACTACCACTTCACACCTTTGCACGTTTTTTTTATGGGGAATCGTTAGAAAGCATCACAAAACACAAAATCTAAACCTTCCGTTGTGTGCGTCGGCCGAATTTGCACCATCTTCTCACATCATAGCTGGCCTGTGGCTAACTCACCTGTGTACACAACAAAATTCATACAACTTCAATATTCTATATAAATCTTGAGTAAGCCAAACTTGAATTTGTGCTTAAAGAGCCATAGAAGGTTTGTTTAATCTGCGCAATACTACCTGGTAGTGTCGCCCCCCCCATTGAGTTCTTGTGCAAATATCTGTTATAAAAAATTTCATTAGTTTCATCTCTCGCCATGATTTTTTCTAAGACGAACATCTTCACTGCGATGCTGGCCATTTTGGCAGTCCTATGTGTTCAAGTGTTTGATATTTCCCCGGTCGATTCTTTGGATCAGGCAGAATTGTTTCAGTCCAGCAATATTGTTGCTCAATCAATTAGCAATGGTTTGTCACCCAAGCTGCACCGAGCAGAGAAACCTGAATTAAAGCCAGATAATGTACAGGTTCTATGGGAGATTACTGAGAAACTTGAAGTGGTTACTGAACATGGACAACCTAGTTTATCCATTCGCCAATCATTCGGTCCAGAACTTACCACTGGGATGAAAATCGAAGCAAGCAATAAAACTGAAATTGCAGATTTGACAGGATTTCTATCTCAGTCTGAATTCAGTAAAAAGTTTTATGAGTTGCAACCAGGTGACTCTGCTTCTCGGGTGGCTAAGATTTCAGGCATGGATGTAGACATGCTACGAATGGTTAACCTCGTTCGTGATGGAGAGTCACTTTTTGCGGGGCAAACATTATTCATTCCAAACTCTGAAGACTTGGATATTACATTCTCTGAAGAGCTGCAATGGCCCTTTGAATACAAAGAACTTCCTTTTGTAATTAGCCAATTTTTTAGACCAGAGGCCGCTCATAATCATGATAGTGGGCACTATGAACCTGAGCATGTAGGGATTGACTTTGCCTTGCCCAATAAATCCCCCATTCGTGCGTCAGCATCGGGCTTAGTTACATTTTCTGGATGGGATCCGATCGGGTACGGTAATATGGTTTTGATCTACCATGGCGACTACTTATTTACGCTGTACGCTCATTTAGACTCAATTAAAGTTGAAGCGGGCGATGTGATAAATCAATCGTCTGTCATTGGTTATGCAGGCAATACGGGTTTTTCTTCAAATACTCACTTACATTTTGAAGTCATTCATAAGTTTACATCTCTTAATCCCTGTCGGGCTATTGCTGCAGGATGTACGCCTGATGAATATCAAGCAAACTAGTTAGGTAACACTTGGGCTAATTTAAATTTATTAGGGAGCAGATTACTTTGGACTTGCCCATCGTCTTATGCTATGCGGCCAGTGAAAAAGAGTACCTATTTTCCTATAAACAAAATTAGCTATAAAGCCTATGCTAACGAACAAGTTGGATCTTCTGTGTCTTCATTTGCCCCAAATTACTGGGGATTTTCCCTAATTTTACAGCTCCTTCACGTTTGCCATAGCATCTTTAGAAGGTAGAGCCGATAAAATTTAACCGTATGGTTTCTTCTTCAATTAAACCCTTCAACCTAGTTTTTTTGCCCCTGAGCCTTATCTGTCTTTTTGTGTTTTCAGCTTCTCCTGCAAAATCTTCTGATCAAGCAGCGCTGTTGCAAGCTGGAGATTTAGTGGCACGCTCAATTAGCGATGGCCTTTCGCCCGTACGCGAATATGAGGTACAAGCGGGAGAAACTTTGTGGGACATTGCAGATAAGTTGGGAGTGACGGTTCGAGAGCTCATCGCTGCAAATCTTGTGCGTGTACCAGATGGGGTTTTTGAAGGACAGAAGTTACGGATTCCAATTGAAGGTGATTTGCTTAATCTCGATTTTGGCTTGTCAGAAAGCTCCATTATTGAAGGTGGGCAATATATGGTTCAGCCAGGCGACAATGTCCATATTATTGCGTCACGCTATGGCCTAGATGTTGATGGATTGCGGCTGGCTAATGACCTAGAAAATGACATTATTTACGTTGGCCAGGTATTGCTCTTGCCAGACAAAGAAGAGTTCCTGCTCCCGGCCGTGGGTGAGATGCGCTGGCCGTTTTATCGCCGTAACTGGAGCTACACTGTAAGCCAAGGTTATAAAAAAGATCATGCAGGCGTTGACTTCGTCTTAGAAGAGGGTGTTCCGATTCGGGCCGTGGCAGATGGCTATGTGACCTACGCTGGTTGGGATGATATCGGCTATGGAAACATGGTGATGGTTTTCCATGGAGATAACTTCTATACACTTTACGCTCATTTGAGCGAGATTAAGGTCAAACGTGGACAGAAAGTTGATCGCGAAAATATTTTAGGTTTATCGGGAGATACTGGAAACTCATCAAACCCCCATCTTCATTTTGAAATACGAGAAGGATTCCTTCCGCTGAATCCGTGTATCTATTTACCAGAAGGCTGCTAGGTTAAACTCATTAGACGCTGACAGTAGTTTGCTGGAGCCCTAAGTCTAAAGCGCATAACAGCTGTAACTTATTTACTTTAATTGGAAATCAAAAGAATTGATTTCATAGCAAGAGAGCTGACGGTATAAAAATTTACCGATTGAGTCTGAATAGCCTTAAACTTGATTTTTACTCTTTACTTATCACAAGGAGCGACTTGTCTAAATTCATCCAATACCTATTTATAATTAGCGGCCTACTTATTTTTATTTCCACAGAGCCACTATCCGCACAATCTACTATCACAACTGCTAACGAAGCTGTATTAATTGACTTCCCGGATGCGATCACATTTGAAATGGATGCGTCTGGAGATGCTAGCATTGAAAAAGCGACATTAATCTATGGTACAAACGGCCGTTCATGTCAGAACGCAGGGTCAAAACAACCGATTGAGTTTGATCCTGGCCAAAACGTATCACTTGAATGGGAATGGGAGCTAAAACGAAGTGGTTCGCTCCCTCCCGGAGCTGAAATATGGTGGGAATGGGAGATTGAAGATGCAGAAGGAAATGCTTTAACAACTGAACGGCAGAAGCGCTTAGTTGAAGATGAACGGTATTTGTGGCGCGTGGTTGAAGACGACGGGGTTTTTGTGAATTGGGTGGAAGGAGATCAAGCATTTGGTGAAAGCCTTTTGCAAATTGCCGGTGACTCTCTTGATTTAATTTCAACCGATATGGGCGTCCCACGGCCGGAAAGCGTAGATTTATGGGTCTACCCCAGCAGTAAGGATGTACAGGATGCTCTTGTATATTCAGCCGAATGGGCTGGCGGCGTTGCTTTTCCAGACTATGGTGTCACGATCCTTGGGATCGCGCCTGATCAAGAAGAGTGGAAAAGCCAAGTGATACCGCATGAGCTAACCCATTTAGTTGTAGGCGAGCTTATGTTTAACTGTTATGGAGTTGGACTGCCTACATGGCTCAATGAAGGATTGGCCCGCTATGCTGAGAGCAATATTGATGAGCGTGACCTAAATCAATTTCAAGTCGCTTTAGAAGCAGGGGAATTGCCTCCGCTTAAAACGCTGGCCAATGGGTTTTCCGCTTACGGCGGCGGAGCATCTATTTCATATACTCAAAGCTACATCATCGTAAAATACTTGATTGATGTATATGGGCCTGAAACGATGCTGAGCCTTTTAGATACAGTTAAAAGTGGCCAACGGATAGATATTGCTCTAGAAGATGTCTATGGTTTTGACACGGCCGGGTTAGATGCTGAATGGCGTGGTACGGCCGGTTATGCGGCAACCCCAACGTTAGAAGCAGATGCTCTAGCGGCCGATGCCACACCCACGGCCGTCCCTACCCTGTCATTGGTAAATCCACTTTCAAGCCCACCAACCTTTACACCCATTCCGCCCACAGTGGCACCAGCAACTGCGGCAAGTGAGCCAACGGCAACCGCCATCCCAACCGATACGCCAGAACCTGCCTCAACTGAAGTTGCACCTGCCGAAGTTGCGCAAGTTGAACTTGAAAATGAATCTGAGCAAGCCCTTGAGGTTGAGCCGGAAGAAACTACCCCAGTCGAGCCATCATCCAATAACATGATTTGGATTGTCATCGGAGCTCTTTTTATCGGGTTGTTTGGAAGTCTTATTATCTATTTACGTTCAAGGAGATCGTAATGTACAAAAAATTGAACTATTTGATCGCTGTTCTCGCAGCGATTTTTATTTTGACCGCCTGCCAGTCAGCGCCTGATGAAGTTGTATCTCCAAGTGGTGATGAAGAGGAAATTGCGTCAGTTTCTGAACCTGCTGAAGAAGCAGAATCGGTTCCTACAGTTGAGCCCACGGAGGCACCTACAGAGACGGCTGAGCCGACTGCAACTGAGGAACCTACAGCGACGCCAGAGCCAACTGCCACAGCAGAACCAACAGAGACCCCAGAACCAACCCCAACTTTAGAGCCTACGGCCGTTCCAGCGGGGGTATACGTCAGAGAAGAGGATGGATTCACATTTTATTATCCACCATCTTGGGTTGTATTAAATGAAGAAGCTGGGGCATTGCAGTTACAAGATCCGGCATTAGGCATATTTATGTCGGTTAACAGCAATTATAAAGATGATGAGACGACTTTTGAAACATATAAAGAAGAATTTGAAAGTGAAGACGTTTTAGAGCTTTGGGGCATGGACGCCGCTGAGTTGCTGAGTGAAGAAGATGTTCCATTTGCAGATGGGCTGACCGCTCAAACGGCCACCTATTTGTTGACAAACGTGGATGGTCTCGGTATCGATATGTGGCTCGCGTACGCTGAAAGTGAAACACGTGAATTTTTTATATTCTCACTTGCTGCACCAGGAATATTAGAAGTGGTGCAATCTGACTTTGTGCAAATGGTGGCTGATGCTGAGATCGGTGCGATCAGGCTATATGGTCTTGATCGTGAAAACACTTTTGTTACGTTAGGGGGAGATCCGTTTGCGCGTAGCCTAGACCCCGCTCGTACAGAAGGATCGGCCGCTGGCACGGTGGGGATGCTTTACAGTGGATTAGTGCGCATGTCGCCTGAACTGCGAGTTGAGCCAGACTTGGCTGAGACATGGGCGATTAGTCCGGATGGGACTACTTATACCTTTACTCTGCGTGAAGGATTAACGTTTGCATCTGGCAAGCCCCTAACGGCGGCCGATATTAAGGCGAACTGGGAAAGAGCGGCCGACCCAGATACTGATTCAACTACATTTTCCACCTACTTAGGTGATATTGATGGAGCACAAGCTGTTATAGACGGGGAAGCAGAAGAACTTAGTGGTGTTGTCGTGATTGATGAGCAGACGCTCGAAGTCACACTTGATGGCCCTAAACCCTACTTTTTAGCCAAACTGACGTACCCAGTTTCATTTGTTGTTAACCTAGATACCGTTGACCCTGATGATGAAGAATGGGTGTATGAACCTGACCCCAGCGGTCCGTTTCTGTTGACTGAATACCGTGAAGGGGAAGCGATGGTGTTTGCCAGTAATGCTGCTTACCATACGCCACCAGCCCTGCAAGGGATCGTCGAGCTCATCGGCCGGGTTGGTTCAGGATTAAGCTTGTATCAAGCTGGGGAGATTGATATTACAGGCTTAGGTGCAACCGATGCGCAAGATATTAGTCAGCCATCTCACGAGCTGCACGATCAATGGTTAACGACGACCTCGATGTGTACCTCACTGATGCAGCTGAATAATGAAAATGCCCCGTTTGACGATGTGAATGTACGCCGTGCGTTTGCTTTGGCTGTGGATAAAGAGGGATTGAACGATATTCTCAGTGAAGGAACCAACCTGATTGCTGGTTCGGTTTTCCCGCCTGCGATGCCAGGCTATTCGGCCGAACTAGCGGCTGAATATGGCTCTACATTTGATCCTGATGCGGCTCGCCAAGCACTGGCTGATTCGAGCTATGCTGGCAATCTGCCCCCAATCGCCATTACCACAGGCGGTTTTGGCGACTCGGAACGCGATGATTTAAACGCTATGATCGAGAAATGGCGTGAAGTATTGGGTGTCGATGTCACTATCAATTTCTTAGATCCGGTCAACTACACAGACCTCATCAAAGAAGAGCCGGTCCAAATCGTTTCATATGGTTGGTGCGCCGATTACCCTGACCCGCAAAACTTTCTTGATGTGCTATACCATACTGACAGTGAGTTTAATATCGCCCGATATAGCAACCCAGAAGTGGATGCACTCCTCGAAGAAGCTCGTGTTGAGTTAGACACTGGTCGTCGCTTGAGCTTGTACCAAGAAATTGAAGCGATGTTGTTAGACGATGCGGCCACAATCACACTGTTTCATGGTGTGGCGGATGTGGTTGTTAACCCACGTTTGAATGGGTATGTGCTTTCACCGATGGGGGCACCCATCATGCATTTACTTTCTTTTTCAGAAGAAGCTGAATAGAAAATAGCTGAAGCTAGATGATGCTGGTTTTGAGATTCCGCCCTCTGGTGGTTTACAACTCAGAGCCAGCATCGTCTTTTTAACCCTTATTGCTCAAAGTCTATTTTTTAGGAGAGAGACTTTTTTCTATGTAATTGAGACTTTACCTGTATTAACCGGAGCTACATGATCCTACACTGATTTCATAATACCCCTCACGCGTCAGCAATTAATATTTTATTCAAGGCTGATTTAGTTCATTAAGGTGGAAAAATTATGAAATCTATACCCTTTTACCCGAAAACATTATTCAGTGGATTTATTGCCTTATTCCTGTTGCTGCTTGGATTTAGTCTTGCTGATTCTGCGTCTCAAACAGCGATTACGGTTGATACAACGGCCGATATCATTGACACGAGCGGCGACTGCTCGTTGCGGGAGGCGATTATTGCGGCCAATAGCGACACGGCCGTCGATGGCTGCCCGGCCGGAAACGGGGCGGATATGATCAGTCTGCCGGCCGGAACCTACACCTTTGCCATTGCCGGAGAAGATGAAAACGACTCGATGACGGGGGATCTCGATCTCTTGTCGGAGATGAATATTGTGGGAGCTGATGCTCAATTAACGGTGATTAATGCGGCCGGGCTTGATCGTGTATTTCACTTGCATGAGGCCAGCGTGGTTGAAATATCGGGCCTCACCATTTCTGGTGGCGACTCAATGACAACTTTTGCTGGGGGTGGAGGCATTCTCAACGAAGGGCTGTTGACCTTGACCGACGTGATTATTACCGACAATGACGGCCGATTGAGCGGTGGCGGGTTTACAAACACATTCAGAGGAAATGTAACATTAGACTCAGTCCAAATAATTGGCAATCGCTCCCTTGGAAGCGACCTGTTTAGCACACATTTTGGTGGGTTCGGTGGCGGATTTGTTAATTACGGAATTGCCGTTGTGGATCAAAGCCAGATTGTTGGAAACGAGACAGATGGGAGCGGTGGGGGAATTTATAACGGGGGCGAAGGGCAATTGACCGTTACCAATAGTGAAGTTAGCCAGAATACGGCCGGTACTGATGGTGGCGGAATTATTCAGTCGATCAATTTTGAAATTCCTCCGGGTCCTCCTCCATCCTCAGTTGTGAATACGACCATTAGTGGAAATGAAGCGGGTTTGAGAGGGGGTGGAATCGCTCTGTTTGGGCGTGGTGATTTAGACTTGTTTAGTGTCACTATTACTGATAATACGGCCGATTCTAATGAGGATGACAGTGGCGATGGCGGAGGTGTGCATCATACTCCGTTTAATGATGTGGAACTTTCAGCGGTGAACAGCATCATCGCTGGAAATTTTGACAACAGCCCAACGGCCGACAACTTTCCAGATTGCTCAGGAAACCTCGCAAGCAAGGGATACAACCTTATTGAGAATGTTATGGGTTGTACGATTGAGGGGGAAATAACCGGAAACTTAACAGGGGTTTCTCCAATTCTTGGCCCCTTGCAGGACAACGGTGGCCCAACAAACAGCCATAGCTTGCTTGAAGGTAGCCCCGCAGTTGACGGTGGCAATCCGGCCGGATGTGTCGATCACAACGCCCAATTATTGATCATCGACCAGCGAGGGTTTGCCCGCCCTGCCGCCGGCAGCTCTGTATGTGATATGGGTGCTGTTGAAAGTGGCGCTAATGATCCATCTGAAGAAACCGCGACTCCTACTGTCACTGAGACCGCAACCACAACTCCGATAGCGACAACGCCTGTGGGTGAAGAGACGCCTACTGCAACTCCGATAAGTAGCCCGACAGCAACGCCAACGATCACTTCAACGCCAGACCCTGAAAACCCTGCGGAAGTACTAGATGAAGTGGTTTATTTGCCGTTAATTGTGAAGGCTGATGTCTCAAATGACTAAGCTGGCTTTAACCTGCCCAACGATTAAAGGTGTTTGTCGTAAGCCATTTAAATCGAGTTTGGTTTTGGTCGGTTCTCTATTTTTAGGCATGGCATGGTTGGCAAGTCTAATCTTTGCGCTGAACTCGACCCCGGCCGAAAGTTCGGCCGCTATCGACTGTCCTGTTTCAGAGGCAGGTGAAAGTAACAACCTTTACCTGCCTCTGATTCATGTTGAATCAGGCGACCTGGGTGATTTCAGTGAGAGGGAAAGACTAGCTGTTCAGCCGCGGCTTGCAGATGTGGTCTCCTCTAAAGCTATTTCAGTTGGTGATGCGATCAGTGGTAGCCTATCAACCCTAACCGATTGTGCGGCGTATACTTTTCAGGCACAGCAGGCTGACACACTTTTCTTTGATGGGGGGCATGGGATTAATAGCTCTCTCGAGTGGACGCTCGAAGATGCGGCCGGGAACCTGCTCTTCGATACCTGTTTCAGCTGTACGCCACCGGTGCATGAAATCGGGGAAACCGGACAATTTACCCTGACAGTCGGAGGCGCGGCTGAGTCGTTCCATTTCCAGATTTGGGAGGTTGTTCAACCTGAGCAGTTCTCAATTGAGGTTGGTGATACGATCTCGCCTGATAAGCCTCAAATCGGAGCAGGACAGATCGAAAGGCCAATGTCGACAGATGTGTACACATTTCCAGTAGAGATTGGCCAAGTGCTATTTTTCGATATTCAGCTAATCACCAATACCTCGGCGATCAATTGGCGGCTTCAAGACCCGGCTGGAGCCGAGCTATTTGATGATTGCTTGGCCTGCGGAGACAAAGGGCCAATCGATATTGTGACTGATGGAACCTATACCTTAACCGTTGGCGGTGAGCCGATTGCTGATATCGGGACATACCAAATAAAGATCACTGATGCAGGTAAGCCAAACCGCTTTGTGATTGAAATTGGGGACAGAGTTGGCCCTGGAAACCCAGCTGAAGGTGCAGGCGAGGTTGAAGCGCCGGGTGGACATGATATTTACACATTCGACCTTCTAGTAAGCCAATCGGTCTTTTTTGAAGTGCTAGAAACCAACCTGACCGGTGGAACAAGGTGGATGTTGGAGGACCCGCTCGGTGAGATATTGTTTCAAGATTGCTTGGCTTGTGGAAATCCCGGCATTGTGGAGTTGACCACACTGGGGACATACACAATTACAGTTGGAGATCAATCGAATAATGCCGTGGGCACCTACAAATTTCAGACGTCTGAAGCCGCGCCTCCAGATCAGTTCGAGATTGAAATCGGCGATATCGTTTTTGAGAATAATCCCGCCAATGGGGCTGGCCTTATTGAATATCCAGGCAATATCGATATGTATACTTTTTCAACTGTGTCGACTGAAACTGTCTATTTTGATATGCAATCGTTTACCTCAGGACTGACGATTCGTTGGTTCATGAATGACCAGAATGGTGCTCAACTCTTTAATGATTGCATCGGATGTGGCGATCCCGGCCGGAAGTTGTTGGCGGCTGATAGCACATTTACTATAACCATTGGTAGCGAAACGAGCAGCCGCACAGGTAGCTATCAGTTTCAGCTTTGGTCTGTCCCTGATCCACAAACCTTTGAGATCGAGATTGGTGATTCAGTCTCTCCTGACATTTCGGCTGTTGGGGCGGGAGCAATAGAATCCCCTGGGTCTGAAGATATTTACACTTTTTCAGCCTCCGCTGGGCAGACTATCTCGCTGATTATGCAGAACTTTAGCGATGTTGGCTCTTTGCGATGGGAGCTAAAAGATCCTGATGGTTTCAGAATATTGCGCAAGTGCTTAGCCTGTGGAGGTGGTAGCAGTATTACGCTTCCGGCCGATGGTGAATATTCGATTGTCATTGGCAATCCCACGAGCGATGCTTTTGGCACCTATCAATTTGAGCTGAATTTGGCCCCGTAAAAACAAAAAAGAGAGTGACAATATGCTGATTAAGCTCACTGTCACTCTCTTTCTTTTGGATATGTAACCCTATTTCGATGAGTTTAGTATTTAATAAACTTCTACAGGGTCCTTAATTGCTCCACGTTCGCCTAACGGTTTTTTATAACCAGCATCCCAGCCCTCAGGAGCAGAGGTTTTTGTAATTTTAATCGCTGTGTTTTTATAGTCAGGGATTTTTGCTCGGCCGTCGACTTTATCGAGCGTGAGCTGATTGGCGGCCGCTTCTGCGAAGTGAAACGGCAAGAAGACGGTGTTGACCGGCGAACGGCCGGTAACCATGACACGTACTTTGACGCTTCCACGGCGTGAGCGCAATTCAACCCAATCATTGGTTTCAATATCAAGCCTGGCTGCATCGTCCGGGTGCATCTCACAAACCGCTTCTGGATAGACATCTTCCAGTCGTGAACGGCCGGTCATGGTTGCCCCTGACCAGTGATACAACACTCGGCCGGTGCTCAGGTTAAACGGATAGTCTGGATCAGGTTGTTCTGACTCTGTGCCAAACTCAACTTCCCAGAACTTACCCCGGCCGCGTGGGAACCCATCTTCGAACAAGAATGGTGTCCCTGGATGATCAAAGTCTGGACAAGGCCAATGGACCCCACCCTCACGCTCTAAACGAGCATAATCGATGCCCCAGAAATCAGGGGTGACAGCCCGCATTTCTTCCCAGATTTCTTCAGCTGACTCGAAATCAAAGCCGTGATCAAGCTCAAGCCCTAACCGTTGTTCAATACGGCGACCCAAGTCGCTCAGAATGTCCCAGTCTGCTCGCGAATTGCCCACAGGCGGTACGGCCGTACGGCACCGTTGTACACGCCGGTCTGTATTCGTGAACGTTCCATCCTTTTCAGCAAAGCTGGTAGCAGGCAAGATCACATCTGCCATTTCACCTGTTTCATTGATGAAGATGTCTTGGCAAACCAAGAATTCTAGTTTCTCGAGGGCTGCCCGTGCATGATTTTGATTCGGCTCACTCATCATCGGATTCTCGCCTAAAACGAACATCCCTTTGACGCGCAAATCATAAGCATGATCAACCATCTCAGTTGCAGTTAAACCGGCAACTGGGTTGAGATCGGTCCCCCAATATTTTTCAAATTTAGCCTGCGATGCTTCGTCCGCCACACCTTGATACGCGGTGTAAACGTTTGGCAATCCACCAGAATCTGAACACCCTTGGACGTTATTTTGTCCACGGAGCGGATTAAGACCGGTGCCTGCTTTGCCCACGTGGCCGCACATCATCGCTAAGTTAACCAGCGAAAGTGTGTTGTCGGTGCCGTGGGTTGATTGGCTGATCCCCATCCCCCAATAAATCGAGGCTTTTTTCGCGTTGGCGTAAAGTCGAGCCGCATCGATGATCGACTGGGCCGGTACACCGCTAACGCTTTCTGCCCACTCTGGGGTGTATTTTTCAAGTGATTCGATGTACTCGCTGAACCCTTCGGTGCGGTCTTTGATGAAGTCTGGATCGTACAGTTTTTCTTTGACGACAACGTGTGCCATCGCTTGGAAGACAGCAACGTCGGTGCCGGGGTTCTGTTGCAAATAATGAGTCGAAAAGTTGGTCATTCCGATACGGCGCGGGTCGACAACGATGAGCTTGGCTCCGTTTTTGCGTACGGCCCGTTTTAAGAAGTTGGCGATAACTGGATGGGTTTCGGTCGTGTTGGAGCCGGTCACCATGAAAACTTCTAAATCTTCCATTTCTGCAATCGAATTTGACATGGCCGAAGAGCCAATCGAAAGCTGAAGGCCGGTCACAGAGCCAGCATGACACAAGCGGGCGCAATGGTCTACGTTGTTTGTTTTGATGAGCGCACGCACCACTTTCTGGAAGACGTAGTTGTCTTCGTTGGTTGCTTTTGCGCTGGCGTAAGTTGCAATCGCATCGCCGCCGTTGGCTTTGGTGATACGGCTGAGCTCGTCGGCGACGTAATCGAGTGCTTCGTCCCAAGTGGCTTCGCGCCAAACCGGTTTAGCCGAACGCCCTTCTTTGCGGTTGGTGCGAATGAGTGGGTTTTTTACCCGGCCGGGGTGTTTGACGTAATCGGTGCCGAAACGACCTTTCACGCACAGCATCCCGAAGTTAGGGGCCGCATCAAAAGGAGCTTCAACCGAATAGACATAATTGTCTTTAATATTTAGATTTAACTGGCATCCGACCCCGCAATAGGGGCAGGTGGTTCGTACTGTGCGATCTGGAGTAATCATGAGTTTTTAGGATAGGGATTGAAATTATCGTTTCGATCAACTATTCACAGAATGGCATCAAAGATAGCAATTCGCAATTAAATATTCTTTATTAATTATTTTTTCGGTTTCCGTTTGCGCCGAGTCGCATCAAAAATCGAGTCAGGATCGTATCCTTCTTCGAGCATCGCCTGTCGTTTTGGTTTGAGTGCGCCGGTTGGACACACACCCACACATTGGCCACAGAAGACACAGCTGGTGTCCATCATCCCTTCATCTTGGAAGGTAGCGATGCTGGTGTCAAACCCACGACCGTTGAAGCTAAGTGCAAAGGTGAACTGAGCATCTTCGGCACAAACTTGGACACACCGCCAGCAGTTAACGCACTGACTGTAATCGCGTAAGAAAAACGGATTGTCATCCATAATTTCAAACTCACGCTGTTTTGACCCTTCTGGGAAGCGGTTTTCGTCAACGCTGTATTCAGCCATCATCTCTTGCATTTCAGGAGCTTCACTTAGATCAACGGTTGAAGCGAGCATTTCTAAGATGGTGCGTCGGCCGCGAACAACATCTTCGCTTTTGGTGTCGACTTCCATCCCTTGGCCACATTGAGTGACGCATGCGGCTGACTGCACCCGACCACCGCTATCTACTGAACAGACTCGACATAGGCCGTTCCCTGTCAGATGTTCATGATAGCAAATCACCGGGATGTCGATATCGATTGTTTTTGCAGCATCGAGGATCGTTGTCCCTTGTGGGACAGTGACCTCTTGGCCGTCGATTTTTAGGGTTACGTTTTCGCTCATAGTTTAGTGGTCAGTTTTCAGCTCTCAGTTATCAGCTTTTACTGATAATTGATGACTGATCACCGTTTACTGGTCACTTGATTTCTCGGGTGACTCATGGGTTGCGATAATTTTATTTGGGTGGGTGTATATCCGCATTCGGTCTTGGCGTAGATAGCCGACCAGCGTGATATTCCAACTTTCGGCCAACCCAACTGACAAACTCGTTGGGCTGGTACGGGACAATACAATAGGGGTGCCAAGCACACGGGCTTTATTCGCCATTTCTGACGATATCCGGCCACTGCTAAGCAAAATTCTGCCTGCCGTTTTGACACCTTCTTTCAATGCCAAGCCGCGCAGTTTGTCGATACAGTTGTGTCGGCCGATGTCTTCGACCTGCAAAATAATTTCGTCTGGTGTGGCAAGGGCGGCGGTGTGAATGCCACGACTGCGTTGATACAAGGTGGCCCCCAAATGCATTTGGCGCATCAGATTGGCCAGCTGAGCCTGTGTGACTGTAAAGCCAGGTTCAACGTCTAACGGTTCATGCCGTTCAGACAAATCATCGAAGGTGATGCCCGCACCGCATCCGGCCGTAATGATAGATTTCTCAGGTTTTTTTACAGACGTGTCGTGTAACCATACATCTGCACACAGACCATTGCGAGCCATGTGGATGTGATGCACATCGTCCATTCCCTGAATAATTCCCTCATTTGCCAAAAACCCCAGCGCCAACAGGTCTAAATCCTGGGGCGAGCACATAAAGCTGCCGATTTCTTCTCCGTTTAGCGAAATACACGCCAGAGTTTCATCGACAATCTCACCCTCAATTTCTTTGGGTGCGCTGCCATTCAGGCTGAGGTAGTTGGTGGGGCGAATGCCTTTCATATGCGGGGAGACACCATTCTCACTACTTGCCCTCTTCGAGAATTTCCGGCCACAGCTCAATCGCACTCATTACGGCAGAGCCGGCCGTTTGACCTAGGCCACACAGCGACGTTTCCGTCATAGTAAAGCCAACGTCGAGCAGAATTTGTTTATCGGCCGATTGTGGTCCGGTGCCTGTTGCTGTTTCTTTATTTGGATGGGCGACCCGATCAAGGATTTCCATCTGTCGCTGAGAACCAAGCTGACAGGGGAAACATTTTCCACAGCTTTCATGGGCAAAGAAGCGAGCTAGTTCAAACATGGCGCGTCGAATGTCCGCATCTTCATCAAAGACCATGAACACACCGGAGCCCAACGGGAAATCCCCATCACGTGACCCTTCGTAGGTCAATGGATAGTCAAGTTTGCTGTCGTCGATAAAGACGCCAGCCGCACCGCCCATGAGGACCGCTTTGAGGCTTTTGCTACCAGCAACACCGCCTGCCATTGCGAGTAACTCACGGCCGGTTGCACCAAACGGAAGCTCATAGATACCTGGCTTTTCAACTTGACCACTTACGCAGTAAAGCTTCGTCCCAGGGGATTGCTCTGTGCCATAGCTGCGCCACTTGTCAACGCCCATGTTTAGGGCGTGGAGCATCGCAACGAGCGTCTCAACATTGTTTGCTGAGGTTGGTTGGAAAAACAGGCCATGGGTTGTTGGGAAGGGGGGCTTGATGCGGGGGAATCCACGCTTTCCTTCGATCGCTTCGAAGAGAGCGGTTTCCTCACCACAGATATAAGCGCCTGCACCTAAGCGGACTTCGATGTCAAAGGTGAATCCTTTTTTACCACCGATGTTCTGACCCAGCTTGCCAGCCTTTCGGGCTTCATCGACCGCATTGTTTAACCGGGCGAAACTGCGTGGGTATTCGCCTCGAACGAAGATCCAACCGTTTTCTGCACCGACACCATATGCGGCAATCGTCATCGCCTCGATGAGTGCAAACGGATCTTCCTCCATTAAACAACGGTCTTTGAATGTCCCCGGCTCGCTTTCGTCAGCATTGACGACAACATGTTTTTCTGAAGCTGGTCCAGGAGCACCACGGGTAAATAGCCATTTACGGCCGAGAGGGAACATTGCCCCGCCTCGTCCTAAAATGCCAAACGATTCAACTGTTTTGATCAAATCTTCTGGCGACATTGCTAAGGCTGTGTCCAATCCTTTATAGCCATCAGTAGATAGGTAGTCGGCCATGCTCATCGGGTCGATTTTCCCGACACGTTTAAGTAGATGGCGTTCTTCACCATATGGAATTGCTGTTGGTTCTGGGTAGCTGCCATCTAAAAAGGCATCTACGTCAGCCACTGACAGATTCCCGGCCGGTTTTTCACCGTTTAGAGCAACTGGGGCTAATTCACACATGCCTAAACATGGGACTTTTTCAAAGGTAATAGAACGATCATCGGCCGTTTCCCCATGCTGTAAACCTAGCTTTTCTTGTAGAGATGCGATGATTGCATCAGAGCCACCCAGCGAACAAGCAGGGTCTTCACAGACTCGAATCACTCGTTTGGCCGTCGGCTCACTGTAAAACATTGAGTAAAACTCAATAACACCGTGAATATCGGCCAATGGTATGCGGAGTACAATGCTGATCGCTTCTTGGACTTCGCGAGGAAGCCAGCCATAAAGCTCTTGAGCCTTATGCAAAGCGGGTAACAACATCTGACGGCCGCGAGGGGCCACATCGTTTAAATAGGTTTGGAATGGGGAAAGGTCTACTTTAGGCTCAGCAGTAGCGATTGAATCAAAATCAGGTCGGCCGTTATGGCTCATGGGACCTCCGAAAAGTGGGATTGCACAGAATATACTTTTACTTAAAAAGGTTACCGTAGTTTAGTGCTTTTGTCACGATGCGCCCTTGTATGGAATGCACATTTTTTAGGGGTTGCAGAAGGTCTTTTGTGTTCCTAATTGTGCGATGGGTTGGCTGAGAAAAGGAGCTTTTTAGCCTAAGCCGGGGATGCCGTGGATTGTACCGATAAACGCAATTCGCAAAGCGACGAGCCCAGCCGCTTCAGCACAGGCCACGCCAAATCCAATCGTAAGTGGGATAATGGCTTGGCTCCAGCGTTGAATGGTGTTTTCACGTCGGGTGAGAATAAGCATCAAAATGGTGTTGATGCCTGTGAGGATAAATAGGAGCCCCAAGACGCTTAAAATCGCAAGGACGTAGGTTGTGATTGGGAATTCTGCTAGCAGCAGTAATCCGCCTAATATTGTGACAAGTAGTAGACTAAGCAATTCGCTCAGTGTGCCGATGGCTGGCTGGCGAACCTGCTCTTTCCAAACGGTTTGGTAGACGGCCGGAACGATAAATGATCCGATGGCGATTCCTGTGCCTAAACCGGTGAAAAGGCGAAGTGTATTGTTGGGTGTATAAAGGTGAGGTGCATTTGGAAAAAAGTGGCTGTATGAGTTAAGCCCATCAATTCCCATAATGCCAACAAATCCTAGCATTAGGACCAAAATTGGAACGGGAGCAAAGGCGGTCCAGCGTTCGCGGCCTGCGAGAATAACAAGGGCTAAATAGATGAAGAATCCTAAGTACATGCCGCTGCAGCGGGCGCATAAGCCGACCGGCCGACCCGCAATCATGAATGAGCGGACGGGGATGCGATGGCAAAAAGCGGCACCAGCATAATCCCCGGCCGTTAAAATGCCGCTGGCACTTAGTCGGCTAGGGTCAGAAATTGTCCAAAATCCCATTAGAGCCATGACTCCAAAAATTGCTAAAGCAATCTGCCATCTTTTTAATTGAAATCGGGGGTTTATTTGGGATGGTGTTTGAATTTCCATAAATTTGCGGAGAAATTGAGCTGAAACTGGATAATAGGGAGCTTAACAGAAGCAGGAGGTAGATAGCAAACTGTGCTTGTTATTGCGCTAGACGCTAAAGTGTGCTCCTTCTTACTTTATATAGTTCACTTCTAAACAAGCTGAACCATGCTAATTAATTCAACCTAGCCTTAAATTTCATCGATGTCCATATTTCACTATTTATTTGACAAACTTTACCCGATTATTCGCTTCATTTACGAGCGAGTTCAAGGCAACCGCTGGTATGATAAGATCACTAATGGGGTGTGGCTGGGGGGTGCACCCACCTATGCTCGGGATTATGACTATTTAATTGAAAATAGGATTGGTGCTGTGATAGACATTCGGAATGAACGTTCAGACGATTTGGATCTATTTAAAAGGCATGATATTCGCCATCTAAAATTGCGTGTGCCTGATATTCATGTACCAAGCGTGGAAATCATTTCGGCCGGCGTTGACTTTATTCAGCAGCAAATTGAAGACGGCCGACGCGTATATGTACACTGCGCCAAGGGGCGCGGCCGTTCCGCAACACTCATCGCAGGGTGGTTGATGAAATATAAAAATATGTCCTTTGAAGAAGCACGCGACTTTATGGTTTCCAAGCGGAAACTGGTTAAACTGGAACCCAGACATGGGGTAGGTTTAAAATCGTGGCTCGAATCTCAATCGATGCAGCCTGTGCAGTCCAGTGAGGACATCTAGGCTAAAGCCTTTTCCGCTAAACCTGTTATTATGTCTCAAGCAGTACCTAAACCTAATCCCAGCTCCGTACCCGACACTCTATTGAATATGGTTCGCCCTCATATTACCGAAAAGATGAATAGCGCCACTGCGCCCGGAAAGATTATTCTTTTTGGTGAACATGCGGTTGTTTATGGGCAACCAGCGATTGCTGTGCCTGTGGATGCCGTTCGCGCTAGAGTAATTGTTGAGACAACTGATGAAGAGGGCATTGAGCTGGCCATGCTCGATTTAGACGAGAGCTTGTGGTTGCATGAGGCTGAGGACACCCATCCATTATCGCGAGCGGTTCGCAACTTTTTTCGCCAATCGCCCGATTTGGCCATGCGGGATGATGGGCTACGCATTAGTTTTACGAGCACCATTCCAATGGCAGGTGGGATGGGGAGCGGTGCGGCACTTTCTTCTGCACTTTTTAGGGTTTTGGCCCGCCACTATAATATGAGCGAGCTATCGACCAATGAGGTTGTTTCTCAGATGTCCTATGAGATCGAGAAGCTTTATCACGGTACACCCAGCGGCGTAGACAATACGGTGGTGACCTACAACAAGCCTGTTTACTTTGTGCGTGATCTTTATAAAGATGATCAAAAGATTTATAACATGCTTCTTGGGGATGACGGCTATCAGCTTTATATGCCAGGGCTCGATGTTTTTGAGCCTGGCGGCCGCTTTTCGATCCTTATTGCGGATACTGGGATTCCGGCGCCAACGGTTGAATCTGTTGCAAACGTGCGTAAAGCTTGGATTGACAATCGCTTTGAATATGAAGGGCTCTTTATTCGGTGTGGTCAGATCGCGAATGAAGCCCGCTATGCACTCATTCGGGGCGATAGCGAAGGTCTGGGGGCACTGATGAACTTTAATCATCATGTGCTACAAGCGATGGGGGTCTCCTCTACAGAGCTTGACGCTTTCGTGACTGTGGCACGCGGAGCTGGCGCTTTAGGTGCAAAAATGAGTGGCGGCGGCCGGGGTGGTAACATGATCGCGTTAGTAGACGATACGGTTGAAGATGCGGTTCGAGAAGCTCTTGAAGGAGTCGGGGCGAAGTCGATTATAAAGACGACTTTAGAATAAATTTGCCCGTTTAGCGCCTTAACTTATACGGAGCACACCGACTAAATGTAAGCGACGGGATAGGGGTAGAGCTGTTTCAAACCAACACATAAAGCGAAAAATAACTGGGTGAAAAGCAAGGTAGGTGGGGTCTGGGATGAAATGGAGCTGATCAATTTTAAATTCAATATCTGAATCTTGAGAAATTTTATGTAGATAGCCTTCGAGCTGGTGTTCGTCATTGGCCTTATACCAAGTCGGGAAGGTATCGGCCGCCACTCGGCCATATAGGCGTTCTACAAGCCAATCTTGCACGGCTGAAAAGCGACCAATCGCTTGATTGAGCCATGCGATGGGGTGTCTTTTATTGGGAGTGATGAAGATGAAAACGCCGCCTGGTTTCAGTACCCGGCCGATTTCACCCAAATCTAACTGTGGGTTCTCAAGATGTTCGAGTAACCAGCTACAAAAAACGATGTCAAAGCTTTGGTCTTTAAAGGGTAGGGCGTGGCTAAAACCGGTTGAGGCTGCCAATTTTAGCCGATGCTCAGCAAGGGATGGCTGGTCTGGGTCAAGCCCTATGGTTTGCTCAAGTAGACAACGGCCGTGTGTTTCAACCAGTTGCTCGATTAATCCACCTCTGCCACAGCCTAGATCTAGGAGTTGGCTTTTGTTGGTGAGATGGGCGCGTACTAGCTCCGCATATTGCTCCGTGGCGGGGGACCAACCCGGCCGGAGTTGGCGATATTCTTCACGGAGTTGGTTTTGTTTGTCGAGGGAGAGCATACGGTCCAGATTATAACTGGCTGAAGGCTAAATTCATCCGATCTGCATACTCCACAATTTTTAGGCATGCTTCATTTATGCCATCTTTGCATTGCTTGAATATATGTTTAAGACAGTACCGATATTATTCGTAATTTTGAAGCTATCGCAATTGAAGTAATGCCGTGGGAATTAGTAGGATAAGGATGCCAATGACGGCTGTAGCCAGCCCTTTCCACACTGAAAATTGATTGGCCTCTCCAAGGCAGTTGGCCAAAATATAAATTCGCCAAGCAAGAAAAAAGTAGCTAATACTAGTAAACAAGATTGGTATAGATGACGCGAGTAAAGGTTGTGAATCCATCAAAGATGATAAGGCATCAAAATTTGAGCTACCTAAAACGACAGTTGGGACAATTAGCAGAACGAACAATGCGATATCTGGTAAAGAAGACCAGCCAATTGCAGCCCTAACATGTTGGCGTTCGGCCGTACCACCCAACAAGTTGCCTACCCAAGTGAGTAGATAACCACCGATTGCCAAGGCGATAAGCCCACTAATACCTCCCATTATTGCATCGATAAGTAGTGCTCCTAAAGGAGCAGAGGCGTTACTTAATAGAGCTCGGCATATGCCTGAAATGAAGGCCAAGGGGACAACGTGTATTTCAGGGTCGGTATCTATGATATACCGCATCGTTTCTTTTGGTTGGATCCAAATCTTTTTGAATGTATTTAACTTTAGTGGCTTTGTTTGCATAATCTCTTCGATAACGGGTAAAAGATTGTTTAAGGGCTTAGTCTATCTGAAAGAGGCCTGTTGGCTTAAAAGCTGCAAATTTTTCAACTGTTTTGACATGAAATGGGTACCATTTTTGCTGTGATATGCCTATTTAGACCGTTGTTATCGTACTAACATACTTGTTGACAAGACTCTCCTCGGACATAAGTCCCAAATATTAAAAATTGCTTTAGGTTACAGTTTGGTATGAAATTTCTTGTTAGGCTCTTCCTGTTTCTGGGAATTAAGCCACGCCTCAATAGACAAGATTAAATGAATTTAAACCCTTTAGAAACACTACATATAAAGGAGATTTTTCTATGAAAAGTACGAGAACTGTAAAAACTGATCACTCAAAATTTCAACTGATTGCCATTGTGGCCGTTGGCCTCATGATGGTTGTGATGCTCTTGATGGCAAACGGCCGTGTGCTGGCGCAGGACGATGAGCCAAATACGCCTACTGGTGAAAAGTCACAGCCGGCCGAAGGTCGTGCTCCCGAAATTGTGGGCGGAAATAACGCTGACCCTGGTGAATACCCTTGGCAAGCCCTTGTTTTCCCTGGCGGCTTTTTATGCGGAGGGTCACTCATCGATGAAGAGTGGGTGATGACGGCCGCTCATTGTGTCTTCGACCAATCTGGGAACCTGATGAGCGCAGGCGATGTCCAAGTTGTTCTGGGTGAGCATGATCGGAACTCGACTTCAGGCGACGAGCAAAATCGCAGCGTGACTCAAGTGATTGCGCATCCAAGCTACTCTCCAAGTACACAAGATAATGATGTGGCCTTGCTAAAATTAAGTAGCCCTGCCAGCATTGTTGCCGGAAAAGTTGAAACAGTTCCACTAAACAGCGAAGCTGATATTTCTAGCGGAACCCTTGCAACCGTAACCGGATGGGGAGCAACTTCTCAAGGTGGGAGCGTTGCATCTATTTTGCAAGAAGTCTCTGTGCCCGTTGTTACCAATCAAGTTTGTAATGCCGCTTATAACGGTTCAATTACAGCCAATATGATTTGTGCCGGTTTTCAACAAGGGGGAAAAGACTCCTGCCAAGGGGATAGTGGCGGTCCATTTGTGACCCAAAATGGCTCTGGTGATTGGGTTTTGACCGGTGTCGTGAGCTGGGGCATTGGCTGCGCCCAGCCCAATTATTACGGTGTCTATGCACGTGTTTCTCAATATGTATCTTGGGTTGAAGAGCAGACGGGTGATTTGCCAGATCCTACAGTGACACCTACTGCGACGCAGACTGCAACACCTGATCCTACTGAAACACCAGACCCAGGTGAGACTCCAGAGCCAACAGCAACTCCTGACCCAAATGAAACACCAGAGCCACATGACTCAGGGTTGCTGATCAACGGTAATTTCGACAATTTGAATTTTGAAGGGTGGACTCAATTTTCTAGCAACGAATTTCCTTTGATTGGAAGCTTTGAAAATGATATTAATTTAGACCCTTTATCAGCCCCGTATATGGTTTGGCTAGGTGGATCAAGCGACGAGACGTCTGAGATTGTGCAGTCTGTATCATTACCGGCCGATGAATCTGGGAACGATACGTACACATTAAAATATCACTATCAGATCGGATCTGCAGACATTTGTGGTTATGACACGGCCGGAGTCGTCATTAATGGAACCACAGTGACCTTATTAGACTTATGTGGCGACACTGCCACTTCTGATTGGGTGACGGCCGAAATAGATCTAAGCGCTTATGCAGGCCAGACCATTGCAATCAAATTTTTTACGATCACAGATGAATCTGCAATAAGTAGTTTCTTTATTGATAATGCGTCATTGACTTACAAGAATGAGACACCTCCAGCTACTGAAACACCAGTTCCTGGAACCGGCCCGATCCCAAATGGGGATTTTGAGCTAGGTTCAAATGGAGATTGGGATGAGGCCTCTGAATTAGAATACCAACTGATCTTTTCAGTTGCTGATGGTTTAAATATTTCGCCACATGCTGGTAGCTATTTCGCTTGGTTAGGTGGAGCCGATAATGAACGAGCAGCTATCAGCCAAGAGGTTGAGGTTCCGGCTGGCACGACCCATCTAGCATTTGCTGGATTGATTAAATCAAATGACTTCTGCGGCTATGATGTGGCGGTTGTTAAATTTGGTGATGAGACATGGGCTACTTACGACCTGTGTAATGAGAAAGCCAATGACGGTTGGGAACAATTTTCTATCGAGGTGAGCGAGTATGTTGGCATGGAAGATACGCTGAAATTTCTGATTGAAACCGATGGGGCATTTACGAGCAGCTGGTATCTTGATGATATTGAGTTTTTGACAGAAGAACCGACTGAACCGGAACCGGAAGAAGAGCTCGAGATTGAGCTAGTTGCAGAGTCAGGCTCTGCCAGCATCGAATTAGAATGGTCTGTTCCTGATGACCCTACGATTTCAACGTTTAAGGTTTACCGTAAAAGCGAAGAGGGGCAAAGCGGTTCGTTTAGCTTGATTGATTCAACTGAACTGCCGTTTTATTCCGATGATGATGAGTCTCTTGAAGCAGGTGCCACTTATTTCTATCAGGTGATTGCGGTGCGTGGGGATGAGTCAACGGTGGCTGAATCCAATATCGCTTCAGCTTTGTTTGGTCAGTTGACCCTAGATATCCCATCGATTGTGGCTCCAGTCGGCACAGAAGACCTCATCGTACCGATTAACTTGCTCAACGCGAGCGGGTTGGAAATTATCAGCGGAACGATTTACATCGACTACAACCCGGCCCACATTACACCTATTTCATATGAAACAACTCAGCTTACCCATGATTATGAAACGGCCGGGACGATTTACACGATCGAAGAAGGGGTGAATCGTTTAAAAATGGAAATGTCATCAGATGATCCTGCACCGATTTATGGTGATGGCGCACTTGTTTGGCTCATGTTCGAAGTAGTTGGTTCAGTCGGAGATCGATCTGATCTAGCGTTTGTAAAAACGTCCCCTGCTAGCGGCGGCTCATTTATTACCGATCAGAATGACGGCAATATAGGCCTAGTTTTAAACGACGGGCAGCTCGAAATCGTTGGTGAAGGAGATGCGGGCAACTCGTTTGGCGACATCAACGGAGATGGGGTGATTACAGACGGTGATGCTCAGATAGCCCTTGACTATTCAGTCGGCAATGTTGCGCTGAATGAAGCCCAAAAGGCGGCCGGTGATGTGAATGGTGACGGTGAGGTGAATGCGGCTGACGCGGCCATGATCCTTTATTACGTCGCAAACGAAGCATGGCCTTCGGCCGAAGAAGGGTTGACGGTCGAGCTGTATGAAGTGAGCGTGACTCAGCTTTCACCTAATGCTATGAATATCGGCACCACATTATCTGGTGTGCCTGTAGGTGGCTTTGAGTTTACGATTAACGTCGATCCAAACGAAATTGCGGCACTCAACTTTACCCCGCTGTTTACAAACATTCTGTACGCGGTGCGCTATGAAGAAGATGGCAAGATTACGGCCGCAATGGCTGCTGGGTCTGATTTTGGCGACAATTTGTCGAGCTTAGGCACGATTACTGTCACCTATAACGCAACCCGCCAAGTGACGGCCGAAGCTAGTCCGGTTCGTTTGAGCGATGCGAGTTTGTTTAGTCCAAGCGGTTTGGATTATGAAGAGAACTTCCCCGGGCAAAATGGCTCATTGAATGGAACTGAACTATCAAGCAGCACGCAGATTTATCTGCCGCTGATTGTTCGGTAGTTAGCTTTCAGGACCCGGCCGGTTGCCAAAACCGGTCGGGTCTAATCATTTTCTCTCTCTAAAATAAAGAAATAAGGAGTCTGCTGCCCCTTAAAATCCATCAGCCCCATCACCGCATCCTCACCCAACTTTCTAAAATGATCATGAATCGGTAGCCGATCATAGATCATCGTGGCACTGGTCTTCCCCCGATAGTCAACCATACGCATTCTCGCCTTACTCTTTTTCGTCTCCACCAAACGGGTCACCAGCCCATTCACCGGCTTCATCCATGTTTGCTTGAAGAGTGGCACCGCCATCCCCAAATTCATCATAAGCATCATCGGAGTTGTGCTGTATTTCCGGCCGTTCCCAAATCGGAAAGCGGTCGTCAACACCAGCGGATGCACGTTGTCCGGATCGATAAACCGTTTGCCGTGCCAGTTCGAGGCGGCGAGCAATCCATCTAGTGGGTGGTCTGTTGGGATTTCAGCTCCAGACCAACGGCCGAGCATAAACTCCAGATCAACCGTTTCTAGCCGATCATAAATGGCTAACGCATCGGC
>JBGCDP010000180.1:0-10163 GCA_045105475.1 Anaerolineae bacterium
GCCGCCATTTTTGGCTAGCTCACTGAGTCTTTTACCTGGGTAGTCAGCCTCGATTTTGGCAACCAAATTATCGAGGAATTCGTCCGTATTTCCTTCGATTGCCATCCATTCAGACGGTTTCCATTCAGCTAAATACTGATCAGTATCTGTATCGCCTGACTCCATGGCGGCCGCGTCGATGATTTGCATAAAGCGGTCTGACAGCGCACGTGAGACACGTTTACGGCCGACTTTGCCTTTGATTTGGCTGGGGATGTCCCGCCAATAGATGATTTGATATTTTCCGCTCATAGGGCAGTTTTCCTGAAATAGTTAAAGATTTTAAATCAACGATGGTTGATCTAGCTCCCTATTTTCCCCAAAACAAGCTTCAAATGCCAAAGACCTTTCAGGCTTTCAAAACCTGAAAGGTCTAATGCCTAACCTAACGCCGCTTTTACAATCGCCTGCGCCTCTTCCAGAATCCGATTCAAGTGATCTTCATCAATGAAACTTTCAGCATAGATTTTGTAAATGTCTTCCGTGCCAGAAGGCCGGGCGGCGAACCAACCATTCTCCGTCGTGACTTTTAACCCGCCGATGGCCGCATTGTTGGCCGGTGCTTCAGTCATTTTCGCTGTGATCGCTTCACCCGCTAACTCAGTTGCTGTCACCTGCTCTGGCGACAGTTTTTTCAAGATCGCTTTTTCTTCAAACGAGGCGGGCGCACTAATCCGATTGTAAATGGGGGAGCCGAACTTCGCTTCGAGATCGGCGTAATATTCACCCGGGTCTTTGCCGGTCACCGCTAAAATTTCGGCCGCCAATAGGTCGAGAATGATCCCATCTTTGTCGGTGGTCCAAACGCTGCCGTCATGGCGCAAGAACGAGGCCCCGGCCGATTCTTCGCCCCCGAAACCGTATGAGCCATCGACCAACCCATCGACAAACCACTTGAAACCAACCGGCACTTCAGCCAACGTCCGACCTAAAGATGCGGCCACACGGTCGATCATTGAGCTGGACACAAGCGTTTTGCCAATCGCAGCATCGGCCGACCAACCCGGCCTGTTCTGGAACAAATAGTCAATCGCCACAGCCAAATAATGGTTGGGATTCAACAGGCCGGAACTGCGGGTAACGATGCCGTGGCGATCATAGTCAGGGTCGTTGCCAAAGGCGATGTCAAACTGATCTTTTAGGCCGATCAGGCTCGCCATCGCATAAGGTGAAGAACAGTCCATCCGAATTTTGCCATCTTTGTCGATCGTCATGAAGCTAAAGGTTTGGTCAACCCGCTTGTTCACCACTTCAAGATTGAGTCCGTACATCTCTGCCATCGGTTCCCAAAAAGCTAACCCTGCGCCACCCATCGGATCAACGCCGATTTTTAGCCCAGCAGCCGCAATCGCTTCCATATTGACGACGTTTTTAAGATCAGAGATATACGGAGTGATGTAATCATATTCGTGGGTGGTGTCGGCCGCCATCGCATCAGCAAACGCCATCTTTTTAACATCAGCCAAGTCGTTTTCAAGGATTTCGTTGGCACGGTCCTGAATCTGTCCGGTAATTTTTGAGTTGGCTGGCCCTGCGCTGGGTGGATTGTATTTGAAGCCCCCATCGTCTGGCGGATTATGCGAGGGAGTAATGACGACACCGTCAGCCAGCAATGGTTTGTTTTTGGCGTTGTAGGTCAAGATCGCATGTGAAATGACCGGGGTTGGGGTGTAGCCCAATCCTTCTTGGATCATGACGGTGATGCCGTTGGCGGCGAACACTTCAACGGCCGAAATCAGGGCCGCTTCTGACAGGGCATGGGTGTCCATGCCAAGAAACAATGGGCCGTCAATGCCGGCCGAAGCACGATATTCGACAATCGCTTGGCTAATCGCCCAAATATGGCTTTCGTTAAAGCTTCCTTTGGGTGACGTACCACGGTGGCCCGAGGTGCCAAAAGCAACACGATTGGTCAGGTTGTTTAAATCAGGTTTGTTTGTGTAGTAGGCTGACATTAAACGGGGAATGTTCGGAATTAATTCAGGTGGGACCGGTTTTCCGGCCAGAGGATGTAGAGACATAGTAATAATTAATAGGGAATAACGAACGGTTAATAGTTAATTTCTGGGAAGTAGGCTGTGAAAGGATTCTAGCAAGTTTTGGTTACGGATGCAGTTTCGGGTTTTTAATTATTTTAAAAACATCAATTGTGCCAGATGGTCATGAATAGCTGATCATTTCTAAAGTAAAAACCGAAAGATTCAAATGCTAGCCACCTGTCTGTTACCCTGTAACTAAGTCTTGAACAAGGAATAGTTTTATTATTTGGTTTGCACTTAGATGAACTTTCGGAAATGATTTCAATACCTTCCATTCCGCTTTCAACATATGACTTGTCAACCTCACCTTCGGGGAAATAATGGGCCATATAATCAATTGGCACAGGATCGGTTGTAATGAAGCATTGGCTGCGCAGAATTAGATTTTTTGAGACGAGATTTAAACAAATCTGCTCTGAAGGGTGTAATATAATTTCCCTGTTGCGGTAAGCGTTTAAGCCATAATAAACACCCCAAAAAGTTAGAGTTGTGACTCCAACGGTTAGTAATAATATTAAAACACCTACAATCCATCTGTCTTTTTTCACCATACCATTCTACCTTCTACTTTTCCCCCACCATTCTTTAGGCTTGACCCGCTCTCCACGTTTTTGCCATTGGTCCAGCCACAAAGCCAGTTTGCGAAACATTTCTGAAGCTAAAGGCATTTGAGCTAGCTTTAACCAAGCACGATTCTGCCACTTAGCATATTGTCGATTGTATGGACAGACCCGAATACAGATCGAGCAATCACTGTTTTGAGCCGCCCAATAGCTAAAGCATTTTTCCCCGTCGACACTCCATTTGCTGACACCTTTCAAGTTCGATTGGTTGTACCGTTCGGCCGATGGTTTGCCGAATGGGATCGCTTTAACCGGACATCCGGCCGCGCACGCGTTGCACTCCTCGCACATCTCTTTGACCCCAAACTGTATCGGCTGGTCATGCTCAAGCGGCATGTCGGTAAAGATTTTGCCCAGTCGCACTCGCGGCCCATATTTAGGGGTGATTAGGAGTCCGTTCCGGCCGTATTCGCCCAGCCCTGCTTTAATTGCTAGCGGGATCGCCATCGCTGTGTCATTCATGCTGGCAACAGCGTTATAGCCTAAATTGCGAATGTATTGCGTAATCGCCAGCACAACGAGCGCATCGTGCGAGTAGCCCAATCCGGTTGCGGTGCCGCTTAGCGCAGACGGAACCGTCATCACTAAGTCATAGTCCATCGGCTGAGCGGTGACGATGACGTTGTTTAGCCCTTCCGGAATTTCCTGCGGTTTTTCCGTTTGTGACATGTCGCTGAACTTGTTGACATACATCCAACGTTCGTCATAGCCGGTGATGCCTACCATGCCTGCTCCAAATAGTTCGCCTACCTTCTTGATTTCGGCCGCCGCTTCGGCCGGTGTGCCGATTTCGATCTTCGTTTTAGACGGTTCACGGTTGAGCGTAAACTCATCAGAAAACCCCTCACGCCGATCTTGATCCTCTTTTAATTCAGTAAAAATATCGCTGACGTGCCAGGCCGCATTACGCAGTGCAAAATCTTTTTGGGTAAACCCATCCGCTTTGCGCCACGTTTTGAGCGGCTCACGATAGGTTTGATAAAACAGCATCGCTTTGTCACTCTTGATTCGCTCATCCCACCAAGAGCGGCGGAAGACATCATCTTTTTGATTAAAGCGTTCAAAGTCTGGCTGGATGTCGAATCCGGCCGCTTGGTCTGAATGTTCCTGAGTTGGGCGTGAGGTTGTCATAGGCTTGATTATCCTCGTGTTTTTTAAAACCGCTACGTTTAAATTGCCTCTTTAAATTGCTAATTGGAATTACCAGGGCAAACCGCATAAATCGATCGTGCCGTTTAAAGGTGGTTGATCTTTTCCTGCAATCACCATCGGCCGATTAAATGTAAACGGCTGTTTGCCTGAGGGTTGATCCACCAGCATCTCCCCTTCAAACAGGCGCCAGCCTAGCTTTTGATAAAAAGGGATGAGTGGATCGCGGCAGACGAGGAGCGAAAAATCGACATGTTGTTCATTGGTTAAAAAGTCGATTGCATGTGCTAATCCTGCTCGGGCGTATCCTTTGCCACGGGCGGCTGGGTGCGTTTTGACCGCGCCGAAACCGCCGATCAAAATCGGCCGGTCATTGTGTAATGCGTTGCGTGTTTGTGTCCCTACATGGGCGACTAGCTCCCCTTTTTCCCAGACAAATATGCGCCACATCGTTTCAGCCCAAATGATTTCAGGCTTCGTTTTAGGGGCAGATGGGTTGGGTGGGTAGACGAGATCAGCCAGCGCTTGGTTGGCTTTAATCTGTGCGGCCGAAAGATCGTCGAGATGGATAATTTCGAAGTTCAAAACTAGACCTTGGGAAATGCAGGAACTAAAAGATTGTCAGAGGGGCAGGGACAAATAAGAGCAAAAACAGCGCAAATGTAAACCAAGCTAAATATTTCCGGCGATCATCAAGTGGCGTAACTGTATCGAGCGGCTTTTCATACCGATTGCCAAACATGTAGAGCATGATGGCCCACACGAGCCAGACGTCAGCGTTTAGGATAATGCCCATCGCGACTAGCCCCAAAATAATTGGCCAGTAGATGGCACGCATAAATTCTTCGCCTTGGATTACTTGTAACACTCGGCCGCCGTCGAGTGGAGATACCGGAATCAGATTTAACCCTGTAATCAGCAGGCCAACCCATCCGGCCCAAGCCACCATATTGATCGAAACATCACGGGTAGCCGTCGGCAAAAACTCACCAAAGATTATAAATTTTAGGGCCGCATACACAACCGAATTACCTTCCATGACGATGCCCGTCATGTCTTCAGGCAGTGGTCCTACTTCAGATGTGGCCAGTCCATAAACCAAGATGGGAATGGCAAAAACCAATCCAGCCAGAGGACCGGCCGCGCCAACGTCGAACTGAGCACGGATATTGCGAGTGGGGCCACGTTGAAAAATAACCGCCCCCATTGTCCCGATACCTGGGAGTGGCATGGGGATAAAAAATGGGAGGCTGGCAGGGACTTTGTGATAGAGGGCGGCGAAAAAGTGACCCAGTTCATGAGCGGTCAAAATTGTCATAATCGCCAAGGCATACGGCCAGCCTTGCCAAATATTGGTAATTACAAATTGGAACAGCTCGTTCGGAGGCGTATCTGCCGTTAGCGTTGCTTGAGCCAAATCGCTCATCAACGTACCAGTTAGCAGCGTGGTAAGAATTGTGGCGACGTAAAGGGCGCCAGCAACTCCCCAACGTAATGGAGCTGGTTCAATTAAGTAGGGGCTGCCGATTAGATGGGTTTGGCCGTTTTCGGTCGAAAGTTCGGCCGTAAACCCATGGGTTTCGAAAATATTTAGGATCTGCAAAAAACCATCTTCATGATTAGGGTCCCAATTGATTCGCCCCCTAAAGCGAAAACTCCCACTAATGGGAGTATTTAGGGCTGTATCACTGACGTTAAACCATTCAGAGATTTCTTTTCGAATTTGCTCAACCGTTTCAGGTATAACGGCCGGAGATTCTTTAGGTTGAGGAAGCTGCATAAATTAAATCGAAGCGTTTCTCTGACTATAGAGCGTCTTCGAATTCTTCCTCATCACCCCAGTTGATGATCCAAACGCAAAGCCCGGCCACAAGCGTTGTTAGCACAATGAGCCAAAACCATTGGGAGCCGTTAAGGCCAACATCACGTGCTTCAAACGTCAAGATGCCAACCATGCCAGCTGCCAGCACAAGCCACATCATAATATTTGGGTATTTGTTGATCCATTCTTTCATCTTTTTCGCCTCTGTCCTTTAGACCCTTAGGAATTGAAATATATACGACTGTAGCCTATTACAAATAAACCCTTAGGGTCTCTTCATACAGCTAATTAATCCGCATTTCAATAAGTTTGTAGACAAGGGCTTCTGTGCCAATCGGCTGGATGTCTAGCAACGTATCGCGCCAGACTTTGGGGAAAGATTCAACCGATTCGGCCGTGAATCCTTTTTTGATGAGCAGCTCACGGACAAACGGAGGCATATCTGTCGCCATAAAGGCAAAGATCGCTTCAGCCATCAGCTCGTGGGCCGTTTTATGGATTTCTTCAAGCAGGGCCATGCCAGTTGTGCTAGCTGTTTCTTGCGGATAAACATAAATCTGCTCAATCGCAGCAAATCCTTTATCCGTATACCAGCCTGCAATCGCAGTAATGTCTGTCCCGGTTTGGCCGATTAGATAGCCACGGTCGCTAAGAGAGTGCAAAATTTCGGCCCGTTTCGGCTGAACTTTGCCATCAGTTGCTTTGTGAATCAGCAACATAATTGATGGGATGTCAGACGGCCGAGCACGACGAACTGTGATCTCAACCGGTTCTTCCGCAGTTTCAGGTTGCGATTCTTCAACGGTTTCTTCGGCTGGAGCAGAGGTCGATGCTTTTGGTAAGCTGGGTAGCTTGCTTGCCATTTTCGCCCGCTGCTCTGCGGTTAATGCTGAAACGATAGGTGTCGTGTCACGTTTAGGAGCGGCCGTGCTTTTTTCTGAATCCGTTGCTGTGTCAGCACCGTCACCCATTAAAGCATCTAGTAGTTGATTCACATGAGCATTGGTGCTCGCAAGTGTTCCGGTTGTACTGATTACCTCATCCGCTTGCGCAACTTTTTCCGCTTGAGGGCTTTGCGCCACAATGCGTTTAAATGCTTCATCTTCATCCATGCCACGCGCAATCACCAAGCGTTGTAGCTGGAGCAATTTGCCGCAATTGGCAACCCAAACCGCGTCGCATAAATCTTTTAAGGGGCCATCGAGCAGCTTGATCGCTTCTACCATCACGAGCGGTTCAGTGGCTGACTTAACCTGCTGGCTGATGTTTTCCCGGACTTGGGGATGCAAAATCGCTTCGAGCTGTTCTAATTTTTCACCGTCAGAAAAAACAATCGAGCCTAAAGCCGGCCGGTTGATTTTACCGTTTGGATGGCGAACATCGCCTCCAAAAGCATCTGCGATTTTTGATTGGATATCAGAATCATTCTCTAAGATGTCATGAACCACGTGGTCCGCATCTATTGTTAATGCTCCTCTGTTGGCCGCCACTTTCATAATGGCCGATTTTCCAGTTCCGATATTACCTGTGAGTCCTATTACTTTCATTGCGTTTTCTCTGCGATTGTAGGGGTGAAATTATCCAAAATTAATCTGCTAAGGATTCCCATTCTATCATAAGTTTCTCGAGAGTTGTCTGAGTAGCCTCATAGTCATGGGTGACTGCTTGAATTTTTTCATAATCACCCGTGGCACTAACTGTTTCGAGCTTGCTTGTAATCGTTTCGAGCTCTGCTTCTGCTTCTTCGATAGCGGACTCAATTGAGGCGATTTTTTCGTCGAGTTTGCGCTGCTCGTTTTTGCTCAGCCCGCTCTTTTCCGCTTTTGGTGCTTCTACCTTTTTGGGCTGTTGAGTAACAGTGGCCGCTTTTTTAGCCGCTTGTGATTGATCACGCTGAGCTAAAAACTCGCGATAATTACCAGTATGCACCGCCATCCGGCCGTCAGCGACTGACCAAATCTGAGTCGCCAAGCGATCAATCAGGTATCGATCATGGGAGACCATCAGGATCGTCCCATCGAATCGCTCAAGTACCGCCTGCAAGAGTTCTTGTGCAGTGATATCAAGATGATTGGTCGGCTCGTCAAGCAGCAGGAAGTTCGCATCCTGTAAGCCTAAAATGGCGAGGGCCAAACGGCCGCGTTCGCCCCCGGAAAGCGTACTCACTTTTTTCAGTACATCATCACCGCTGAACATAAATCGGCCCAAATAGCTGCGGGCTTCACTCGTCATCATGTATTGGTGACGCAATAGCTCGTCTAAAATCGTGTTGCTGTGGTCAAGCGAATCATGCGCTTGTGAGAAATAGCCGATTTTGATTGCGGCCCCAGGTATGACCTGTCCCGCAATCGCTGGATGGTTCTCAAGCACTGTTTTGAGAAAGGTCGTTTTGCCACACCCGTTGGGGCCAATCAGAGCCGCGACCTCTTGGCGTAATAGCTCGATGTCATCGGCCGTAAACAGCGTTGTGCCAGGGAAACCGACCTGCAAATCTTTGGTCCGTAGCACGATGTTGCCACTGCGATTCGCCGTTCGAAGTTGCAGATTAAAGGCACGATGCTCACTGTTGATCCGTTTGGCCAAAAATTGCTTAACTCGTTCTTCTGTTTTCCACATTACCAACGCCTGACCGTCCACGTTCAATCTTGCGTTGAGCCGTTTCCATTTCCCTTTGGCTTGGCTCGTATTTTGGCTGGCAATATGTTTACGAATGTAGTCTATCTCTTTAGCGACTTCTGCCTGCTCCGCCTCAAGATCTTTGCGTCGTCGTTCCCAGCGTTCTTCGCGCTGGTTGGTGTAGGCGGTGTAGTTGCCCCGATAGACTTCGATTTCGGTGGCTGACATTTCCCAGATGACGGTTGCCACGGTGTCGAGGAAATAGCGATCATGGCTGACGATGAGAATGGCTCCATCGTAACTGTTGAGCATTCCCTCAAGCCATTCGACGGCCGCAATGTCTAAATGATTGGTCGGTTCGTCAAGAATTAAGAGATCCGGCCCTTCTAATAGAAGCCTGGCCAAAAGTGCACGGGTTTTTTGGCCCCCGCTTAAATGATCAAGACGGGTGTCCCAATTTTCTGCTTCAAAGCCTAATCCATCTAAGACCCGTTTGATGCGTTGATCGTAATCATAGCCGCCATCAAGTTCATATTTTTGTTGCAGCATACTGTAACGGGTCAGAATATCGGTGTCAGATGGGGTTTCGGCCATCTGGTTTTCGAGCGTTTCAAGCTCGGCCGCCATGTCGGTCAGATGCTCAAAAATCCGCTCCATTTCTTGGCGTACGGTGAAATGCTCACGCCCTTTAAAGGCGAGCATTGCTTCTTGGCGCAAGTAGCCGATGCGTGTGTCGCGGGCGATATTGATCGAACCTGTTTTGGGCGAAGCATTATCGACCAAAATATGGAGCAAGGTTGATTTGCCGATCCCGTTGGGGCCGACTAGCCCGATCTTGGAGCCATGTTCGATTGAACCGCTGATACCTGAAAAAAGATCAAAGGCACCAAAGGATTGTGATAGGTCTTTGAAGGATAGAACACTCATCGGCGGGAATTATAGCAGGGGGTATAGGGAAAGGGGTAAACGTCTGGCTAACCGTTATTCATTCATCGCTCCGCATGGCATATTTCCGAATGGCATATTTCCGATTGTTATCCCTTATTTCCAAACATTGTTGGTGTACCTCACCAGATTGTTCTATTACAATCGGCCAATACTCTTTTTTGAGATAGACGAGGCGAAAATGGACTTTAACTTTTATACGACCGATGTTTTTACAGACCAACTTTTTGGGGGTAACCCGCTGGCGGTATTTCCCGAAGCGGCCGGGCTTAACGACGAGCAAATGCAGTTGATCGCACGAGAGTTCAACATTTCAGAAACAATCTTTGTGTTTCCACCTGAAGATGCAGCTCACACCGCTAGAGTGCGCATTTTTACCCCAGCACGTGAACTTGATTTTGCAGGGCACCCGACTGTGGGGTGCGCATTTATGTTGGCGACGTTGGGCCAGGTCGAGTTAACAGGGGCTATAACAGAAATTGTGCTTGAGGAAAACGTTGGCCCTGTGCCGGTTAAAATTTTCACTGATGCGGCTGGGAACGTCACCAAAACTGAGCTTTCAGCCGCTAAAATGCCAGAATCTTTAGAGGGAGCGCCTTCGGCCGACATATTGGCACAAGTGCTGTCGCTGGAGCCTGAAGATATTTTAGAAGGGTCACTATCTCCTGAGGTCGTAACGGCTGGGGTTCCATTTTTATTTGTGCCGGTTAAAAATCGGGAAGCGTTGGGCCGCTCAGCTGTCAATCTGGCTCAATGGCGCGAGCATTTAGAAGACACGGTCGCTCGAGACATGTTTATCTTTTGCTTTGACCCAGAACTTGAAGGGTCAAATGTGCGGGCCAGAATGTATGCACCTTCAATGGGCATTGCTGAAGATCCAGCCACTGGGGCGGCCGCGACCGCATTTGCAGGCTATTTGGCCAAACGGGC
>JBGCDP010000181.1:0-9736 GCA_045105475.1 Anaerolineae bacterium
TCATCATCGTCCCAATTGATGATGCCGTGCTGTCCCATGATCAATCCTTTGTACTGTGGATTGGCGGCCGCATGATCACCCATCACGACACCCAAGTCAAAGCCCGGCCGTTGCCAGCCGACATAGCCGACCTCATCGCCATAGACGTCTTGGGTCAGCTGCTCCTGATCTTTACTTGCCGCAATCGCAATCGATGAAATTGGATGAGTATGGTCAACGTGTCTGGCTGTAATCAAGCCATGTAATGGGGTATCAATACTGCTGGCGCGCGGATTCAAATTAAATACGCAGTGGCGGTACATCGCGACCATCGCATCTTCAAGCTCAGTTTTGACCCCTTTGTCGGCCGAAGCATCCCACTGTTCTTTCAAAGCCAAGAATTTGCTCATGTATAGCGAGGCGAAGTTTTCCCGTTTGGCCGTTCGCAAGTCACCCCCGCTCCCTTTCACCCACATCACATCGACTTGCTCACCTGACAATGGATCAGCCTCAGTGATCTTTGCAGATGTGTTGCCACCGCCTGTGTTGGTGACCCGTTGATCTGCACCTAGAATATTCGACCGATACCGTAACCGCTCAACCGGGTCGAGCTTGTCAGCTACTGCATCGTCCCAAAGATAATTGACATGTTTATAGTTTTTTGTACTCATTAAATTATTCCGTTTTATAGTGTGCAAAAGCATCATCCCAGATGCTTCGATTTTTTGGTTCGTAAGTTTCTATTTCAAAAGATTGGGCGATGATCGCCCGCCCTTGCTCTAAATTTTCAATGTCGCCCAACGTTATGAACTGGACGAGTGCATTCCCCAAAACCGTTGCTTCAATCGGCCCGGTTTTTACTGGGATGCCGGTGGCGTCGGCTGTGAGTTGATTCAATAGCCTGTTCTGCGTGCCGCCCCCAACGATGTGAATTACATCGGCCCGTTTGTCTGAGAGGGCCAGAAGTTTCTCTAGGACGTCCCGGTATTTTAATGCCAAACTTTCTAGTACACAGCGAATAATCTGCCCTTTTGATTCAGGAACCGGTTGACCCGTTTCTCTGCATAGCGTACGAATAATCTCTGGGTGATTTCCATGCGGCAACAGCCGTGGATCATCAACTTCAATAATTGAACGCAATGGTCCAGCTTCTTCAGCTAACTTCGTGAGTTCCGCATAGTCGAGGTTCTCCCCCTCACTTGCCCATTGATTTCTGCACTGTTGAACAATCCACAACCCCATCACATTTTTTAGAAAGCGATAGGTGCCATAAACACCACCTTCATTGGTGACATTAGCATCAAGCGCGGCCGGGCTCATAATCGGATTGTCTATTTCTAACCCAACCAAGCTCCACGTGCCGCTGCTAATGTATGCGAAATTTTCAGATCGGGTTGGTACACCGGCCACCGCACTCCCCGTATCGTGACAAGCGGGAGCAATTACAGGGATCCCTCCATAGTCACCCAAGCGCGTGCCCGGCTGCACAATTTCTGGCAAGATGTGGGTTGGCATTCCCAATTTTCCGAGTAACTCAACCGCCCATGTTCCCGTCACCGGGTTATACATTTGTGTCGTTGTTGCATTGCTGAACTCACACACCTTTATTCCAGTTAGCCAGTAGTTGATTAAATCAGGAGCGGTCAAAAACCTGTCTGCGATTGCAAAGTGGGGCGATTCATTTTCTACCAAGCTCATCATTTGGTAAAGGGTGTTTATCGGCAAGAACTGGATGCCTGTCTGAGCAAAAACCTCCGATTTCGGGACTTTCGCAAAAACCTTTTCCATCATCCCACTGGTACGTGCGTCTCGATAATTAACCGGGTTTCCAATCAAGTTCCCTTGGCTGTCGAGTAGACCGAAGTCAACCCCCCATGTATCAACTCCGATACTTGCCGGATTCAGTACTTTGCCTTTGTCGATACCGGCCGTAATTTCCCGCCACAGATGCAAAAAATCCCAATGGATAGCGTTGTTTACCGTCGTAATGGGATTGCTGAATCGATGTAATTCTTCAAGCGTGAGACGTTGCCCATCAAAATGAACCGCCATCACCCGCCCCGATTCCGCACCTAAATCAATGGCTAAAACTGTCTTTTTAGTCATCTGAATACAGCCTGTTTATGATCTAAGTGCCAAAACATCTTTTTCATAGCGTTTGATCTCCTCTACGAAACTCATGCCAACTGGCACACCTTGCTGAACACACGCCATATCCCAAACTGCTCCGAATGGCATCATTTTCAATTCTTCGATTAGGGCCAATCGGCTTGTGAAATCGCCAGCTTGCTCAAGCTTTCGCAACTGATTACTCGGTTCTACCAAAGCCATCAACAACGCCTTCAACGCATTTCGTGTCCCGATCACCCACGCCGCTACTCGATTGATGCTCGCATCGAAAAAGTCTAAGCCGATATGAGTCCGATCCAGATAATCGCCTCGCACCAGCTCCTGCATAATCGCTTGAAGCTCATCGGTGAAGGTCACTACATGGTCGCTGTCCCAACGGACCCCACGACTCACATGTAATAGCAGTCGAGGCACATACGGCATAACGGCCGAAATTTTGTCTGAGATCACTTCCGTCGGATGAAAATGCCCCGCATCTAAACACAAAACTTTTTGTCGCGAGGTCGCATATCCCATGTAAAATTCATGCGAGCCAACCACATAACTTTCAGACCCTAGTCCAAACAGCTTGCATTCAACCGCATCGATGTTGCTTTCAGGATAAGTAATTTTCGCTTCAAACGCTTGATCTAAACTCTCGATCAGCAGTTGTCGATGACGCTGACGATCGGCCGGGACATCTTTATACCCATCAGGTATCCAAAGATTATTGACGACCGGGTTATCAAGCTGTTTACCGATGTACCCCCCAATCTCTCGACAGTTGATCGCATGTTCAATCCAAAATGTGCGTACTTCATCGTCTAAACTGGCCAATGTAAATCCACTGTCTGCCATCGGGTGGGAGAAGAATGTCGGATTAAAATCGATGCCATGATTGTTGGTTTTTGCCCATTCAATCCAGCGGTCAAAATGCTCCGGCCGCCAATCGTTTCGATCTAATGGTTTATCGCTATCCCCGTAAATCACGTGCAAATTCAACCTGTGATCACCTGGAATCAAGCTGTAGGCCATATCTAAGTCGCTCCGCAGCTGATCGGCATTTCTAGCTTTACCAGGGTAATTGCCCGTCGCCATGATGCCGCCACTCAAGCCGCGCGTTGGGTCTTCAAAACCAACCACATCATCCCCTTGCCAGCAATGTAAGCTGATCGGGATTTGTGCTATTTTTTTTAAGGCTTCGTCTGTATCAACGCCTAATTCCGCATATCGCTCTTTTGCGATCTCATAACTCTCTTCAATTCGTTTCATAATTTCTGTTACATAGCGCGTTGGATATACTGCAATGACGCAATACGGATTACGCTTCACGTTAATCTAAGTGGAAAACCTCAGTCAACTCCAGCATCATCTGATCCGCATGTGACCCTTCGGGTGCCTCGAAAAAGGGGGACATAAAATCTTGCCACTTATCGTTTATTTCTTCTTTTGCCATGCCATCGAGCACGGTTTGGAAATCAAAGGGAGTTTCGAAGTAGCCAAAAAGCAACCCATCCTCCCGCATAAAAATCGAGTAGTTGTGCCAACCGGTTTTGCTCAACGCTTCAAGCATTTCAGGCCAAACAGCCTCGTGATGTTTTTTGTATTCTTCGATTTTTTCTTGTTTAACTTTTAGTTGGAATGCGAATCTATTCATAATCTTGGCTATTAGCTAATCGCTTGCATAAGGTGATAACGGGGGTGGGCAGAAAAAGCATGACATTGAGAGCCGTCGGGAAAATCGACGTTCCAATTTTCCCAAGTGGTGGGGTATCCGGCTTTGACCCATCTTCCCCAACGAGCTTTGATAATGTCGACTATCGCTTGTTGTCGGCCGAATTTTGCCAATGCTTCAAATATATAATGGTGCATAAACGGACTCGCCAATACCATCTCACCCTGTTGATAATCATCTGACAAATTCAGGGAACGAGCAACGATTAAATCCAGCTGTTTTTCTTGCTCATCGGCGCTAACTGCACCTGCTAGCAGAGCCATGGCGGCCGCTAGTTGCGAATAGGTTGTGCGCTCAAGATCATCGTGCCAAATGCCGTCTTTAAAAAACAATTGGCGGCAGCGATCAATAAGCTTCTTTGAACTTTTACCCCACACATTCGGCAAGCTAGATTTTGTTTGCATCGTCAAGCGTGACCCTTTTTGCAGGGCCAGCGCGATGTGTAAGTTATAAACGCAGTGGGGATCATTTTGTGAGGTCGGGGACCAATCGATGTAATGCCGACGTCCGGCCGGGGTCACAAATAAATTGTTGCTGTCCTGATTTGCTGTTTTATCAAAATAGCGCATCAGCCCAATGAAGCAGTCCCAAACCCGATTTTGAAGGTTGTTTTCACCTCGGACAAAAGCGGTGTCACCCGTTTGGTCATGATAAAAAGCGAGCAGCTCTACCCACATACATGCATACCGAGGGATTGTGTAAGAATGGACTTCTCCTGGAGATACACTGGGAACCATCATCTCCCCATCTTGCCCTTGAGCGGTGTCGAGAAGCAGCTTCTGCATTGGCCGGAAATCATCACACATCGCCGCTAGCGTCATGCTCTGCATCAGCCCATCTCCCAACCATTGCGATGACTCTCGCCAAACACAATCGACAAAGCTGTCCTGCAAACAGGCCTTCATCGTGTTTTCGCACAGGGTCACAATGCCATCCAGAAGGGGATCTTTTGTTTTGAGCGGCTTGGTCACTTCCAACGGATATTCAGCCAAACGCACCTGCGGTCGGAAAGCGAAATTTGGACTGACTTGACCAGAGAGTTGAAATAGCACATAGCGGCCGCCGCGCATATTAAAAGGTTCAAGAACCTGATCCCCGGCCTTAAGCGCAAAACTGTCTGTTAACTGCACCCTGCAATAGGTTGTGGGGTCAGAGATAACGAGATTGCCGTCTGCCATTTTGTCCGCATAGCTGATGGCGATGTGCTCATTGCCATCAGCTTTATAGATTTCCATGCCGCCTTGACACGTATACGCACGGCCCAGATCAAACAGCCAGCAGGCCGTTTGCCCTATATCTAAATTCGGCCGAATCCATCCTTCTGCATCTATCGAAAAATCAGCCTGTTTCCCACTTTCCCAAGCTTCTTGTATAGACCAATGAGCATCAACAGAAAATAGATCGTCTTTAGCAACTCGGCTTTCAACCAAATTCATCTGAGCCGCCGTCCGCTCAACCAGCATAGGTGTTACCCGTGCGTTTAAGCCTTTCCAAATCGGCTTGTTGGCAGATGCGACCACACGGCCGTTCTGCCAATCGTTGGCCGGATATTGGATTTTTTGCCAATCATCATCCAGTTTCATGTTTCTGCGCTCAATTCCGCTGCTATAAATTGAAACCCGCTTTACCTGTGCGACAAACGAACGATTTCGCCGTACCTGCCAAGTTGAGTCTGAGACAGTTACAACCCGTCCATTTACCATCAGTGAGGCCAGCATTCCGGCCGCACCACGATGGACATACGAAAAGTGAGAATACCCAGGCTGATAAACCTGCACCGCTAAAAGATTCACTCCAGTCTGCCAATGTTCAGACAGATCTAGCCGATCAAACGATTGAGCCTCTGGATAGCTACGAGCGGGCCCGCGGGCAATAAACTTGCCGTTTAGCCAAAGCTTATAGCGAGAGTCGGCCGACAAACAGAGCTCAACTGAATCTCCAGTTTCCCCCATAATCTTGGGCGATCTAAAATCTAAATAGACCTCATGCAGATCAAACGGATGGGGGGAGCCGATCCAAACCGCTTCAGTTTTATTTGGGAAATCATTCATTATTCTCAATGTCCTCTTTGCTGCAGTGTTGAATAATGCGGGTGACTATCTAACCCTTCAAAGTTCCATACTTCAGGGCCAGTTCATTGACCAGCGTATATGCCTTAATTAATCGTTCCGGTGGAATATCTTTTTGTACAAAGTGACCCGTGTTAAAAATAAACCCACCACCAGGGGCATAAATCTCAAACCGTTTTGTAATATAGTCGGCCAATTCATCCCCTTCATACGCAAACAGCCCATCGATCACATCAAGCGAACCGTAGCAGACAAACTTGTCTCCATGGGCATCTTTGATCGCTTGTGGGTCCATCCCAGCGCTTTCTTGCAGTGGATGCCAACTGTGATAGCCGATTTCGACCAGGTCATCGAGAATTTGTACGATATACCCATCACTATGAAGGTTCACATACAGACCAATCGATTTGGCATATTGGGTGACCCGTAGTGCGTAAGGCTTCACCAGCTTGCGCCACATGCGGGGCGAAAAGAGCATGGTGCCGTTGCTGCCCCAATCATCACTGAGCGTGACGATGTCAACCCCGGCCGCCTTTAGGCTGTCCATCAGGCCACACAGCCAGTCAGCATACCGGTCAAACCACGCCGCCATTTTCTTCGGTTCACCTGCCAAATTCATCCAGCAATTTTCAATACCGATGAGTTGGCTTGTCCCTTCGATGATGCCCCACGTATGCGCGATAATCGCACGCTTGTCCTTGTGCTCTGCCACGGCCGTGCGTACATTTTGACCCGCAAAGTCATAGTTCCAATCGGTATGTGTGAGCCATTTTTCATCTTTAGGATCACCCAAATCAACGTCTTTTAATTCTGACACATCAAACATCCGGCCGAACTGATTCGGGTAGGGCACAAACCCCACATAAATGTCGATGTTGAACTCATCCAGAAATTGGTCGCGCGTCCCATAGTCAGCCTCTAAACGCTCAACAAACTGCTTTTGATATAACCAGCAGTCAATCGGTGTTCGATCAACCGGCTTTCGATCTAATGTGGCAAAAACACGTTCTCTACTATTCATATAAGTTTTGTAGCGGGTGGTGTGGTAGCGGAGTGGCGATACCTGAAACTTCGCAACTACGTTATCACCCTACTTCGCCTCCGGTTTTAGCTGCAACAATCCATCCCAAGTTTCCATCGATATTCCAGCGACATATTCACTGTGGAACGATTCCCAAAAAACTTGGTCCCATACCGGCACAATCGATTGAATCTCTGGTGACAGCCCTTGGACAATTTCAGCATACGCATGTTCCATCAGTCGATAGCCTGACGTGGGGGAAACACCAAACTTTGGGTGTGGCCGGATAATGCCATCCGCTACCATCACCCCGTCGAGTACGTCACTTAATTCATCAAGCAATTCAAGCTTGCGCTCCCAACCTGTTTTTAATGCGACGGCTTCATCAATAATCGGCCGAATTTTTGTTTCCATGCGGGGCAATTTGTCCAGATAAGCCATCGTCCACTTGTCATAGGGGCAATAGACTTTATCGAGCAAAAATGCCAGCTGTACGCCCCAGCGCAACGCTCTGCTAAACGTGATGTTGGCATAATACCCATTGTCACGCAGCAAAGCGCGTCGGAGCGCATACGTTCCCATCCCCGAGTAATAGCGACACCAATGGGCGATGCGTCGCAGGCGCACAGGTTCAGGATAGTAATTTTGTAGCTGATTCCTGATTCCCGAAAAGGTGCCCGAGTCATCTGACCAAACTTCCCCGTTTACGACATGGATAATGTCTTCTTCTGGCATGTTCAGCCATTCAGCATAACTGTTTGGTACGTGATCAATGCCTATCGTTCGCTTTAAAAAAGAAGGTAGCGAATCAGGCGACAATCCAGCCCCGGCCAAATGCCCTTCTTGCAGCGAATGCCCTTGATAAGAACTGGGCAGGTGGGCGGCCAACGTTGTTAACATCGCCTCTCGCTTTTGCTCGTACACGTCGGCCGGCATTAGCGCATCGATCCGCACACCCCAATGGTGATCGCGCGAATATTCATCGTCTAGCCCTAACGCTTCTGAGCCATAGCCAAATAGCCCAAATGCCGTTTGCTTCGTTTCTTTTGGAAAATGCTCCAGCAGAATGGGCTGAACCACTTGCTCAAAAAAATCACGGCTGATGTTAATTATCGATTCGCTCATTTCTTTTAAGTGATCAGTAACCAGCAGAAAGCGGTCAGAAATTGAGGTGCAACCCAATCACCAACCACCAACTACTGGTTACTGATCACTAGTCACTGGTTACTCTGACGCCGCTTCTACATTCGACGCATCGTAAACCGTAAACGGTCCCATCAAAACTCGTAGACCTTCGTCACGAGTTGGATCTGTTTCGATGGTAAATTGACCCATCCGGCCTGCTTCAAACGTCACGCCGTCGGCCGCTTCCATCTGACCCGTTGAGAGTAGATAAGTCGTGTAATAGGTTAGGTAACCCAAGTCAACGAAGCTCCACAGAGCGAACTCTGGGGCACAGCCGTTGAGCGTAAAGCTCACCATTTCGGCCGGTAATCCCAATCCACTCGTTTTCACATCGTCACACAGCCCTTCGTCTTGCATCGCTTTGGCCGTAGCCGCGATGCCAACCGTCGTTGGTGACATGATCAGTTCCATCTCTGGGTACTGATCGACAAGTGCCAACGCCTGGTTGTAGCTTTCTTCAGATTGGTCGTTGCCGTATACGATGTCGAGCAGAACTAGATCCGCATATTTTGGATCAGATTCTAAAGCCGCTTCCATCGATGCGATCCATGCATTCTGGTTCGCCGCATCTGGGCTAGCCGAGAGCACTGCAAAGCTGCCAGCACCGTCTAAAATGCTGTGCGCCATGTCTGCCATAACTACGCCAGTTTCGTCAAAGTCAACCTGGGCGATAAAGACGCTCTCCCCTTCACTTGAAGGAATCGGAGAGTCCCATGTCACAACTGTCACACCTGCATCCATCGCAGCCTGCGCCGCAGGAGCGATCTGGTCACCTGCATTGTTGCTGAGCATCACCGCATTGACCTCTTGGGTAGCCGCATTGGTCATGATCTCGATCTGGCCTTGTACGCTGTTTTCAGGTGTTGGACCCGTGAACTCTGGTGCGTCAACGCCCAGCTCTCCAGCCGCTTCAACTGCACCCACATTGGCTTGATCAAAGACCAAGATGCCCAAGAATTTCGGCAACAAGATCGAAGCCATATCTAACCCTGGTTCAGCCACAACAACATCACCACCGGCCATCGCTTCGCCTGCATCTGCTTCAACATTAGATGCGTCATACACGGTGAACGGTCCCATCAAAACGCGCAGACCTGCGTCACGTGTTGGGTCTTTCTCGATGGTGAATGTCCCCATCCGGCCGGCTTCAAAGCTGACCCCTTCTTTCGCTTCCATCTGGCCGGTCGCCAACATGTATGTGGCGTAGTAAGTCAGATAGCCAAGGTCAACGAAGCTCCACAGAGCAAATTCAGGAGCACAGCCGTTGAGCGTAAAGCTCACCATTTCGGCCGGTAATCCCAATCCACTCGTCTTCACATCGTCACACAGCCCTTCATCCTGCATCGCTTTGGCCGTAGCCGCGATTCCAACTGTGGTCGGTGACATGATCAGACCCATGTCTGGGTACTGGTCAACCAAAGCCAATGCTTGGTTGTAGCTTTCTTCAGACTGGTCGTTGCCGTACACAATGTCGAGCAAGACTAGGTCTGCATATTTAGGGTCAGTGGCCAATGCATCTTCCATTGCCGCGATCCAAGCATTTTGGTTGGCTGCATCGGGGCTAGCAGATAACACTGCAAACTCACCTGCGCCACCTAAAATGCTGTGCGCCATGTCAGCCATGACCACGCCTGTTTC
>JBGCDP010000182.1:0-50435 GCA_045105475.1 Anaerolineae bacterium
TATCAGATAGATTTTCACGAATGGGAAAGTAGACAAAAGAAAGTAGAGCGGCCGCCAAAGCAGCAAGAGTGATCAAAGTTTTACGAAGCCAAGGTTTCATAAATTAGATTATCTCTAATTTGAAGAGTTTGGCATATAAAAAAGAGCTGGCGATTATCTCACCAGCTCTTTGTCGGCTGCCCTCAATTAGTAGCTCATCACTCTGAGGTGATTAATCAGCGCTTTTCGCATTATATCTTTTTTCCATCAAAAACTCCTTTAACTTACTTTCTTCGATTAGCTATAACTATTAAATAAAAGATAAGCACGGTTACCATACCAGCCAGAAAGAAAATTATCTCTGCAGAGTAACTATCAATTGCGCCATTCATCACTTACCTCGCAACAACCGATGGTTGGAACATAATGATGAGCGTACCCATTGCAACCATTCCTAGTAGGTAAAAAATGAGTAGTGTATCAATGTTGTTCATTTTTATTTCTCCTTTTGATCATTGATGAATTAAAAACAAGTTAACCAAAACATCGCTAATGAACTTGATTAATTAATCAATTAATCTAAATATGTAGTTGAACTTTTTGTTACTTCCCTTATAATTCTGACACAATTAAATTGAAAAACAAATCTAAAGTTTTGTTTTTTTTGTTTTTACCAAAACCAGCACACCATACGGAGTACTAAATAATGACTACATCTACATCTGATAACTCTACTCAAAACATTGATTTTGTGTCTTCTAAAATGAGCGTTAATCAAATCATTCAAAAACGTTGGGACCAATACCCTTGGGACCAATATCCATTACCATCTGAATTTGCCCGTTATGAGGATGTTTTGCATGGCCTTCTTAGCGACTGGGGAGTAGATCATGATCTTACCCAAACTCTGGCGGTGTTTCCTTGGATCAGACATTATTCACTCGACTTAATTCTTGACTTTGAAGGGCTTTTTAATGAGAAACAAAAGCTCTTACTTGAAAACTTTTGGGATATTCAATTAATAGGTAATGCAAAAAATCCCGGCCGTGCGTTTGCTGAAAAAACACGAAAATTAATGCGCCTCGCATATTTAGATGTTTATTTTGTACTTATCAGCCTTGCAGAGCATTTAGCGTACTTAAAAATTTCCAGCAGTCATGAAGTTACGGAAGAAACAGCTAATGTTTATTTAAACCTTTTAAAGATGTTCGGCTTTTGGGGTATTAGGAGAGAGCAAATTGAAGAAGGAACGAAAAAACTTGATTTTTATGAGTACCTACGCATGGAAAATCAAATTCAAGAAAGGCAGGCTTTATACACAGAAGCAGAAATTAATTTTAAACAACAGATTTCAGAAGCGGCTCAAAGAGCCGGAATTGATTTGAACGCTATCGCCTTTCGCCAACCGCGGCCGGGAAGAGTGCTACATAAAAGCCAAGAAAGACGCATCCCAGTAACAGAACAACTAAGGAGTGCAACCGTAGACCTTATCACCCAAAGCGATACAGATTGCTACAACTTGCTTTACCTTGTGCACCAAATTGGCGTGCCCATTAGAGGCAACTTCATTGACTACATCACAAAACCTCAGTTCAACGGATATTCCGGCTTACATACAAAAATAATCTTCAAAGACATCCCCAGCGGACTAACGATCGAGGTGCGAATAAAAACACAAGAAATGGAAGATTTAAATATGAATGGTTTTATTTACTCGAAAAACAAACCTAATTTAACTCAACGAAAAAATGGGAAAAGATGGTGGGATGTGCCATCTGAAAATAAAGAGCTGGTTCAGTTTATTGCTAAGAATGAAATTGGGACACTCGATGAAACGAGCAAAGACATTTATGTTTTTTCACCCTCTGGGGAGGCGCATCAAATCCCTAAAAAATTTAGAGCGATTGACTTTGCTTATCATCTACATACGGAAGTAGGACACCATGCACAGTCAATCCTTATCAACGGGCTACCGGCAAATCATGATTCAAACCTAAGAAATGGTGATTTGATAAAAATTAATTACAACCCACATTTTCCAGGCCCGCTTCCCGAATGGCTTGTGATTGCAACAAGTAGTAAAGCCAAGCGGGAAATCAGGGCCAACATTGCTGAGTTAGCCATTCAACAAACTGCCAGCCGAACAACACTAAACAAACATCTCAATTCATTAAAAGAAGAATCAGGGTTAATGATTCCAGCACCAGTTTTAGAAAAGCATCTATTGTCTATTGCGGATCGATTGGGATATGACAATATACATCGCCTCTTCATCGACCTTGACCGCAAACAATCGCCAAAACACTTCAGATCAATGTCAATTGATCGGTTGTTATGCCACATTCTCGAAATGGAATTTAGCAAGTATCTTTTATTCAACAATGGCGATCGGGTCATTGCGCCAGAAAATGGTGATGTTTCTGCAATTAAAACTCCCAAAGTTAGGTTCTGCCCCAAATGTAAGCCAGTTCCAGAGAATAAAGTCGCTTTACAAGTGAAGCGCACTAGACGTGGCAAAGCATATTACACCCTTCATCGTAGCCAACCGATTAAAGACAAGTATTTTGGATTACCGCGATCTACATCAAAAACTTGTTTAGATAAGATAAAGGCTTCCTCAAAAAATGAGCTTTTGCATAATTTAGGTTGGGCAAATATTGCAGTTCAAAGAAAACTATTTCAGCTAACTATCATAGCACATGACAGTTCAGCTTTGCTCAGGGCGGTATGCAAACCAATTTGGGAAGATGATAGAGTTAGCTTATCAGGAATCAATGCCACGGCCGACCATGATGGTTCTGCATATATTTCTTTGATCATTGAATGTGATTCGAAAGAACAAGCGATGCAAATGAATAAATTAATTGAGGCTTTAGATGAAGTCACCATGTCTACACTCTCCCCTATCGCAACTGAGACAAATTTAAGTTTCCAACGCCAACATCGTATTCAAATTAATCCATATTCTACGGGTGCTCCGGTGGAAGACATCAGTCTGTTTTTCGGGCGAGAGGTTGAGAAAAAGCAATTTGAAGAATATTTATCGGCAAAGGAATCTAACCGTTTAATCGTCATTCATGGACATCGGCGCAGCGGCAAAACGTCATTTGCTCAACACTTAAAATTTCATCTTCTAAACGGCCGCCCATATATAACCGTCATTGCTGATCTCCAATTATTTGGCTCTCGTGACATTATCAATCTATATTCTGAATTAGCGCATGAAATTTATACTGAATTCTCAGATCTAAAAATTGACCTAGCTTTGCCTTCACCCGAAAAATTTCAAGCAAATGCGTACCGAACGTTTGAAAGCTTTGTTCTTCAAGCTCAACGTGCTACGAAGAAGCGAATTATTTTAGTAATTGATGAATTCAATCTTTTAGCTGAAGAAATGATTTCAAATACAAACGACAATCAATCTCAATTCTTTCATCAATTACGGGGCATGATTATGAGCCCTCGTTTTAAAAATCTTATCTTTGCGCCGATCGTGCATACATCTGTCTACAAGCTTGGGCTAACAAATAAAGATGTAAACGGGTTTTATGCGTTAGCAAAATTTATAGACATTCGATCATTAGACAATGATGCAGCGACCAGTCTCATCACAAAACCAATGGATGGATATATCAAGTTTGATAGCAAAGTCGTCAACAGGCTTGTAGCAGGCACGGCTGGGAATCCTTACTTAATCAACCTTTTATGCTATGCAATCGTTGAGCTGCTTTATAACGACAACCGATCGATCGCCCGCATTGAAGATTTAGACATAGCCTATACCCGTTCGTTATCAAACAATGCGTTGACTCATTTTAACTTCATCATTCGTCACATTGCGGAAACACAAAATGGCGTTGATCTAGTTAAGCAAATTGCTCAGCTCCAGAAGGATCAGCTTGATTGGGTTTCAATCTCTAATTTAAAAAATCACCATCTTCCGGACACAAAAATAGCAATCGATCGGCTGGTTAACACAAATGTAATTGAAAGCCGCAACAACTTCATTTCTTTAAGACTCAGCTGCGGTTATTTTAGAGATTGGGTATGTGCCCAGACCAATCGATTTGAAGAGGCGGTAAAGAATATTCATGGACAAAATTAATCCGTTTTCAGACTTCTTACAGCAATCTGTTCCTCCCATCTTAGTTGGAAGAGATCAAATTATACGAACCCTTTTTCGAGATTTAGGTAATAAGCAATTAAGAGCATATGAGATTGCCGTGGCTAGCCATGTGGGCTCATCCGCCTTGCTTCAATTTCTGGCACACAAAGAGAGGTTGTTTTCTCAAAAAAAAGGGATCCTTCCAAAAAATCTAAATGCCGATAACTATTGCCCAATCTATTTAGATGGAGCCAACGCAGACGAAGAGGTTCCCATTGCAAATTGGCTTTTGGAAGAAGCCCTTGAGTCACCAATCATCCAAAAATTTAGCCAAGGTTTGGGGCTTAAATTTGGTGATAAACCGATTAGAGATTTAACCCATCTGTTACGAAAATCTAGAAAAGAAGGCGGGTTAATCATTTTCTTGATAGATCGATTCGATGATCGTTTTTCAGCAATGGCAACTGATGAATCAATCCCCCTGAGAGGGTTAAGTAATTACACGAGTTTTATCATTACCTCAAAAAAGCCTTTGGCAAAGCTGAATCAAACAGCGTATGCATCATGGTTTGGCAGCATTACACATCGACTAGATCTTGAACCGATCTCTTCTCAAGAAAAGCGAACGCTCATTAGCTATTGTTTAAATCAGATACCCAAAATGAGCTCACGCGACTTGCAAATGTTGACTTCAAAATATTCAGCAGGGTCAGAAATCGCAGGCATGCATCCATTATTTATTTTGTCGGCTTGCAGTGAATTGATGCAGCTAAAAGGGAATCTTTCAGGAATTGATGAGCATATCTTAGAGGGCGTTCTCAAAGATCGACTTGCTGCGATGTTTCAAAGTCATTTTTCTCATTATCTGCGTCACCTTGATGACGATGAGCGTGAAAGCCTTGCAAATTTAGTCTTCAATCAAGTCAATCCAAAAGACTATTCGCGTTTAATCGATTTACAGCGAGCAGGGCTTCTTATCAAAAAAGAGAGTTTAGGAACAGACCAATTCGCTCCGTTTTCAACCCTTTTTCAAAACTATCTAGAAATCGAGTGTTCGGCCGGATCTGAAACGATCATCATTAAGGGTGATTACTCACCTCTCCATCGCCAAATCCTAAAGCTTTTTATTCAAACTCCCAATCAAGTGATTACTTATGCCGAATTGATCAAAAAGATTTGGCAAAAAGAAAATGTTACCGATAAAAACCTTAGACTTCTGCGCGAAACAATCAGGAACTTAAAGAAAAGCATGAATGGCAAAATGGATGGTGAAATTCTTAACCATCGAAAAGTCGGGTATGAGCTCAGGATTTAATCAACAAAATGCAAAATTTTATACCTCTCCTCAAAATAAATTTAAGCTAAGCACCCCTTTAATTAGGGCAAGTACGAAAATACTTTTCCACTAAAAATATTTTTATAATTGCTAAAAAGCGGCTCAAGACTTTCAAACAATTGTTTGTTTTTTAGATCGTCAATCTAGGCTGCAGATAAAAAATACTACTCAAATACACGTTTTAAAGTAGTATCATAAACCTGAACAAGGTTAAAAATGACAGAAGAAACACGCGCAATCGGCCGTCGTTCCGATCAAGCCCTCGGCAAACTGCAAACTAAATATCGCAAACATTGGGGGTTTGTGATCGGCATTAACGACTACGGCTCCACCGATTATCGGCCGCTGAAAAATGCGGGCAACGACGCCCAAGAGTTTGCCAATCTACTCAAATTCTATAACTACAACGTCCATGAAATCTATGACGACCAGGCAACCAAATCTGGCATTTTAGGCCACCTTCGAGACACATTACCTTCGTCAGACATGGAAGAGGATGATGCGGTTATCATTTTCTTTGCTGGCCATGGCGCTTCACAAGAGGGCAAGCGGGGTTACATCGTACCGCATGGCGCTGGTCAATCTCGGGCGGACTTCATTTCAATGGGGGAGCTAGGCGAAGTCTGCGACACACTCAAAGCTCGCCATATTTTGATCATTCTAGACTGCTGCTTTAGCGGCATGGCTGCCACACGCAGCAGTGGATCATCGATTAACCCTATCGCTGAAGAGCACAACGAAAAGTTCTTAAACGATATGCTGTCAAAACCGGCATGGCAAATCATCATGGCGGGTGAAGCCGATGTTGAGGTTGCTGACAGCGGCCGTAATCCCAAGCATTCTGTTTTTACTTATCACCTTCTACAGGGATTAAGCGGAGCGGCCGATTTTCAAAAAGACAAAATTATTACGGCACGAGAGCTAGAACAATATCTCTACATCAATGTCCATTCAGAGACAAAAGCCACAAGCAATGTTCAAATCCCTTTTATGAAATCGATTGCCCCGGAAGGGAGCAGCGGCGATTTCATTTTTCATATACCAGAGTCGATCCCCCATCCGTGGGTAGAAGATATTGAACCACCACCGCCCCCTCCAGAAACGATCACCGATAAAATCGACAACACTAAGCGGTCAATCAAACGATCAATTCAGAAAATCCCTCCTCTTTACTTAGGGATAGGGGGAACAATTCTTGTTTTGCTTCTGGCCTTTTTTTCGTATCAGCTATTTAGAGATCGGGCACCGCAAGCCGGACCAAGTAACAACGGCCAAACGATGACGGGTGAGTTCAATGTGGCGATTGCTGAGTTTCAGATTGGAGGAGATCCAAAATCACCGGCCGCCATTGATCAGGCGGCCGCAAACGCAGCCCAAAACATGCAAACAGGGCTAGAGACACTCAGCCAAAATGTAGGCACCATTGATATTTGGGGGCCTGATCAAGTCGGTAAAGTGGTTGGCTTTACGCGCGAGCAGAGGGCTCAAGCGGCGCAAGAGCGCGCGGCCGATATTGGGGCAGATGTGGTCGTTTATACGTTTCTTGATTTTTCCAGCACTCCGGCCACGATGTTGATTGAATTTGCGATACTTGACAGCTCATTGACAGATGCGGCCGAAGTTGCCGGAGAATATCAGCTGGGTGAGCCGATCAATCTTGTGGGAGATGGAGCAACTTCAACCCGGATCGACATCGTTGAAAAGTTAAACGACCGCGTTGATATTTTATCAACCTTGGTCCTCGGGCTTTCGTACTTTAAAACGGCCGATTACGATAGAGCGCTGAATTTTTTCGAACAGATCGAAGCCAAACCAGAGTGGGAGCTCATTAAAGGGAAAGAGCTGCTTTATGTGTTAATTGGCAATGCTCACGGCAAGTTAGACAACTTAGATGAAGCCGAAACAGCGTTTAACAAAGCGATTGAGCTCAATCCAAACTATGCCCGTGGCTACCTTGGCCGGGGGAATATTCAATATTTTCGTGCAGTTCTGACAGGCCAAACGGCCGATGATCCGCCGAAAGCTGACCTCTCATTGATCGATCAAGATTTGTTACAGCGATCGGTTCAATCTTATAAAGTTGCAGTAACAGTCAGAGACCAACCGGTGCTTGCTAATATTCAGAGCAAAAGTAATTTCGGGTTGGGTCAAGCCTATCTGCTTCAGAGCCTGTCGACTGACAGCAGCGACTTTGCCAATGCTATTGAAGCATTTGAGCTTGTAATCACCGGCTATGGCGATGGAGAAAATTCCGCTATTCGTGAAATTGCAGCTGAATCTCATGCCCGGCTGGGCCTGATTTATAGTCAGCAAGGGTCAACAGATTTGGCTCGCCAAGCCTATCAAAATGCAGCAGATCTACTGTATGACAACCCAGCACGGCAAGCGCGTTACGAACAACGGGTCAAAGAATTGACCTCAGGGCAGGACGCATAGGCTAAATCGGTAATGCCAAGCTAAAGAGAGAAGGAAATGAAAATATTTTCAAGCTTCAAGTTAAAAATCCTGCTTCATTATTTTGCCATTCTATTTTTAAGTTGCTTGTTTTTTGCGAGCTGTGGCGGTCCGGCCGAACCCGAAGTTATTACACCTACTCTCACCTTTACACCGACTTCACAACCGAATGAAAAGCCTGTAGTCGAACCTTCTGCTACACCCATAGCGACGCTGCAACCAACAGAAACAGCCGAACCAAGCTTTACCCCAACGGCAGTTCTAGAAACCGTATCACTGTCGAATAACAATCTAAGTGAACAAAATGATGAAGATATATTGGATGAGCTTTACTATTTCGTCGGCGGTGGTGGTGGAGACATAAACTGTAAACAAGTAGCTAAGCAACCCTACTTCGAAACCCCAAACGATACTCTTTTAAATTCACGGCCTACACAAGAAATCCAGACCAGTTTTGAATTAGCAAGCTGCAACTGGCCCGTCGATGATGAAATCAAGCTGACAATCAATTTCCCGGACGGACAAGAGTACAGTAAAACCTTTATTGCTACAGATAAGTTTGGTGCAGGATTAACCGGTATCACGCACTTTTTTAAAACAGATATCCGCACCGACCCTTTCGGAATTTACACAGTGATATGGTCAAATGAAGCAATCAAACTTCAACACGAAATCGAAGTAACTGCCCCACCAGCTGCACGCATGACTAGAGACAGCTGGGAGGCAAATACAGGTTTTTTACTTTATGGCTTTCGCCCCAATGAGGAGGTAAAGCTGGTTGTTTTAAAACCAACCAACAATCACGAAGCCGTCGGAGAAGCCGCGGTACAGGGCGTTGCAAATTTTCAGACCAACAATGATGGGCAGCTGCATGTTAAGCTTGATTTCAAAGAAGATGATCGAGTGTCATTCATTGCTATTGGCAATGAGTCAGGCGAAGTACCAGAATACACATCTGCATTTGGAAGATTGAGACCTCGAACAACCACCTCTCTTGTTCGGCCGATTTCAGACAATGGCATCAAGGCCTGCCGCATTGACACATTGCCAGAGCGGAGCGTAGTCATCAACCAAGATGTGACAATACGTAATTCAGAAGGTGAAATCGTGACCGAGTTAAAAACGAATCAAAGGGTCAAGATATTAGTCAGCAATCCAATCTGGCAAGAAGTTAGCGGACAGCCCGGCAGTTTTGGTTGGCATTGGTCATCACATTTCAATAACCAACGGAACCGGGGGCTGATTTGGCAGGAATATTTTGCAGGGTGTGAAGAGCTACAGTAGTCGCTAATTTTGCAGGAGGAAACAAAATGGCTGCTAAAAAAAATACAGGCAAATTCATTTTCACAGGAGTGCTACTAACATTTTTATTTGCTTGTAGCTGGACGAGCCCAACAGCGCCACCTGCTGCAAATGAACGGCCGTCAACCAACACTCCAACGGCCGCAGAATTCAAAGAATCTACCCCTACAGCAACAATAGATTCTAACAGCCAAGTTTTGGAAGAGCTGGAGTTTCTGCCAGAAGCGACTGTGGCAACTCCACCCACAGAAACCCCAGTCGCTCCACTTGAGCCAATTTCTTTCAGTGAATCAGATTCAGACGGTGATAGCTCTGATGATGTGTTTTATTCCGAATTACTTTATCTTGCCCAAGCCAACATCAACACACCGTTTTTATGCAACCCAGAAGAACCGGTTCCACATTTAAGCCCAGCCAATGAATTTGAACCTAGTCAGAAAATTAAGATCCAATACGAAACGACGATCCAGAGCTGTTGGCAGCCAAATGAAACAGTTCTAGCCACAGTTATCGGCCCAGATGGTTCAATCTACAGCCAACAGAAGTTTGAAACAACAGACTATAATCAGTTTGGACTCCTAGCTTTCCCATTTAAATCAGACGTTTTGCAAAACCCAACAGGCATTTACAGAATCACATTTGAAGGTGCAAGCGGCATAGTTGAGACAAAATTAGTCATAGTCCCGCCAAGCGAGCCTGAACTATATTGGCAAGAAGATGGCACCATCTTTTTTAACAGCTTTCAACCCAATGAAAAAGTTCAACTATTTATTTACACCCCGTTCCCAGAGATAGACGGGGCAAAGCTCTATGCACATACAGGATTCCAAACCAACAGAGACGGTCAACTCATAGTTAGCCCTTCGTTCCAAGTTCCCCTAATTTGGGTCGGAGCGATTGGGGATCAATCAGGGTTAGTAGAACCAGAATTTGAGACCTCTTCATTTGCTGATATGAAGGCTCTGCGCAACGGTATCTCTTGGCCAACGAGTGATACTGGAGTTGAGGCCTGCCATTTGCTGGGGGAAACTGGATTGCAGGCATCTTCAACCGGAGGGGATCGGGTTACGATAACGGCCGAAGTTGGCGTCTTTGATTTCTCTGGGAATCAAACCGCAACACTTCGGCCGGGTGACATAGTCGAAGTCGTCTTTGGGGTTTTCTGGCAAGAAATTCGTGACCGGCCGGGTGAGTTTGGTTGGCATTGGTCTGCCATCTTGCCTGACACAGGGCAGCGCGCTTCTATTTGGGATGGGTATTTTGCAGAGTGTGCTTAAGACAGAAAACGGCTACTTCTTTCTGCCACTTGCATACTCATAAGGCGTTTGCCCAATCAGCTGTTGAAATGCTTGGGTAAACGAGCTAGGACTATGATAGCCAACAGCATAAGCGACTTCTGTGACAGAAATAGATGGCTGAGTCAAAAGCTCAGCCGCCTTTGCGATACGAGCCACCTGCAAATATCGGCCGAACGTCATGCCCAAATGCTTTTGAAAATAGCGAATCAACGTCCGGCCAGACACCCCAAAACGATTCGCAACAGACTCTAGCCTAAGTGGCTCATCAAGGTGATTCACTACATGTTCGGTCACTTTCATCAAAAGCGGGTCATTTGAAATTGGTAGCTCAAGCGATAGGGTCTCTTTGCACCACTCTTTCGCAAGCAAGCGAATCGTTTCAAAAAAGCTGATTTTTAGCTCAGCCGCGGCATCGGTTTCTAGCCACTGCTCAGTAAACACAATCATCTCATGAGCTAACGCAGAAATTGGGAAAATTCGCAGCTGCAGCAATTCATCATCTTCTGGCTCAAATGCCGAAAAGTAAAGCCCCCAAAACCGCAGCGTTGGAGTAGTTGAATGGACGCTATGCGCAGTTCCGGCCGGGATCCACACCCCATGATTCGCAGGTAAAAGATAGGTACGCGTCTCTGTCCGAAAATGAACCACACCCTTTTCCGCATAAAGAAGTTGATGCGTTTTATGGTTATGCCATGATGTATCAAACACTCCCTCGTGAAAACGAATGGTCAAAACGTCATAATCGATGAGTTCTAGCTCAGATTTTTCAAGACTGTCACTTTGGGACAAATTCTTGTCTCCTTGTCGATAGGCTGTCATTTTTCAGTTGAGTATACTCCGCAAAACATTTGAAAAACAAGCGAGGCAATTTTCGATGGCAATCCTAAATCCAGTCAAAAAAACGAGCACTTCCGCCCTGTTAGCAACCCTGACATCGGGCCATTTGGTCAACGATTTTTACAGTCTAGTCCTCCCATTTTTGCTACCCACTCTGATTGCAGCCTTTGATCTCACTTTCTTTTCGGCCGGGCTTTTAGGCTTCGCCGCCTCACTTATGCCCAGCTTTTTGCAGCCAGTGCTAGGCTATCTGGCTGACCGTTACGCCAAGCAAAAGCTCGTGATCATCTTTGGGTTCGCCATGTTTGGGCTTGGATTACTTATCGTAGGACTCTCACCCGCCTATTGGATGCTGTTTCTAGGCTTTGTCATTTTCGGCATCGGCTCCGGCACCTTTCACGCCCAATCGACCAATTTCATCACCCACACTTTTGGCGATGCAAAAGGACGAGCCATGGGCATTCATGGCATCGGTGGCTCTGTCGGCAACTTCACCGTCCCGATTATCGTTACTTTTTTACTCAGCCTCTATGCATGGAACATCACCGTATTCTTTTTGATCATTCCGGCCGCAGCCATCATCGTTTTGCTGTATATTTTTCTACCAGAATTAGACAAACTAAGTACGGTGGTCAAAGTATCTGATATTAAAATCAGCCGTGATTTATGGATATTGGCGTTTTGCATCGGCTTTATGATTATGATGTATCGAGGGGTTCTCATCTTTTTACCCACTTATCTCGTCGAAAAAGGGTGGACAATCACCCAAGCAGGCACCATTTCAACCATCATGCTATTTGTCGGGTTTTTAGCCCAGCCATTAGGCGGATTTGCGTTTGACAAGGTTGGAGGCCGAGTTCAGTATGCTATCTGTGCAATTTTATCGGGCATCTTCTTACTACTATTTACCTTTGACATCGGCCCCTATCCATTTGTGTTTGTTGTGCTGTTTGGGGCAGCTATTGTTGTGCTGTTTCCAGTCTCTTTAGCGATGGGTGGTGAGCTGGCCAACGGAGAAATGGTAGGCGTTAAAGTTGGCTTCATCTTTGGGGTTTCAGCCCTCATGTCAGCATTTACACCTCCATTAACCGGCTTTCTAGCAGACCGGTTTGGTCTGCAAACCTCCCTCCAACTTCTATCGATTTTTGCAGTTGCTCTATTTATTGCCGCGATGCAACTGCCCGGCCGAAAAGAATCCAACTAAATCACTGCAGAATAGTCGCAGCGCAATAAAAATCAAACCCTAACAATACACTGAGGCCCTTCATTACGGGCTGAATTGACATAGGTGCTAACCGGATGATAGGTCATGTCTCCAGGTGGGTATTGCTTCAATAGTTTGTAAACCTCCTGCATCGGTGTGTCACTGTGCATCCACGTATCATAATCGGCCGGATTTAAGATGACTGGCATACGATCATGAACCTTCGCCATCAAATCATTGGCCGAAGTCGTCAAAATCGTACATGAACGAACTTCACTTCCATCATCCGATTCCCAATTTTCCCAAAGGCCTGCAAAGCCAAAAAACCGCTTCCCCTGATGTTTTGGATGAATATAGACCGGCTGTTTTTTGCCTTCCCGATCCTTTTTCCATTCGTAAAAGCCAGAGACCGGAATAATGCAGCGACGGCGTTTAAACGCATTTCGATAAGATGGTTTTTCACCCACTGTTTCAGCCCGAGCATTGATCATGCGGGACGCCATCGAGCCATCTTTTGCCCAAGAAGGAATAAATCCCCAATGGAAATGGGTCAAACCTCGATGCCCAGCTTTACTAATACCAATCGCCGCAACCGGTTGGGTTGGGGCGATATTATAGCGAGCCACGATGTAGGGGGTTTCTTGTAAACCGAACTCTTCTTGTAGCCCCTCGCCATCATCATCCAATACAAATCTTCCGCACATAATTTTCAACCTCGACCAATATTTTACTCCGCTTTCCTTTTCTGATCCTGTCTAAAATAAGCTAGCAATACAAAGTCAGGTTAAGCGAAGATATGGGTCGGTTTCCCGTCGATGCTAAATTCGTTTTTCTTCTTCCAATATTTTTGCACCCCGTCCTCCCCCATCTCTGCATAAAACGGAACCATCTCGCTCTCACCCCGCTGTCCTTTGAAATCATAAAATGGCACACCTGTACCGCATGAAGCATGGACAGCATCGATCTCAAGATCAAAAATTTGGCGCGAACCAGCCATCTTTGGAAACATCTCAACAAATTCACTCCACTCTACATCACGTGGATAGATGACCTTTGCACGGCCATAAACGCGCACAATCAAAGCTTGTCCCTCAAATGCGCAAAACATAAGTGTCATGCGGTTTAGCTCTTGAACATGCGCGGCCGTCTCGCTCCCGCTACCTGATAGATTCAGCCAAACAATCCTTTTGTCCGACATGATTCGTAAACTGTCCATCCCTTTTGGTGATGTATTAACCCTGCCATCAACACCGGCCGTGGCCACAAAGAACATTTTTTGATCTTGTATAAACTGAGTAAATTTCTCACTAAGCTTTGTTCTAGACATTTTTACCTCGATTAAATTGGATGCGTTACATGACAAAATTCAAACTGAACATTTGTTCTAATTTTATCACAAAAACAGTCTGGAACCGAATTTCTCTCCACTATTTTTCAGTCTATTTTTGTAGATAAGCCGCAGACAATTTGCAGGCTCGCTCGATTAAGACAGAACCCCGTTCTCGAATTTCTTCCACCTCTTGCCGATCACGCATCCAACCTAGATAAGTACAGGCACGCATCACCATAAACATCGGTAAATGTGTCAGCTCAGCCTCTGCTAACGGCCGCTGTTTACGGTATCCGCCGATCAATGCATTTTGTGCCAGCGTTTCAAATGGCCCGCCGATTACATGGTTGAGCGTAACGGTAATATCAAACAGATGCCAACCAAAACCAGCATCATCGAAATCAATAACGCGTGCAACGCCACCATCAATCAAGACGTTATCAAAGTTTAAATCTGCATGGATTAAGCCATACGTCTCGACAGACTGTCCATAGGCTGCAAGATCGTCTCTCAAACGGGAACGTGTCGCCACCATCAACTTCTTTTGATCGGCCGTTAGCAGCTCCAACTCCCAAAACCGCCCCCAAAACGGCCGCTCGCCTACCAGGCCCTCTAAATCCCACGCATGTCGTTCAAACCCAACCGGGGCATTCCAGCCAGCCGCATGAGTGTGCAGCTGGGCCATAACTCCGCCCACCGAATCGAATATCTTTTTGATTTCGCTTTTATTATCGGCTGCTATTTCTTGATCGAGCCGTTCTCGAACTGTTTCACCTGCAACCCATTCAAATAGGTCAACCAAACGGGCTTCTGGCACGCGGTCTGTCTTCACAATGACAAAAAGTTCTCCGGCTCGATTGGGAACAATCTGCGGCACATCGATGCCTGAGCTTGCTAGAGCCGCCATCCACTGCAATTCAGAAACAATCGCAGCCTGTCCGTGGTACCCCGGCCGGTGAATGCGCAAAGCAAAAGCCCGCCCCTCAGCCGTTATGACTTTGAACACACCGTTCTCACGGTATTTAATCAACTGAATCGATTGAACTTGAATCGGCCAATGCTCTAAAGCTTGACGCGCCAACTGCTCAAGCCAGCGAGTCTGTTCAGAAAAAGGCAGGCTATAAAATTCTTGGCTCATAGTATTAAAACTCAGACAACCTGATTCAATAACTGGCTCTCGCCTCGCTCTAAACGGGCTAAATTCTCAAGAAGGATGTCAATCACGCTATCTTCGTACCTTTGAGTTTCCCCGGCCGAGTGTGGTGTGATAATCACATTATCCATTTCCCAAAGTGGTGATGCTTGTGGCAATGGCTCTTCAGCAAAGACGTCTAATCCAGCCCCCGCAATTTCACCGTTTTGCAAAGCTAAAATCAATGCAGGCTCATCAACCACAGCCCCTCGTGCCATATTAATCAAATAGCTCGATGGCTTCATCAATTCCAACACTTCTGAGTCAACTAAACCTTCTGTTTCTGCGGTAAGCGGGCAAGTCAACGCTACAAAATCTGCCAAAGGGGCAATCTTTTTGAACCGATCAGGCGAGTAGACTTGATCAACATGCTCAATCTGAACATCACTTTGGCGTTTTGTACCGATCACGTGCATATCAAATGCTTTAGCCAAACGTGCCAATCTTTTGCCAATACGGCCCAGCCCCACAATTAAAATCGTTTTGCCGCCCAGTTCGTCTTCACGTTGGTCAATAGTTGAAATCATTCCCCTATAATGTTTTTGGCGCTGATAATCCCGGCCAGTATGCATCAGACGCGAGAATGAAAGTATATGAGCCATCGCATGCTCGCTAACTGCATTGGCGTTGACCCCGGCCGCACTCGCCAACCAGATACCAGCCTTTTGAAATTTCTCAATCCCATACTGATTGATGCCTGCGCTAATCGACTGCACAAACTTGAGTCGAGGCGCTTGCTCAAGCCATTGGTCTTGCCAATACCCAGAGCAAACCATAACATCAAATTCATGAATGCGGTCCTGAACCTCATCAGGTGACCATGCTTGAAAGCATTGATACGGAGCCTCTCGTTTCTTGAACTGTGCTTCCATTTGGTAGGCTGGGTGGGCAAAACAGATGGTTAGGTTGCTATCAATGTTCATTCAGCCTCAGCCTTTTTTCGAATTTCCCATAATTCAACCACCATATCAGATGGGTATCCAGTCGGATCAAAATCATCCGTTTCACGGGCTTCGTAACCAACCCGATCAAAAAGCTCTTCGATTGTTCGAGACGAATGATGTTGAGCCTCGCCGATGGTGTGGTACAGATAAACGGCCGAAGGCAAGATGATGGGGTATCCCATTTCATACAGCGCAAATCCGGTACCCCCTCCATCAATATTCGCCAGAAATCCTCGATCTACCTGCTTTATATGGCGGTCGTTGTGCTCTAAATCTACATCAAAACGAAATGCAAAATGATCACGCAGGTATCCTTGTTCAACGAGGAAATCACCTACTCGTTTAATACAGTCTTTCATCTGAACAAACTGCTCTTCTGACTCAAGGCTTTCAGGCAAATCAAGTGCAAACCGTTCATAAACTTGATCAAAAAAGATTTTTCCTACACGCATCGTAAATAAACGTCGTTCACGCTCAAGACTATGCTCATAGTGTTCAATATTGGCTTCGATTAGTTCAAAGGCTGATCGATAATAAGCATAAGAGAGTGCATCGAACTGGCCCGATTGCAGGTCGGCCAAAAACATATTTTTAGCAAACTCAAAAACCAAACTTGATCGTGATTCACTATCGAATACTATCGACAAATATTCATGAGCATAGTTTCTAACAGAGAACAGATCCCCGGTGTTGTTTATAAGCTTGAGCCATTCTCCATGGATCGCATTCGACATGAATGTGGAAAATACGGTCCCAACATCCCACCATTCAGCATAATCCTTGAATGGTTTTTCGCTAACAATTTCTTTTAATCCTTTAGCCAAACTATTTCTCCTCATCAAACAAACGCTATTGCTCAACTTCCATCAGACATTCACCCAGCCTTTCCAGCAAAATATCAGCATGTTCCATTCCAAACGGCAATGGCGGCCGGATCTTTAATATATTTCGATCAGCTCCAATACTGCTTATTAGCACTCCCTTATCTTTCATGCTGTTCACAATGCGCAATGCTTTTTTCTTAGCTGCTTTTTTCTTTTTGCGGCCTTTTACAAGCTCGATAGCAAAAAACATGCCGGTGTTGCGAATATCGCCGATCAAATCAAAATCTTGCTGAAACACTTCTAACCCAGCCCGTAAATAGGCAGAAACTTCAGCAGTCTGCTCAAGTAGATTTTCGTCCTCTAACACGTCCAAAACCGCATTGCCTACGGCACAAGAAACCGGATTGCCACCAAATGTATTGAAGTAGCTCGATTGGGCATAAAATGCATCAGCCAACTCCGGTCGGCAAACAACACCCGCTAGCGGGTGTCCATTTCCCATCGGTTTACCCATGGTGATAATGTCTGGCACGATCTCAGTATTCTCATATCCCCACATGTTGCCCGTCCGCCCAAAACCGGACTGAACTTCGTCAAAGATAATTACCCCACCAGCCGCATGCACAATCTGCTGCATCAATTCAAAATACCCCATCGGTACATCGGGCAACCCTTCATTGGCAAAGATGGGACATACCAACATCCCGGCAAACTTAACCCCATTTCTTGAAAATTCATCAATAGCTGCTTGAATCTCGGCCGCGTATGCTTGAGCCAAAGCAGACTCAGACATCCCAGCTGGCGCACGGTAAAGTTGTGGATAAGGCACCGACCGGACCAAGCGATTCTTATGTTTAGCCCCACCTGTTTTACGATTGGTTGCAAGCTCCATTACGGTTGATGTATTACCATGATACGTGTTGTTCGTGCCGATGATCCCCATCCCGCCTGTGGCAGCCCGTGCAACTCGAATCGCCAGCTCATTCGCTTCGCTGCCAGTGCACACAAAGAAAGCTCGAGCAAGCGATTCATCCATCGTTCCGATCAACCGCTCTCCGTAATTCAAAATTACCTCGTTCAAATAACGGGTATGAACATTCAGTTGGCCAGCTTGTTTAACCAATGCATCAACAACATGCGGATGGCAGTGGCCAACACTAAGTACATTGTTATAGGCATCAAGGTATTTTTCCCCTTCTGGGCCGTAAAGCCATACCCCTTCGCCTCGCACAATCTGAACTGGCTCTTCATAAAACAGTGGCGCCTTCTCCCCTAAGAGTGCGTACCGACGTTCTAATATTGTCCGTTCTCCCATAAAATTTTCCTCCTAGTTTCCAAGGTGAATCTTATCTCGTTTTTAAGAAGAAAAACATCAAATTCTACACCCCTGATATGGTTTTAATTTTATTTGGCAACCCCCGGCCGTTGTTCCACCAACGATTTGGGTTGTCGCTTTGAGGGTTGTAACTGGCTCGACTGGCCCAAGCCTCACGGAGAAAAATGACAGGCTCTTCATAATGGTGAACAAAATGAACTGCATCCATCACTTTTTCTAAAATAGCTCCATCCCGCTCAATTGAAATTTTTAATTCAACCATCGGATACGTTTCACTCTCACCCGCTACATAGCTCTCAAGATGCGTTGTTGTAGTCGAACCGGCTTCAGGCTGAGCCGTTTCCATACCCACGGCCGAAATGCTGGCGTTGCGCTGATATCGGCCGTATGCCAATGGATTTACCTCCATCAGTGCATCAAGGATCTTATCCACATCCTCAATCACAGTTTGAATTTCCAACGTCCACACCGGCACAAACTTTCCCGATTTCGCTTGATAATCTTTCAAAGTCATTCTCATTTTCTCCTATTTCCCATCAAATTCACCAACAACCAGTGACTATCGTCACGCAGAAAGAGCCAAAAGGCACTACAACATACTTGGCACATACCTGATAATGAAGCAAATCAAATCGGAGAAATTTTATGGATAACTCAATTAGAAATGCAAAAAAATTAGCCATTATCGGCTTCATTCAAATCATCCCATTTACACTCTTGTCTATCCTTGGATTTATGGGCATCGCGCCCCCCATTGTTTGGGCTTTAGGAATGATACTCTTCGTTTTTTATGTTAAACATGCATGGGGAAATATCTACAGCTCACAAACGATCCGACGTTTGTGGATAGGCTCCATTGTATTTAATGGCATCGGTCTAGTCATACCATTTTATACAGTCTATTTAATCTTCCTCGGTATAGGCGATCTTATTTCAATTGGATCGATCAGAGACGATGAAATGACATTAGCCGCATTTTTAGTAGTGTGGTCATTATTAATTTGCACCCATGTTTGGCTTTCAGTTAGTAGCCTCAAAAGCTTAAATGCAGAAGAAGAAATCAGCTATAGCTTCGAAAATTTAGTCTCTTTGCCAAAATTTTTGCAACCTGACATGACATCGATGAACGAATAAAAATTGATATGAGCCTTGTACGCTAATAGTAGACAGCAAAACAAGGTGATTTTTGACAATGGCCCGATGTCTACAAAGCGCGTGATTAGCAAGTGAAAAACATCAGTAGATAACGTATAAGGGGTAGATTTGCGGGTGGTCTTCCCTTAAATTTAGGCCATTGGTACTACATGGAAGTACTTTCTAAAAAAATTAGTATCGTTGGTAATTGAATTTCTTTAGCACAAGCCGTACCCAACTGGTTTTTCAATTGCCATCGCTACCTAATAAATCGCTATCAAACTAATTTCGTACATCCCCTTCTTCTAGCGATAAGTAAGTTAGATAAAAAGGGGAGGAGTTCAATTAATATGTCAACAAACAATAATACGACCCATCAATATGCTACCGGCGAACTTTTTGTTGCTTTTCGCGAGTGGATGAATGCAAACGGCTCCGGCCGGGTTGTCCTTGGCCCTGTCAATGTTCGTTTGCAAGAACAGGCTCGTCTGATCCAACCTGACCTTTTTATCGCGATGGGTGACAACTGGAGTGGGGACAGCAAAGTATACGAAGGTGCGCCTGATCTTGTAGCCGAAGTCTTAAATGACGATTCATACCGCATTGACAAAGTTGTGAAATATATTTCATATGAGCAGATGGGTGTAAAGGAGTACTGGATCGTCAATCCAAAAATGCAATCCATAGAAGTTTATTCACTCTCAAACAAAGAATATATGCTGGTTGGAGACTTCCAAGCAGACGAAATGATCGTTTCACCCCTTCTAGAAGGAATTGAACTGCAAGTTGGTGCGATTTTCCCCGAGAATGTGCAATACAACGATGAGGTTCCGGCATCAACTCTTGGTGAATCAATGGTCCCTGCATAAACTTGGGGCATGAGTGCATATGCCCGTCTTGTTTATCCACTAATTTCTCTTTTAGATGCCGAACTGTCACACAACATGGCAGTTGGCATGCTGCAAAATATCCAAGACACTGGAAGTGGTCAGGCATTATTAGCCTATGCAGCCGGTAATGTCGCCTCTTCCCCCAAAGTCGTCGCTGGACTAAAATTTCCCAATACGTTGGGCATTGCGGCCGGGTTTGATAAAGATGTGCGCGTCGCTTCCGCGCTAGCACATTTAGGATTTGGACACATCGAGGTAGGGACGCTTACACCCCGCCCTCAAGTGGGCAACCCAAAACCACGCATTTTTAGATACAAAACAGAAGGTGCCTTAATCAACAGAATGGGCTTTCCTAACTGTGGGGTCCGGGCAGCGCTACCACGTCTACGCGAATTATCAGAGTCTCCCCGTGATTGGATTTTAGGTGTTAGTCTTGGCAAGCAAAAAGAGACTCCTTTAAAAGATGCGGCTGAAGACTATCTTGAAGTCATGCAGCACGTATATCTTTATTCCGATTATTTGGCAGCCAACATTAGTTCCCCTAACACGCCGGGTCTACGAGAATTACAATCAAAAAATTATGTGTCTGATCTTTTAGATCAACTGCGGAGCGAATCGCTCCGTTTGGCACGCCAAAAAGGGATTCCAGAACGGCCGATCTTTGTCAAAATTGCACCTGACATCGACCAAGATGGATTGGCTCAAATCGTTGAAGCCGCCGTCGAAACTGGCATAGCGGGAATTATCGCGACCAACACAACTCGGGCGCGCACAAATCTGCCAGATTCTGCAAAAGATCAAGAAGGAGGCATGAGCGGTGCCCCCATGCATGAGCGCAGCGTTGAAATCGTTAAACAAACAAGCAGACTTGCTGACGGCCGTCTAGCCATCATTGGTGTAGGCGGAGTAAGTTCAGCTCAAGATGTGAAGAATATGTTGCGGGCTGGCGCATCCGTTGTACAGATGTATACAGGGTTTGTTTATGAAGGGCCGGGAATAGCAGGGCGCATACTACGTGATTTAAATAAACGCGCTTAGACTAAGCTTTTAACGTTTAAAACCTTGAGGCAAATGGGCAATAGGCAAATGCAAGATAAAAGTACTTCCTTGACCTGGCCCGTCGCTCTTAGCTGTTAGATCTCCATCCATTAGGCGAGCCAAATGTCTTGATATAGACAGCCCGATTCCACTTCCACCACTCTTCCTAGATCGTGAAGGATCAACCCGATAAAAGCGCTCAAATAGAAAAGGCATCGATTCGGCCGGAATACCATCCCCATTGTCTGTAACAGAAATTGTGACGCCAAACCCTTCAAGCTCATATTCAACATAAATTGAAATATCGCCACCCTCTGGTGTATGCCGAATGGAGTTTCCCAATAAATTAATCAAAATTTGAGAGGTTCGGTCACGATCAGCATAAACAGCGATATTTCGATCAACCGCGTCAGTTGAAAATGAAAGTGATTTAGTAATTAAGCGAGAGTGTAGTTGGCTTCGGATCTGTTCAACCAAAGGCATAATTGGGAAGTCTAACTGCCGAAGTTGGACATTTCCCCCTTCAACCCGTGATAAGTCTTGCAAGTCAGCAACGAGCCGCTTCAAACGACCTAGCTCAACACCCATCACGGCCCAAGTTTCTTCATCGCCCGGAAACAAGCCATCTTGCAACCCTTCCACATACCCTTGCAGCGCAGTTAGTGGGGTTCGCAATTCATGCGACACATTACCAATTAGCGAAACGCGGTTCTTTTCTGTATTTTCGAGTGATTCAGCCATTTGATTAAACTGCTGAGCCACATCGGCTAATTCAAAAGTAGCAGACGGAGTAATACGCTCGTCATAGCGGCCGTCGACAATTCTTCGACTGCTAACATTGAGCCTTTGCAGTGGATTCAAAATAATGCGCGACAAAAGTAGACTAGCACCCCACCCAATAATTGAGGCACCCACGGCCGAAATCAAAATCGAAAAAATAACCACATTCCTGAATGTAATCATCAATCCAGTCATCGCTTCATCTATTCGATCGCCTGATTCAATCAGATCAAGAAGTAGTGGCTCAATGCTGGTCGTTAGAATAGCCAAAAAAATAGTACGTGTCGCTAGCATTAATACGGCGATTACAACAGCAATGACAATTAGCTGTGAGCCCACAATTTGCCAGCGCAAATGGCTCAATTGACGGCGGATAATTTCGAGAATGCGATTCATACTGATTTTGAGTCTAAATAAAGACAGGATCAACAAGATAAATTATCTTGTTGATCCTGTTTACTACATTTTGAGAAAATACCAACGACTATAAAACCGGTTCGTCGATAAATTTGTACCCAACACCACGCACAGTTTCAATCAGGATTTCACCTGTAGCTTCTTCTAGCTTACGGCGAACCTGGCCCACATAAACATCCACAACACGGTCGTTACCGTAGTAGTTTGATCCCCAAACTCGGGTAACCAATTGCTCACGTGACAATACGGCACCATGATTTTTCATGAGAGTCCGCAGCAACTTAAATTCAGTTGGGGTCATCACAATTTTCTCGCCCGATGCATAAACTTCATGTGCATCAAGGTGCAAAATAACGTGACGGAATTTTAGATGGAGTCCTTGATCTTCACCCGTCCTGCTACGGCGCAAAATCGCCTCGACGCGTGCAACCATTTCACGTGGGCTAAATGGTTTGGTGATGTAATCATCAGCACCAATTTTTAACCCAGAAATGCGATCATCTTCTTCGCTACGAGCTGTCAGCATCAAGATGTAAGCATCTGACTCAGCCCGCATGGTAGCAGCAACTTCCATTCCATCAATGGTTGGGAGATTTAGATCGAGAATGACAAGACGTGGCTCGTACTCACGAAATAAATCAAGCCCCTCGAGCCCATCGCTCGCACATAATACGTGATAGCCTGCATTTTCAAGATAGGTTTTGATAACGTTTTGAATCGCCCGTTCATCTTCGACGACAAGTATGTTTGTTTCTGACATATAACCTGCTTACCCCTTTTATTTAGGGGCGGTTTAATTGGTTTACAGCAAATGGTAACAGAGTTTTGACATAAAACTTCAGTTCAGAGGCTGTTTAATTTTTCGTAATATAAAAGGAAGGTGTTAATCTAAATATGGATTTTAGGGTAGGAGTTGTGTAAATACCACCTGAATCAGGGAAATCATGCAGCTTTTTCATTTTCCAGCGTGGTTTTTAACTGACTTTAACCGCTTTATAACTAAACTGATCAATTTTTCGAGGCATCAAGGGGCAGCTAATCTACAAACAACCGCGCAGAAAACAAGATAAAGTAGTGCAAAAATGAAATTTTTAAAGCCTCCACCCCACCAATCATAAAGGATCGTAAGGTTGTGCGTAAGACTTTTTCCCTACCTTTAGCTAGTACTCGGGGGCTATAAACCAAACATCCACAAAATGTTAGCTGCAGATTGATCACCCATGTCATTCGTATTAGTGACATATTGTCTCAATGAAACACTAAATCAAGACTTTTTATGAATGCTAAACAAGTAGGTGAGCCTAACCAACTTTCAAATCGTGACTTTCGGCGCCTCTTAGGAATAAGCATTTTTCAGAAGAGAGAACGCCTGCATGCTAAAGCACTGTTAATGAAAATCAATCAGGTCAAACGCAATAACGACTTTCCGTTTATTTGGTTTGGCGATGCATGGTTTGCAGACAAACTATCGGCCGATCAAACGCTCTACTGTATCCCCTCCGGCCGAATTCAGATCGAACAAACCAGCACATTTATCAAAGCAATGGCTGAACATTGCTTAAAAGAGATTTTGGCCGTTCAGCCAAAAGGGCCGTATCTCATGGGTGGGTTTTGCTTTGATGCGTGGATCGCATATGAAGTAAGCCAACTTCTACAAGAGCGAGGTCAACAAACTGCCCTTATGCTCATGATTGAATGCTACACGCTTGACAAGGAAGAGCAGCGTTTTAATGGTTATGCCAACCATGTAAAAAAACTCGGCACTGGCTCTATCCGGTCAAGACTCGACTACTTAGGCGAAATCGTGCCATGGGGTGCGAAAGAAGAGCAACCGATGGATATCCCTTTGTCCAGTATGAGTACCGAAGATCAGGTTAATTTGCTAACTAAATATGCTATGGAAAGTTATAAAAGGCAGCCTACCGGTCAACCGATTGAATTAATCTTTGGAACAGATAGCTGGCACAGTAGCTATTATAAATTCGGCCCGTATTTCCCTATGCCTAAAACTGGCTGGTTCAAAACAGCTTCAGGACCCATTTCAACATATTTTACAGCTGGCAACCACGATACGATTTTAGAGGATCAAAACGTGGATATGATGGCTAAATTGGTTCAATTACGTATTGACAAAATCAAAGCTGATCTCGGCTCGCAATCGAGTAAATTTCACTCAACCTAGAAATTAATGTTTAAAATTTCTGGATTAGGATAATGCCCAAAATCATCATTTATAACATCTATTTTAATCGGTCGTAAACTACCGATTGGAGAAAACAATGAGCACGAAACTAACATCAACACCTTTAGATAACATCATCAAATTTTTGCATTCACGCAATCCAGATTTGGGTGAAATTGCGCATGATGTCGACTTGATCGAGAGTCGTATCATCGACTCGCTTGATTTCATCGAGCTAGTCTTTTTGATTGAAGAAGCAACTGGGGCTCCAGTCGATCTCGAAGAAATTGAAGTGGATAATCTACGCACCTTGCAAGCTATCGAAGCGAGCTATTTCAAAGGCTAAAATGAATCAATATTTCTCAACAAATAAAGGCCTAGTAACGCTTGGGCCAGAACTGATTGAAGTTGTAAATCTTTTAGAATCTCGATTCTTGGGCTGGGCAGGTGAGGTAGGAGCAAAAGATATGCACTTCCCCACTCTGTTATCAACTGAATCTTTGAACAAATTTGACTACTTTCGTAATTTCCCTCATTTAGGCACAGTCGTTTCTAGAATCAATGCTGGAGAGCTTGAGGCATATGCGGCCGGAGAACACAGCGATAGCTGTATTCCCACAGGGCACTTGGCTGACGGACATTTTGTACTACAACCTGCTTCTTGCTATAACGTTTATCTGCATTTTGAAGATAGCCAGTTTAACGAAGCGAAGTACATTACAACGAACGGTCATTGCTTTCGGAACGAGAAGGAATATACCAGGTTAACCCGCTTGTGGGGATTCCATATGCGCGAAATTGTTTGTATCGGGTCGGCCGATGAGGTCAAAGCACATTTAGTTGATGGCAAACAAAGAATTCTGAAGATAGCAGAAGAATTGGATGTGACACTTACCGTTGAAATGGCAACCGATCCATTTTTTGATAATCAAAGCAAGCGCAAACTGATGCAAAAACTTTTCCCCGTCAAGGAGGAGTTTGTAACCCACGACGGGGTTGCAATTGCTTCCTGCAATTATCACCGCAACTTTTTTGGAGAGCGTTGCAACATTAACCTAGCCGAAGATGGGTTTGCTCACACAGGCTGTGTGGCATTTGGCATAGAACGTTGGCTACACGCGTTGCTTGATCGCTATGGCAATGATATTGAAGCCATTAAATCAGCTTGTACGATAAAAGGCTAAACAAGCTGGCCTCCTTTGACTTATCATCTGAGCCAAATTAATAGCCAAACAAAGCTTATATAGGCCAAGTATATCTTGGCGGGCTCTTTAAATATTGAAAATACTCCTCAGCCTTGCCCTATTTCAGGTGTAGGCTGGCTATCCTCTTCAAACGGATGAAAGAGTGCTGAATATTTACCAAAACAAAATTATCAATTTTAATGTGAGAGTAATTAGGCATGATAACAGACACAAAATCAAAGTTAATAACTGCGGCACGTCACGTCGGTGAACAAACAATTTCAAAATACGCAGCCGAGATTGACGAACAATGCCGGTTTCCTCACGAAAATATTGAAGCGTTGCATGCGGAAAACTTAATGAGCTTATTCATACCGGAATCTTTGGGAGGTACTCCAAGCAATTACCAAGAATATTGCCATATCGCATCGATATTAGGGGAGTACTGTTTGTCTACAGCTTTAGTTTGGGTGATGCATACATTACAAGTAGCCTTGCTTGCTGATTATGCGGTAAATGAACAAGCAGAAGTTTTGCAAGATATTGCAACGAATGGAAGGCTACTTGCATCTGTTACGACTGAGTTTGAAAAAGGCAGTAGTTTGCTAAATGTTAAATCCCCACTCGAATTTGAAGGGGATAAAATGCTAGTAAAGCGGAAAACACCAATTTCTAGCTATGGAGAGCATGCACATTATTATTTGCTCACTATGCGGGCTGGTGTGGATGCACCATCTTCAGATACACGTTTAGTGCTCCTAAAACGTGGTGACAAAGGCTCAATATCTGCTCATGGCAAGTGGAAAGCGATGGGAATGAGGGGGACAAGTAGCATCCCGATGACGTTTGATGTGGAAGTCGATAAAAGTAGAATGCTATCTAAGCCATTTCACATGCTTGCGATGCAGTCGATGGTCCCCGTATCCCATCTTGGTTGGACATCTGCATGGTATGGCGCAGCTTCAGGGGCGTACCGTCGATATATCAAACTTGCGCGGCGAGGCAATCCACAAGGGCACAATCTGTTTAAATCTGATTTGTTTACATATCGACTGGCACAACTGAGAGTTTCTTTAGATATGACACAAAGCATGATTTCTCATTTAGCATCAAAATATGATGATATGCGTGATAATTCAGCACCAGCGGCCGCGTATGAAGATGTAAGTTTAAAAATCTTAGTGAACAACCTAAAAGTAGGCTCTTCTAAATTAATGTTTGAAGTTGCAGATGGGTTAATAGAATTAGCAGGAATGAACCTCGGTTATCGCCAAGGGCATGACTTAGCTTTAGAAAGATTATTTCGAGATTTACGTTCCGGTGCATTAATGTACAACAATGATCAAATCTTAGCCGCCAACGGAAAATTAGTCTTATTAGAAAGTATGTCATTTAAAAAATGACCGAGAATTCTATTTTATTCGCTCGGTGGATACTGAACTCAGTTTCGATTGCCCCAATATAGCCGCTGGTACATCAAACCTATTCAAGTTTGGGCCCTAAAACCAAGCTATAAAGGTTTACTCCAAGTAATGTAGTTTGGTATAGTCAGTAAAAAAACCTACAAACTACACCGGTTTTAGGAGTTCAGCATGATTACAGATTCATATATTGAAGATGATAGACGGTTGCAGGTCGAAAGGCTTGAAGATGGCAAGCGCAAATTATTACGTGACTTACCGCTTAATAATATCCACGGGTTTAGTTTTGTTATTCCTGAAGGGTTTGAAACTGACTACAGTTCGGTCCCTTTTTTCGCTAGGTTTTTGTTTCGGTGGTCAGAGGTTGATATTGCCGGAGTCGTACATGATTGGCTTTACCATCAAAACAAAAAAGACAAAAAGCTTGATTCGTTTCTAAATCTTCTCTCGATTAGCGGAAAGAATAGCGAAGGATACAAAAAGCGCTTGCATGCCGATAATATTTGGTACTGGGTAGCGATTTCAGGAGTCCACCATGTTTCCAAATTCACAGCATGGTTAGGTTGGTTCGGTCTTCGACTCGGTGGCTGGTACCGTTGGAACCGATCCGCAGATCAGTAAAAGTGGTTTTTTTCGCGAATCAGCTGGTGCTCAGCATTAGCCAACTTTTCGAATCTCAACATGATCCATCACAATATCGGCCGGTTGGCTCGCAATGGTCAGAATGATTTCAGCAATGTCTTCTTTTTTCATCATCCATGGCTGATCAACAATGTCTAGGCCTGCATTCGTATAAAGGTTTGTATTGATACCACCCGGGTAGACGTCACTCACTTTAATACCAGTCCCTTCAACATCCGCTTTTAATGCCTCGCTAAACCCGCGCATTGCGTATTTCGTTGCTGAATAAACAGGCCAATTTTTGTCCGCCTCAATACCTGCTAGCGAATTAATGTTGATGACTTGGCCCGATTTAGCCGCCTTCATCCCTTCTACGGCCGCTTGCGTGATGTAAATATTCCCAACCGCATTGACATCAAACACTTTCTGAATATCCACCGGGTCAGACCCTGCAATATCTCCCTGAATCCACATCGCCGCATTGTTGATCAAAATATCGATCTGTTTGTCAGCCGCCAGAATAGTAGCCACACAACTTTTAACTTGACCGATATCAGCTAAATCACAGGGTTGAAATTTTGCCACTCCACCACCGGCGTTAATCTTTTTAGCGGCCACCTCAAGTTTTTCTGCATTGCGGGCGACGAGCCATACCGTAGCTTTTGCGTCTGCAAACTTTTGAGCGATGGCTTCTCCCAATCCCTGATTGGCCCCAGTTACAACGACAATTCTTCCATCAAGCATAAACAAGTTCTCATCACCAATTTATTTCGAATTTTTCGACTATCAAAAATAAAGCTTGAATCATATTGCCAACTGCTCAAAAGCCACAGACCCAATCGGCCGGACGCTTAAATCAGCACCAGCCGCCAGAATCGTCTCCCACAAATACGCTGATAACGATCGCGCTCCAATCAGCGAATATGAAAGCTTACCACTTACATCATCTCTGACGATGGTCACCCGAGTCTTGGCCACGCTTGAAATCTTCGCCGTACCGTTTGGAAACACAGAGTCATGCAGATCAAGCCCGCACAAGCGACTGAGCAGATCATCGCTGTCAGGCCCAATTAAGCGCAAGTTCCCGTTTCCGTTTGTTGTTTCGGTAACCGTCACGAGCTTGCCTTTACCTACAGCTTCTTCAAGTTTGGTAATAAGCTCAGCCCCAGCATTGGGCGCGGCCGTAATTATGAACAGATCTGGCCGGATTTGGTGTCCTTCGATCTTTGCCTTTTTCAGCACAGCCGCGGCCGTATCTCCCTCAACGATAATCTGCGTATTATTCGACTGATCCAACAACGCGACGCGCCGTTCGGCCGCTTTAGTCTCTTCAGCCACCGTCGAGTAAACCGACGCCATTTTCCAACCGCCCATATCTGTAAATTGAGCGTTCAACCCGACCGCTGCTTGATGTATTGGTGTAAGTTTCATATTTTTAGTCTCAGCCAATAGTTTTGAGCTTCTTACTCAAAGCTAAACCGTCGACTGCTCATCAACAAATAAATTTATTGCCCAAAGTGCTCTTTCACATCTGGCATGGTGAAGAGTAACGCAGAGGCTGTTATATAAACGATGCCCATAAAAATAGTTAGGATTCCCAAGAAGGGGGAAGAAATCAACATCACAAAACCGCCAAAAAGGCCAATTAAGCCACCTAACGTGTAAAGAATAATCCATGCCCATCTTGCCCAATTCGAGCCTACATACAATGCATAGCTAAGCCCTATCGAAATGGTTAACCGAATCACCTGCTGTACGATGTTATCTGATCCAACAACAATGTTATTGACGACAATAACTAGCACTGAAATCAAAACTGTCACAACGACAATCCATAAAACAGCCTTCTGTCCTCTTTTGTTTTCAGAGTACATGATACGTTTTAATTAGCCCTTTAACTTCGTCTCTTCAGGATCAACAAAAGCACCATGATGCGTTTTCGCCTCAATAAGCTCACCATTCTGGCGAATCTTGAACGTGACGGAGTCAGCTTCTGCCATCGCTGTGGGCAACCAGCACAAGCCAATCACCTCATTCAGTGTGGGGGACAAACGGCTCGATGTAACCCAGCCCAGAATTTTGAGCCCGATCGGATGTTTATCAGAGCGCTTAACCTCTTCAACAATCTGCAACCCTTCCTCTGGAATAATAGGCGCACCTGACTGAGGATCTTTGCTGATCATCTTAAAGCCAACGAGCTTTTGCATCACCCCATTTTCGGCCGCACGTGCCACCATGCGCTTGCCTAGAAAGTCATGCTTGTCGATTTTGGCCAGCGCATCTAGATTCGCCATGATCGGATCAGTCAATGCATCGGTATCTTGGCCAACGATGATGTGGGCTTTTTCGAGACGTAAAATTCGCTGAGCTTCAACACCAAATGGTGAGATCTCGTATTCAGCCCCGGCCGCCATTAACTCTTCCCACAGCTCTGCACCTTGAGAGGCAGGGCAGTGGATTTCGTATGACAGTTCGCCAGTAAAACCGATGCGCATCAGGCGACAGTTGATCCCGCCAACCGCCATCTCACGGAACCCCATATATGGAAAGTTTTCGTTCGTAAGTGCAGTGGCATCATCAACCAGTTTGCCAAGCAAATTGCGAGATTGTGGCCCTGCAAGGTTAAAAGCCGCACGACCTTCAGTGACATTGCGCAAATGCACACCCTCACCCCAGCCTGACTGCATCCACCATTGCATCGTTTCATAAACGGCCGCAGCACCACCCGACGTCGTGCTCATATACCATTCGTTCTCACTCACACGGGCCGTTACACCGTCATCGGTGATGACCCCTTCAGAGTTACACATAACGCCATAACGAGTACGGCCAACTTTTAACTTTGACCACTTGTTGATGTAAATTTTATTGAGTAGATCAGCTACGCCGGGACCGGTTAATTTCATCTTGCCCAACGTTGAAATGTCGATCAGGCCAACCCGTTCTCGGACCGCTTTCACTTCGGCCGCAGGATCCCCGTAATGTTCCGGCCGCATCCACAGCCCAGCCACCATCATCTTCGCCCCATGGTGCAAATGCCAATCATGAACCGGTGTGTACCGGACAGGCTCCATCATCTGGCCACCCAAGGCGCCAAACTCAACCGGACGAGTCGGCGGACGGCTCGTCGTCGTTCCCGTTTCCTGGATCGTCCAATCATTTTCACGCGCCGTCATATGGATCGTGTTGTAATTTGACCATTTACCCTGCGACGGCCCCATCGACGTAGTCGAGTAACGTTTGAGCAGCTCAATGCTGTTGTACCCCTCCGCAATTGCCGTTTTGATGTCTCGCGTCGTCACATCTTCATCACGATCAACAAATTGCTTCCCTTTCCCAGGAACACTAACCAAATCAGATGTCCGCACAGGCTCTTCTAAAATTGCTTCGGCCAACGCTGCAATCTTAGTTTTAGCCGGATTTCGACCGAATCCGGCCGCTGCCGCCGCCTGTTGGCCAGCCAGCATACCACTCATCAATTCAGTTGCCATCGAATGAGTTCCAGCAACACGGCCAGCTGCGAACACACCCTCTACAAAGTCAGTCGGTAGGAATTCGTGACGATCATCGTTATAGCTCATCTTAGTGCCTGACTGAAACAACAAGCCAGATTCTGGATGCCAGCCGACACTGACCGAAATCATGTCACAGTCGATGTGCTGAGTCGCCATGTCGTTGACGCTTCCATCTGGCCGAACTGGTGCGATAACGGCCCCTGTCACTGCCTTTTTTCCATCAGCTTTGAGAATTGTATGGCGTTGGAAGATGGGAATACCCATCCCTGAAACCTCTGAGCTTAATGAGGGTGCCCCTTCAACAGAAGGTGGTCCTTCCGGCCGGGAATCAGCAATTCCCATCACAACGACACCCGCTTCATGCAAATCTTTAGCGATCTTCCAGCCATCGTCGTTCGACGTGACAATTAGCGCTTTTTTGCCAACGGTTGTGCCATACAAATGAAGCAGACGCTCAACCGCACTTCCCAATAAGATACCGGGTAAATCGTTGCTATCAAATACCAATGGCTGGTCGAGTGCGCCGGTTGCATACACAACCGCTTTGGTACGGATTTTGTACAGCCGTCGGCCGCAGTATGCGACGAGCCAATTTGATTCATGATGACTAATAACGGTTGTATCTGTGTAAATTGTGACATTGGGGTGAGCACTAATCTGCCCAATCAAGTCACTTAACTCACCTTCGTTTGCTGGATGAAAGCGCAACCAGCCACCTAGTGTAGTTTCGTCCGTAAAAAGTGAAACTCGCGCACCGGCGTCGGCCGCTTTGGCGGCTGCAACAAGTCCGGCCGGATCACTGCCAACCACGGCAACGTCACAGTGCAGATACTGCTTGTCATACCCTTGAGCCAGCGGTGTATCGATGTCGAGCTTGCCGAGTCCAGCTAAACTGCGCAAAACTTTTTCATAGGTTGGCCACATGAAGGTCGGCCTGATAAACGTTTTATAGTAGAAGCCAACGGGCAAAAAGCGGTCGCCCATCCCCGTAATGCTCATGATGTCCCGGTCAGGAGAAGGCCATGCATTAACCGATTTAACGACGATGCCCTCTTCAACCGGCCGGAGCCAAGCGCTAATGCTGACTTCGTTACCGATCTGAACCATGGAGTTCATTTCGTGGCCGTAGCCGTGCAACCCACGTGGCCGATGATATTTGAATGACCGGCCGATAACTTTAATTCCGGCGGCCGTAACAGCCGATGCAATGCTATCCCCAGGATGGGCAAAAATTTGTTTACCATTAAAGGTAAATGTAATTGTTTTTGAGCGGTCGATAACCTCGTTAGGTCCGGCCGTCAGACGGGTGATTGTGGTTGTTGTACTCATAACTTTTAGTAAACAGTGGCCTGGGGTCAGTGGGATTGAACCCTCTTTGCCCACTCATGACTGTTTACTTGCTTTTCTCCCATAAGTAAGTCTTAACAACCTCATTGGTCCGTGTATGCCGTTCAGCCATAAACCAAGTTTGGCAACCTTGACGGTGATACCACCATTCGGTCTGGACACCCCATTTGTTGTTTTTCATGTAGATGAAGTCGGCCGCTTCAGCATCACTAATCGACATCATATCGGCCGGACGAGCGTTGTACTCACCACCGTATCTAAACTCAGATTGATTACGTTCTCCGCAATGCGGACATTTGATGATAACCATAATGTTTTCTAGTGCCCTACGGACGCTGCTCCTTTTTCACCAACCAGGTCAAATCTTTCAAACCGATCCAACGAAAACGGTGCTAAAAGATCAGGCGTCTTGTCTGTAGCGATTAATTCTGCCATCCGCTTTCCAGAAACTGGGGAAGCTTTAAATCCATACGTTCCCCAACCGACATCAACCATAAACCCTTTAACTGGAGTGAATCCCATCACCGGGCTGTAGTCAGGCGTCATATCGCATAAACCGGCCCACTGGCGCAGAATGCGTACGTTGCTAAGCGATGGAAACATCTCGAGGATGTGGCCGGCCAATCCCTCTGTGAAGCCAAGCGACCCTTTGACACTGTAGCTGGCAAATGGATCAACCGACGCACCCATCACAAGTTCACCACGGTCAGACTGGCTGACATAGACGTGCAGTGATCCAGATACGATGATGACGTCTAAAAATGGTTTGAGCGGTTCAGATACGCAAGCTTGAAGGGGGAATGTGGTGATCGGCATCTTAACGCCAGCCATGTCAGAGATGGTTGAGCACCATCCGGCCGTTGCGTTCAAAACGATGCCCGTTTTAACTTTGCCTCGGCTCGTCTGAACCCCAGTTACTTTTCCGTTTTCGACCAAAATATCTTGCACTTCGGTCATCTGGTGGATGTGGACCCCCATTCGGTCAGCATGGGTTGCATACCCCCACACCACAGCATCATGGCGGATGATCCCACCCGGAGGGTGATATAAAGCACCCATTATCGGATAACGTGGATGATCAGTAATGTCAATCGCTGGGCAGAGTTCTTTAATTTCTTTCGGCGTGATGTAGCGTGAGTCAACTCCCTGAATTTGATTCACTTCGGCCCGGCGGCGCATGACACGAACAGAGCTGTCGTTGTGCGCTAGGGTAAAATGTCCCCGTTGGCTAAACATGACATTGAAATCAAATTCGGCCGACATTTTCTCGTAAAGGTTGACGCTCTCGTTATAGAAAGCAACCCCTTCGGGCGTGAGGTAATTCGAGCGGATAATCGTCGTATTTCGGCCGGAACCACCTGACCCGATATACCGCTTTTCCATAATCGCGACATTGGTGATGCCATACTCTTTAGCCAAGTAATAGGCACAGGCTAAGCCATGCGCACCACCCCCAACAATGACAACATCATAGCTGTCCTGCATCTCTTTCGCCGTCCACATGGGAGCGGGAGGCGTTTGATTATTTAATCCCTGCCGTATCAGTTTGATTGACATAGTTTTTTAGATGGTAGACGCTATATGTTAGATGCGAGTGACTTGCTGCCACTACTATCTGATATCCAGAATCTATCAACTCCTGAGTTTTCGTGGTACATGATCAATCGAGATATTTCCCAATTGCATGCTGCCATCTTCAAAAATTGTTCCTCGTACAGGGCCACAGTTTGGATAGTGCCAAGCCCTAAAAGCGGTATAAAAAGTGTCGATTTTTTCCGTCATCGGCCGTGTACTCCCCCAGACATGGCGAAGCATAAATGCCCTTAAGAACATGCCGTGGCAAAAAATATAAGCAAGTTTGAAATCGGTTTTAACCAGATCTTTTTCAAGCCTATCTAATCGTTTTGTAAATTCGCGGATCGATTCTGCCCCGATTCCATCACCGTCTTTAAAGTCTGGGTCTTTTTTCGCCCAATGCGCGTCATAGTGTGCCCAACGCTCATGAGAATTAACCCCTTCATAGCGAGCCGCACTGAGCTGGCGAAATTCTTCAATCGGCCATGTTTGAACCGGCACATCGGGATAACGGCGGATGGTGGGCGCTGCTGTCTGCTCGGTGCGAATGTACGGGGAGATAACAATCAGGTCCGGTTTTTCACGCCAATGCTCTCCAGTAACCATCGCTTGCCGCTTTCCTTTGTCAGTTAGCAGGGTTTTACCCTGGCCGCTGGAAGAAATTCCGGCGTTGTCTTCACTTTGTCCATGTCTTATTAGTACGAAACGCTTCATAAAGTAGATTTTCAAGGTGCAGGTTGCAGGCCCAACAAGTGGGGCAAGGCAATCGCTGCAATGCTAGAGCTTTGGTTTGGTTTGATTGGTGCTAAATGCCAACGAGATTCAAGATCGGTTTACGTTCTCATATTTTCGGGAATATGATGGTTGGAATATCGGCCGACTAAAATCTTTCCTTCATCTGTCACAACACCGTGAGTAATTGCACAATTCCCAACCCAAAAGACTCCGTTCATAAGATGATCAAGACCTTCCATGTTCATGGCCAACTCGGTGCTACCAAGGGCGTGCTTGACCAAAAAGGTTTTGATGAAAAAGCCGTGGCTAAATGCATACACAAGCCCAGCCGATGTTGATCTTAGATGCTCTTCAAACGCATCAATACGGCTCAACATACCAGCCCATGATTCTGAGCCTCCCCCATTTGTGTAATGTGGATCATAACGGCCCCAATGGTCTTGAAACAAAGGAATCATTTTTTCAATTGTTAAGCCGTGTTCCACCTCGGGATTAAGCTGGTGGAATTCCTCAATTGGCCAAATTTCATGTTTGGCGTCTGGGAATTTTTCTCGTGTTGGGGCTGATGTCTGGTGTGTCCTCAGATAAGTTGAGGTCACGATAAGATCCGGCGTTTTTGTTAGATGTGCGGCCGTTAGTCTAGCCTGCTTTTCACCTAGCTCTGTGAGTGCCTCTTCATAAGGAGAGACGGCCGGGAAACCTGCATTTGCTCGACTTTGCCCATGTCGTATCAGATAAAAATCTTTCATGGGCGAATTTTACAGTCAGAGAGCAATTAAAAGTAGTGATTATCGGCTCTTTACACAGTTAATCTTGCAGATCTTTTCCATAAACTGAACACAACCCATTGTCGTTTTCGTACTAGGTCACCATTCTCACTGCATTTAATCATCTTCACAAGGGGCTACTTGACCAAAGAGGAAAAGTTGATTTTGTACGAGTTCACCAATTTCAACTGGCAGATTATTCCGCCCAACTTGTTAACAGTATGTCTTTTCCTATTTTCAAAAAGACAAATTACCATAAAATACGTACAGTGAATTTGTGATGTAAATAGGCTGAGTCATTTTTATTTAAATAGCCTCAAACAATGCTATTAATGTGACTTTGTCTTAAATAATTCAAATTTACAAATCGCCCATATGTTTATTGAGCATGATGGCTTATTATTGATCAATCATTTGGGTGGCAATAGGATAATGACTTATGTTTGGTTTTCGTAGAAAAAGCAAGAATGCAAATGGTATTGCAGGGGACTATTCAGATAGCTCTCTCATCGATTTACGGGATATTACAAAGGCTTACGAAACTGAAGCTGGCGAATTTTTAGCTCTAAAAGATTTAGATTTAACGGTTACCCCCGGTGAATTCGTAGCTGTCGTTGGTAAATCAGGTTCGGGCAAATCGACCCTAATCAACATGATTACAGGCATCGACCGGCCGTCAAACGGTGAGGTCATTGTTGATAAGACCCCGATCCATCTTCTATCAGAAGGCAAAATGGCTGAGTGGCGCGGCCGCCATATGGGCATCGTCTTTCAGTTCTTTCAACTGTTACCAACACTAACCATTGCTGAAAACATTATGCTGCCGATGGACTTTTGCAACATGTACAAACCGGCAGAACGCTATGATCGGGCCATTCATTTATTGAGCTTGGTCGAAATGGACGAGCAGGCAAACAAACTGCCTAGCGCCGTTTCAGGTGGCCAGCAGCAGCGGGCGGCTATCGCCCGAGCGTTAGCAAATGATCCCCCTATTATTGTGGCGGACGAACCGACCGGAAACTTAGATTCAAATACGGCCGATGCTGTTTTTGCGATGTTTGAAAAACTGGTCAATGACGAAGACAAAACAATTCTGATGGTGACTCACGACAATGACCTCGCGGATCGTGTTAAACGCAAGCTGACTATTGCTGACGGCGAGATTTTGACTGACGAATTACTTACCGCTAAAGCTTAAATTTAGATATCGAGAGAGATAAATCAATCGAAGTTTAGCTTCGATTGATTTATCTCTCTTTTTTTCATTATGAGACGTATGCGCTGGAAGAAGGTTCTAAGAGACCTCACTTCAAATAAAAGTAGAACAATTTTAGTTGTAATCTCTATCGCTGTCGGTGTGATTGCGATTGGGATGGTTTTGGGCGCACAAAGTATCGTTGACCGTGACTTGCCCCGCGATTTTCAATCGATTGGGCCAGCCGATGCGTTTGCGATTACGTTTACGAATTTCGATGAAGATATCGTCCGTCGAATCGAAGACATGCCTGAAGTTGGCAAAGCTGAAGGGCGTAGAATTATTTCGGTTCCGTTTAAAACCCAAAGTGGCGACTGGCGCAATATGCAGCTAACGGCTGCAGATAACTTTGAAGAGATGGAGCTTAACAAAGTGGTGCTTGAAGAAAGTATGGCAAACCCACCAAAAGGGGGTGTTTGGCCGCCGCCAGAAGGCACCATTGTCATTGAGCGTTCAGCACTGTCCCCAAATCTTGGTTTTGACGGTGTAGAAATCGGCGACACAATTACGATTAAAGCACCCAATGGGAAAGAAAAACAGGTGCAAATCGTAGGTACGGCTCACGATTTAAATCAGTTCCCACCGCAACTCATTCAAACCGCATATGCCTACGTCTCGTTCGATACAATGGCACTGCTAAGTGAGCCTCAAGAGTACAATCAGATGCTGTTTACGGTCTCTGACAGTTTTTGGGGGCAGTATGAGTTTCTAAATCTAACTTCGGCCGAACGTTCAGAACTCTCAGTTGAGATTAGTCGTGTCGGTGAGCTTGTTCAAAAAGAGATGGAATCGGCCGGAGCAACCGTTCTATTTATTTTCGCATTTCCGCCCGGTCAATTACCTACCCAAACCATTCTTGATGGCATTTCCTACCTGCTCATCGCGATGGGTATTCTGTCATTGGGCCTAAGTATCTTTTTAATTATCAACACCCTTTCTGCAATTTTGACTCAGCAGGTGCGTCAAATCGGTATCATGAAAGCGATTGGTGCACGTACGGGTCAACTCACGTGGATGTATTTTGGGATGGTGCTAATTTTTGGTGTCATCGCCTTGGTCATTTCAATCCCACTTGGGGTTGTCCTCGCCGGTGCCTTGGCCCAGCTTTTCGCAACAATTCTGAATTTCAACGTGCGTGGTTTTGCCTTTAATCCAAATGTAGCCTGGATTCAGGCTGCTATCAGCCTAATTATTCCCCTAGTCGCGGCGATCTTTCCCGTCGTTAAAGGGACAAGAACAACGGTACGTGAAGCGATTAGCGAACAAGGGGTAGGCAAAGGTCAGTTTGGGACAAGCTATGTTGACCTATTTGTTGTTGGGTTAAAAGCGGTCATTCCGATGATGAAACGGCCGGCTCAGATTTCACTGCGTAATACGTTCCGACGTAAAGGGCGTTTGATCTTAACCTTGATATCACTTTCGCTGGCTAGCCTGATCTTCATGTCGATTTTGAGCATCCAGGCTTCGATGCAGCAAACGCTCCAAGAGTCACTTGGCATTTTCCAATTTGATATTCAAACTCGCTTTAGCCGCCCATATCGGATCGACCGTTTAGTTCGTGAAGCTGAGCTAAATCCTTATGTCGAAGCGGCCGAAAGCTGGGGCTTTGCCGGAGCACGTCGTGTCCGGCCGGATGACACCCAAAGCGGAAACATTATTACTTATGCACCGCCCATCAATTCAAAAACGATTAAACCGATTATTTTACAGGGTCGTTGGCTGCAGGATGGGGATACCAACGCCATCGTTGTCACCAACGACTTTTTACGGGCCGAGGAAGATCTTGATGAGTCAAACGTCATCGGCCAACGGATCACATTAAATCTAAACGGAAAAGAGAATGACTTTGTCATCGTCGGCTTGGCCCGAGGTGCTCAACCGGTCTCCTCAGCCTATGTCGCTCTTAACTATTTTGAGCGCTTAACAGATCAAGTCGGCACCGCCCAGGTCATCACGATTCAAGTCGATCGAGATAAATTGGCACAAGGGCCGCAAGGAATTCTTCAGCAAATTCAGGCGGCCGGCGATCCAGAAGCATTTGCATCGACTGATCCCACCCTAGATGAATTAGCATCTCAACTTGAAACCAGCTATCGAGATGCTGGATTCCGGGTTGAAGAAACACAAACAATCGACCTCGTAAACAGTATCTTGACCCTAATCTACAATATTCCCATCTATTTCTTGCTAGCGATGGCCGCCTTGCTTGGGCTAGTAGGTGGATTAGGGCTGATGGGAACGATGAGCATCAACGTCATCGAACGCTTGCGAGAAATCGGTGTAATGCGTGCGATTGGCGCCTCAGACTTCTCTGTACTCGGTATCATCTTGCTCGAAGGTATCGTGATCGGGTTTATCAGCTGGGGTATTGGCGCCATTCTCTCATGGCCAATTAGTGTGTGGCTCACCCGTTTGGCAGGAACATTGCTGTTCTCTTCCCCACCGACCTATATCTTCTCACGCGGCGGAGTTGTGCTATGGCTCTTTATTGTTGTCATTCTAGCAATTGTTTCGAGCTTTATTCCAGCCCGTAATGCATCAAAAGTAACGGTACGTGAAGTGCTAAGCTACGAGTAATCTTAAATAAAAACCCCAGTACCTGCTAAGTACTGGGGTTAAAAAAGTTAACAGCCGCCTGCTAAACATCCCACAAACTATTTCACAATTTGGCTAAGAAAAACCTGGTAAATTTTGTCTGCTACGGTAACTCGCACCGGAATGGTAAACGGGGCATTTGTCGTTGCCGGAGTCGTTGTAATCAAAACATCGGCCGTATAGCTACCAGCTTCCAATCCAGCTGTATTAACGAAAATGGTCAAATCGTCATCAATAGAGCCAGAATCGTTAGACAAAGTCGGAGTAAAGCCATCGGTTGAAGTGACAACTGAAGCGGACCATCTGTGATTAACGCTCGGACCAAACCCGCTCAAATTTAGATTGACAGTTTGCGTCGCTTGCACCGTTTGGGTGAGCGCTGTCAGCACTGATATATCGGCCGTCGTTGTTAACGTCGTCGTGTAAACCGCCTGAATTTCGCTCAGATGAGTATCATCCCAATAGACATCATTGTGCTTAACTGCATAGGAAGCCTGCGAGTACAAAAATATCGTCATTTCGGCCGCCTGTGCTTTAGCAGTCACAGTAAATAAACCATACTCATCGTACTGAATCCGCCCCCAAGGATGATTGTCAGCATCACTCCATATAATATCTTCGCTTTGCCAATCAGATCCACCTGTCGGGTCAATCCCGACCTTTTGGAAAAGTTCACCATCTTCTGGCCCAGAAATTGCGTCATCATCTTGCGCCGACCATGAATGCCCCCAACCGCTTAAACAATAGCTCTTGCCTGGCTCGGCAGTGACCGTTTGCATGATGCCTGCCTCATGGGTGCTAAAAAATGTGAAATATTGCAGTGCCTCACGGCCGTCACGCAGCCTATTTGCAAAGATACAGGGATCGGTGCCGACACAGGCCGGTTTGTATTCTGGCTGGCGGATAATGTATTCAGGATCATTATCATCATGGCTACGCCAAAATGGAATCCAGCCCCCTTCCTCGGGAATCTGAGCCGTTTGGCACACGCCAAACAGACAGTCATCTACCGTTTCAGGTGGCACATAGCTGGCATAATTTCCTTCAAAGGATGGGTTTTGAATAAGATTAGGAGTCCCTTGCAAAAGGCACATGTTTTCAGGCGGAACACTATCCTGCTGATGTCCAGCAGGATAGTCTATGGTGATAGGTTCACCTACGGCCGTTTGTATGCCAAATAAGATGCTGAACAAAAATAGTCCAAGCAAAATTGATCCCAATAAAGTGAGAAGTCTGGAGACGTTATTCATAGTTTGTTTAAAATGCAGTTGGAGTGGGTAGGCTCAAAAGCTTTTCGATTGGTGTCTCACTCCAATAATCTTGTGATATTTCTTGATCTAGATTGATTCTATCGAAGCTAAATGGACCGATGCTGTCACATTCATCAATAGTTCATGAGATTTATACGCTGGATTGACTGGAGTTCTAATAGGCAAATAGAACTACACATAGGCTCCCTGCCTTCGTGCACGACCTTAACCTAAATTGAGGAGCACCAGCGCCATGATCGAAGCACCGATCCCGATCCAGTTGCGCCGCCGAACGGGCTCATGCCATATAAATATCCCGCCCAGAAAGATTGAGAGCATGTGCAACCCGCCGTGAAGCATGAAATAGACGGCCGAATTGTCGGCAAATGCAAGCGACTGTAATCCCCAAACGTTCCCCAGCAATGATACAAAGTTAGCCAAGCCAATTGCACCACCGATCAAAAATGTCAGCTTGGTCACTTTTAGTTTAAACCACCAGATATAGGCCCATGCAAACGGAATCGACCAGAGAAAAACACCGGTGATATACTGAAAGTTTTCACCCTGCCCCCCAAAGTTATTAAATAAGTTGGTCCATAGTTGGACGGTGCCAAAAGCGACAAAGGAAAGCGGCAGGTACCAGAGAAAATCACGATCAGGTTCAAATGATTCAAGATTGCCGGGAGCCATGAAAAAGACGGCCGCCAGCGTGAATAGTAGTCCCAAGGACAAGGGCCAAGACAACGCTTCACCCAGCACCAGCAGGCCGAAAATCGCTGGGACAACCACAGCCATCCGGCTCAAAGGGCTGGCAATCGATATTCCATATTTGGAAATGCCAAACACAAGCAAGAAAAAGGTGCCTGGCCATAAAACGCCCCCACCTAATCCGAACCAAATCGTAGAGGTTGAGACATTGGTTGTTCCGGTAAAGACTAAATAGAGAAGTGCAGGCAATGCGGCTGTGATGTAGTTAGCTGCCACGATGGAAGCTGTGTCTTCCCCCCAAAGTTGTGCCAGCTTGATCAGCATCCCCATGCAAAACCCGGCCGAAACGGACATAAGCAAATAAATCATTATTGTTTAGCACCTGGCTCTTGATTGTATTCTGGCAAAAGTTAGTCTTTTTTCTCGAAGCCCACAACATTGAAGGCTTGGTGTGATCTACTTTTACTTTCAAACCGGACGATATTCAGGGGTTTATGAGTGTCGGTCCTCCCAGATTTATCTTTGTCTGAGGATCCAAACATTGCCTCATCAGAATTAGTTCGAGCAAAGCCGACTTGATTAAAAGCTTGATGATTTGATTGATTAAATTTTACGATGTTCAATGCCTGATGAGATGACGAGTCTCCCGATTTAGTCTTGGTAAATAAAGCTTGGTCTTTATTATCGAATTTAACCTGATTAAACGGTTGGTGGGAAGATGTATCGCTTTCAACTGATTTCGTTTTTTCACTTAATTCGGCCAAAACCGAATTTTGGTCAGCCATGTTACCGGTTGAGAATGCAAAAATCCCAACAACTAGAAATATGCTGACATAAACGCCAATCATATATTTTAAACCCTGATCCATAATTTCTCTCCGGCTAGATAAATATTTCAGCCTTGGCTTTTTAGACGTGCTACAATTTTATCGGTCCACCACCCAACAAACCCTTTGCAATTCAAAATGATAAACACTGAGAATAACCCAGAATTTTATACCCTGAAGCGGGTGACCAAACAGTATAACAAACGAATTGTCCTGCAAGTAGAAGATTTAGCAATCAAAAAAGGGGAAATTTTAGCGCTAGTAGGTCCTAGCGGTGCGGGAAAGTCGACCTTGTTAAGGCTGCTGGCGTTCTTAGAGCGGCCAACAGAAGGTGAAATCACGTGGAGAAATAAGCTCACAGACGGCCGCTGGCCCGATCTTGACGCCCGCCGCAATGTGACAATGGTGTTTCAACAGCCGAGATTGCTCAAACGAACCGTCATCGAAAATATCAGCTATGGGCTTCAGATACGTGGTGAAACGATTGCCGGACATCCTCGCTTTCAGCCATTGGTCGACGAGCTAGGCATCGCTAATCTACTTCAAGAAAAAGCGAAAAACTTGTCTGGCGGTGAACAGCAGCGAGTGTCTCTAGCCCGAGCGCTTATTTTGTCACCCAACGTCCTGATCCTTGATGAGCCAACCGCCAGCCTCGATCCGCAAAATGTGGCGCTGGTTGAACGGATGATTAAGCAAGAAAACGAGATGTTCGGCACAACGATTATTATGGTGACGCACAATATCTTTCAGGCGAAACGCATTTCACATCGAACAGGGCTGGTTCTTAACGGCCGACTACAAGAAGTGTGTGATACGCCAACCTTTTTTGAAAATCCACGTAGTGAAGAAGCAAAGATGTTTGTCTCAGGTGAAATTGTTTATTAAGCTTGCAACACACTCGATCTAATCTAAAAATGACCGAAATTCCGCAAAACCTCATCAACTTACTTAAACAATCAACCAAAGTTGCGGTGCTAACTGGTGCAGGCGTTTCGGCCGAGAGTGGCGTCCCTACCTTCCGTGAAGCCCAAACCGGCTTATGGGCCAAATATGATCCCGAGAGCTTAGCAACACCTCAGGCGTTTCAAGCCAATCCGGAGCTCGTCTGGAATTGGTACGCGTGGCGCAGAGATCTATGCGCAAATGTTTCGCCGAATCCGGGCCACTATGCACTCGCCAAGATGGAACAACACATTTCGACCTTTGATCTGTTTACCCAAAATGTTGACGATCTACACGATCAAGCTGGCAGTCAAAACATTACACGCTTTCACGGAAATCTATTTGGCGTTAAATGCTTTGATCAGCATCATCCAATCGAGAATTGGAAAGATTTACCCGGTACACCTCCATCATGCCCGAAATGTGGTTCACGACTTCGGCCGGATGTCGTTTGGTTTGGTGAAGGTCTGCCCCATAACGTCATTGAAAAGGCGGTAGATGCGGTCCGCCAAGCTGACGTTGTCTTCTCGATAGGCACTTCATCGCTGGTGATGCCTGCGGCCGCAGTGCCGGTTGAAGCCCTTAAAGCAGGTGTACCGGTCATTGAAATCAATCCAAATCAAACAGCCCTTACCGAGCATGCGACGTTAGCGTTGCGTGGAAAATCGGGAGAGGTACTTCCTGCACTGGTGAATGCGGTGTGGGGAGAGTAAACTTAGTAATCAAAATTCAGCTACAACTGTTAGGAATCAGATATTGCCTTGCAAACGAGCTTCTGATTTCTAAGGTTTAAAATACTTTTTTAAAAAACTATCAGGTTCCCAGTGATGCTTCGTTTCGGCGACCTTCCACTTGCAACCTGCCACTTGCACTATGTTTGAATCATTAAGCGATCGGTTACAAAACACATTTGACGGCCTACGTCGTCGCGGAAAAATCACAGAAAAAGATTTAGACGTCGCCCTACGCGATGTTCGTCTTGCCCTACTTGAAGCGGATGTCAACTTTAAAGTTGTTAAATCGTTTATCAAACGGGTTCAAGAGCGAGCTTTGGGCCAAGAGGTCATGAAAAGCCTGACTCCTGGCCAAGTCATTGTGGGCATTGTACATGAAGAGCTTGAGGCAACACTGGGCGAGCCCGGCCGTCTGAATCTTGGTATGCAGTCCCCATCGATCATTATGCTGGTCGGTTTACAAGGTGCTGGTAAAACGACAATGGCGGCGAAGCTAGCGCTGCACTTACGCAAAAACGGAGCCCGCCCATTGCTCGTCGCGGCCGACGTTTATCGCCCGGCCGCTATCGATCAGCTGCAAACATTGGGCAAACAGCTCGACATCCCAGTTTACGAAGAGGGGCTTGGTGATCCAACCACCATTTGTAAAAACGGCGTTGAGCTAGGCAAGAAAGAAGGGAATACGATTGTGATTCTCGACACCGCCGGCCGTCTTAACATCGATGAGATGATGATGGATGAGATCCGCTCGATTAAAGCGGCAACCGATCCGATTGAAGTGCTGCTCGTGGCCGACGCGATGACGGGTCAAGAAGCGGTCCGGGTTGCGACTGACTTTAACAACGCCGTAGATATTACCGGTTTGGTCATGACCAAAATCGATGGTGACGCGCGTGGTGGTGCCTCAATCTCGATGCGTGAAGTCACAGGCGTACCGATTAAATTCTTAGGTACCGGCGAAAAACTCAATGAGTTTGAGCTGTTCCATCCAGACCGCTTGGTTGATCGTATTTTAGGAATGGGTGACGTACGTACCCTGATCGAAAAAGCAACTGAAGAGATGGATCAGGATGCTGCTATGGAGCAAAGTAAGAAGCTCATGGAGGGTGATTTCACCCTAGAAGACTTCTTGGCTCAAATGCAGCAAATCAAGAAAATGGGCCCCCTCGGTAAAATCATGGAGATGGTTCCTGGCTTTAGCCAAGCAACAAAAGACGTCGATATGAACGAGGCGGAAAACGATCTTCGGCGCATCGAAGCGATTATTTATTCGATGACACCTCAAGAACGTCAAAATCCAAGACTACTCAAAGCCAACCGCAAACGGCGCGTAGCGGCCGGGTCTGGCGTTGAAGTCAAAGACATCAATAAATTGTTAAAAGAATTTAAAGGAATGCAAAAGATGATGCGTCAGCTAAAGAGCAAAGGTGGCATGCGTCGTTTGGCCGGAATGATGGGCGGTGGCGGCAATCCGTTTGGCGGTGGTGGCGGAAGCCCGTTCGGGTAAAACAGATATCTGGTATTCGGTGGTTTTTTGACTGCAACACCGAATACCACTGAGCAAACTGATCGCTTACTAAATATCGGTACTAAGCCCATTATTTGAAATGTAATATTCGCTTGAACCACATTAGAGGGTTGGCTATACTTCTGAGCCGCTTAATTTTAAGAATTCAAACGTGTAAAAAGTACATCCGGCCGGATGATTGTGACATCATCCGGCCGGATGTGCGTTTTACAGGGCTTTCTGGCGAGAAAGCCGTCTGGAACGTTTATCTGCAACTGTTGGTCGAACTGCGTTCGGCTTAGATTCAACAAGATTGGTCTAGGCAAAATGTATTTTGACCTTCAAACCGACAGGTGGTTGCAGTTCCAATTTACACACCCCATTTCTGGGGTTTATTAGGAGAAATAACATGGTACGTATTCGTCTTAGCCGCCGAGGCAAAAAATTCCAACCTATCTACCGAGTGGTTGTCGCTAATCAATTATCAAAACGTGACGGACGTTTTATCGAACATATCGGGAACTACAACCCACATACTGACCCAAGCACATACAACATCGATGAAGCACGTGCATTGCACTGGCTCAGCGTTGGTGCTCAACCTTCAGATGCAGTTCGTCGTTTGCTCGACAAACAAGGAACGTTGGCTCGCCTCAAACGTTTTCATGCTGGTGAAGAACTTGATGCCCTCGTTGCTGAATTCGCTGGTGTTGAACCAGAAGAAACAACAATCGTAGAAGCTGCTGCTGAAGTGGTTGAAGAAGTTGTTGAACAAGCTGCTGAGGTTGTAGAGGAAGTTAAAGAAGCTGCTGCCGAAGTCGTTGAGGAAGTTGCTGAAGTTGTTGAAGATGCAGCTGAGGCTGTAGAAGAAGCCGCTAGCGAAGAATAAATCAAACATCTAACAAACAGGCGGACTGATTAGAACTAATTCTTTTAAGAAAATGTTTTGAACAGAACGCCTGTTTTTTTATAGATACTATAAGAGTAATTTTGGATCACTATCCAAAATCATCAATCGTAAATCTTATTATGTATGAAGAAATGGTTGAGTATATTGTTCAAGGATTAGTAGATCATCCTGATAAGGTATCTGTTTCTGTTGAGGAACGGCCGTCTGTGATCATGATCGAAGTGACAGTTGCTGAAGATGACACAGGTCGGGTAATCGGCCGACGTGGTAAAGTCATCAACGCGATCAGCACTATTCTACAGGTCCGTGGCGACATCGATGGCAAACGCATCTCCATCGACTTAGTTTAAGCAAAACATTTATAGGTGAGCCTGCAATTCGCCAACAATGTCATCCCCAAAAGCTCTAAACCCTAAATACTTAGTTATCGGCCAAATTACAAAACCTCACGGTGTACGCGGTGAGCTACGTGTTGATGTCACAACTGATATACCTGAACGATATAACAAGCTTGAGAAAGTTTTAGTCGCCAAAAACGAACGACAAACGCCCCAAGAAATGGAAGTTGAGTCGGTCCGGTTTCACCAAGAAAAAGTATTAATCAAATTTACCGGCTACAACTATCGTGACCAAATCGAAGGGTTTCGCAAATGGCTCATTCTTATTCCAACTGAAGAAGCGATTCCACTTGAAGATGGAGAGTTCTTTTACTATCAGTTAATCGGAATGGAAGTCGTTACCGATGAAGGGGAAGCTATAGGTGTTGTGAAAGAAATCATTCAAACGGGAGCGAATGATGTGTTTGTTTTGGCCACACCTGAAAAAGGTGAAGTTTTAATCCCTGATACAGAAGAAGTTGTGAAAAACGTCGATCGTGACTCACGAAAAATCACAATTCATGTCATTCCTGGTTTGTTAGAGTAGCCTACTAGCATCCTTTCGGCCTCCAACCGTTCCAAAAGTTATCCATCTATTACTGCCCTACTTGCTGTCGGCCGGATCGAATCCACGGTCGTCCATCGGCCGTAACTCGCTCATCTAAAATCGGCAGCGGCCGGCGAGCAAACACATCATACAGGCGCAAAAACCCTTCGGTCGTCTGACCCGGTTGGGCATTTTCAGGGATAGTTAGCGTACGAGGATGATTGACTTTTGAACCTGCAATCCACTTCAAAGTCGGAATAGCACCTGTCGCTGGAATATCATTGTCAGGATCCGGATTGAGCCATGCCCACGTAAAATCATCTTCTGAATAACCAACCTGCCTCACCGCTATACCGATGTCGCGCAAAATCGGCCGATCAGAGGCAAACTGATGGCTTACCCTTATCGAAGCATTTGGCAAGGCACGGTCTTGCCTCGCTTCCCCCAACCATGTGATTCCATTCCCCAATGGAACATATACGCCAGTATTAGATGGGTTTGTTTCTGCCTGCACCGATGTCCAATACAGACCATTATCAAGCTGCCAATGCTCAAAACGGCGTGTGCTTCCCTCGTTTTGCCAACCTAAATCGGTTCCATAATCGATACCTACAAGGCGGTACCCACTTTCCCCATGATAATCATTTTTCGGGTTCTGAGTGATCGGCCGCCAGCGAGTCCCAACAATCTCCGTTTCACCCATGACAGTACGCACATCACCCGTACGGCTAAGAAGTTGTGTTCCATCAGGCAAATAAGCACCTAGCATGATCTGCGCTGGACCCAAAGGGACACCTGGACGGGGAGTCAATTCAAATCGCGTGAGTGACACACCATGCACTTGTGCTTCTACAGGCAAGTCTTGTTGTGCATAAATCTGCCCGTCGTTCCCCACCAAATGCACAAAAAGAGTCAATCCAGCCAGTGAGATTTCTTGAGCCGCCCGTGGAGGCAATAGCTGCCAGCTAATCGAAAATGGAGCCGTCTCTGACATCACCATGTTCTCAGGCAAATCGATCGATTGAACTGAAACTCTGCCTCCTAAAATTACGTCTGCTGAAGAAAATTTGTTTGAAAGCTTGCTGGCAGTTTCAGGCTCAACCGACCACAAAAACGCTTCACCCAGTGGCAAATGCGCGGGCAATCCAGCAAACGTATCAGGATCAAAGTTCGTTGTTATTACTGATCGATTGGCAACCAGCTCGTCAACAATCACCGTTTTCCAATCGTTGTTAAATGTTGGATCAACAAACACAATATCGAGATCCGGCCGCTCCCCTTCAACCTGCTGCAAATAGCTCAAGGGTGTGAACCAATGCCATGCAGCATAAACAACTGAATTTTCAGGAGCGCCCTCAAAAATTTCAAAGACATAATCAGCAGTATCATGCTGCTGGGCCAGCCAACGGTAGCTGTCCCATGCTTGAGGCCAACGTTGAGTCGTTTGCCAACTAGCAAGCCCAACTAAGATAAGTGCAACCCACTGCAAGGGTCTGGGCGATCGGAGCCATGCTAAATCAAAAGAGGGAAGAGACAGCCCAACCTCAAGTGCTCCAACCAAACTGTTTGATACCAACCAGCCAAAGCCAATCACCAGCGGTAAATATGCAGGCAACATATATTCAACCGTTTGCGGCGCTCGATAAGTCGCGGCAATCAGGGTCAAAATCAAAAAAGATCCACCTAACAGCAAACCGATTCGCCATTGCAAGCGGCTGATCCAACCCAGAGAAAATAGGGCTAAAATAATCACTGACCAGTGGAATTGAAAGGTGAGCACATTCCACATCACTTGCAACCGTAACCAAAAATCGGCGGCCGATTCCACAAAAAAGAAGTCGCCGCCAAAACCTAAACCGGTCACATAAATGAAAAACTCACCTACATTTCTTAAAGATGGTTCTAAAATCGGCAGCAACAGCCACGGAAGCAGACCACTAAGGAGCGCGAGAGCCAACCAGCCAATGAGCTTGGGTTCTTTGAGAATCTGCCAATGGGTTAATAAGACAACAATAAGCATCACGAGTGCGATAAAGGCAAGTGATAAGTGATGGGTGACACCGAGCGAAGTAATGAGGACAGCAAGAATCAGTGATCTGTGTTCAGCAAATAAAGTAGCAGACCCATTTGTTGATGATTGTTTGGTCGTTTGCAACCTTATCCACTTCAGCAAAAAGTAGAAACCTAAAGCTGCAAAGAATGTTGTTAGGCTACGAATGTTGGTGGTTGTAGCTTGGCTCCAAAAGGTGGTGCTGGTTCCCAATAAGATTGCGGCCGTAATTCCGCCAATAGTTGCAACCGCCTCACGTTTATCTCCCTTCAAAGCAGGCAGCTCGCCAACAATAAATGGGAGCAAGCCTAATGTAAAACTAGAAATAAGGGCTGACAGAAAGTTTAAATTACTTGCAGCGGTTCCCGGCAGTTGGGTAAAAAACCATCCAATTAAAATATAGAGTGGAAACCCGGGTGGATGCGCAATTTGTAATTGACTAGCAGCTAGCTGAAACTCCCCACTGTCGGCCGGTAAAACGCCCGGCCGGAGCGTTAACATGTATAAAAACAAAAACCCTGCGACCAGCGCAAGGGAAGCAATTCTTTTCATTGCCACTAATTATACCGATGACAATGCAAGAAGACCTTTCAGGTTACTAGAACCTGAAAGGTCTATTAATTTTAAGCGTTACAAGTTATTTCGAAACATCAAAGACAGCGCCTGTAGAAGCTGATTCAGCGCTGGAATCGGGCAAATTGGCAGACAAGAAAGATGGATCATCATAACTTCCTGCCCATGAGCCAAAGCCACTAGCAAATGGCTCAGTATTACCTGCCCATGAACCGAATCCACCAGCCCACGATCCAAAGCCGCCTGCCCATGAACCGAATCCACCAGCCCATGATCCAAAGCCGCCCGCCCATGAACCGAATCCACCAGCCCACGATCCAAAGCCGCCTGCCCATGAACCGAATCCACCAGCCCACGATCCAAAGCCGCCATCCCAAAAACCGAATCCACCGGCCCACGATCCAAAGCCGCCA
>JBGCDP010000183.1:0-21796 GCA_045105475.1 Anaerolineae bacterium
GAGTTGTGCATTAATATCTAATCGTTCAACAACCTCTCCAGTCTCAACGACCAGACCGCCCTGGTTGTCTATGTACGCGAGCTGGTTGGTCCCGCTAATCAGCACCGGATGGGTTAAAGAGGAGAAATCTCCTTTAGGAACAACAACGTGCAAATTATTATCTTGCAATACGACCAAGGGGGGCATCCCGGCCGGGATCTTAGACGGAGAAACAGGATATTCTTCAACGGCTCCGTCAATGACAGAATATGCCTCCACGCGGCCGACCGCTAAGGTTGTAACCCATAAAGCACCATCTTGAAAAGGCAAGCCAACTACCCAAGTCGGTTCACCAGATAGCTCTACATCAATTGGATCGATATTGGGTAGGTTTCCATTTCCTGATACAAATCGATTCCCATCACTCCGAATATTAGTTTGGCTCCAAACAAGACTTTCTGCCTTGCTCAATTCTAAGAGCGTGGATGCAACTTCCGCCGTCTCTAGACTTTCATTCGGATCATCACGGCTGACCGGCTCAGCCCTATCAAACGTACATGCCGACAACAAGAGTAAAGTGAGACTAATCGTGAGCAATTGAATATTCTTCATGGACCAAATTATACGTTGATTTTATCCCGCTAGTTTTTGAACTGGATGAGAGACGGGGAGCTATAAAATCGACTTTTTTTATTTTTCAGACCAATTTGTAAGAAAAAATATCCCAGCTGATACTCATTAGGTAAATACATTAAAGAAGTTTGGCTAAAAGACCATGACTGAGAACGAACAGAGACAGATCTTCAACCGATGGTTAGATGAACACAAGGGCATTTTGTTCAAGATTGTTCGCGCCTACGCATTTACTGATCACGATCAAGAAGATTTGTTTCAAGAAATAGCGGTCAAAGTCTGGAAATCAGTTCCCGACTTCCGAGGTGAATCAAAACCATCTACATGGATATATCGAGTCGCACTGTTTGCGGCCACGGTGTGGGTCCGCCAAGAAAAGAAACGACCGGATGCGACTCCAATGGAAGCGATTGAACGGATATTAAACGCCAATCAATCGGCCGGAAAAGAAGACGAGCGACTCACTTGGCTCTATGAGCAAATAGGACAGCTCGAACCACCGACTCGGTCCGTCTGTCTGCTCATGCTAGACGGGTACAAACATCGAGAAATAGCAGAACTGTTAGGTATATCTGGTAGCAACGTAAGCGTCAAAATTCACCGTGCCAAACAGCATTTAACCCGAAAATCAAAAGAACTAAAGTCAAAATAAAGGTTTAACAAGATGAAATTTCCTAAAAACAAAAAAGCAATCATAAGTGCAGCATTTATTTTAATCGTTGCCCTGTTCACAAGCCTAGTGGCCACACCGGCCGACTCTAATGGGTCAAGCGTCATCATATTTCTTCTAATCTCCTCATCGATTTTATTCATCGGTGAAGATTCTTGTACGAAAGACAAAGGAGTCAAATCGCATGAATAATCCTGAAAACAGCGTATTCCTAACCTTTATCTTTTTCATTTTATTTTTCACCGATTTCTGGCAACCCATTTGGATGATCTTGCTGGTCTCATTCACAGTGGCCTTGCTGTGCAATCTATACCCATCATTCAATGAAGATGAGCACGCGAGTTCGCAAGAACAATAGGTTTACTGCTCGTCATCAACATGTGTAAAAAGACCTTTCAGCGTTTAACAGCCTGAAAGGTCTCAAAAATGCGAAAGAAGCAAATGCAGGATCAAAACTATGGAGTTTGAAGACATGCAGGTTATATGGAATGAACAGAACAGCGAAAAGCTGTATACGATTGACCAATTCGCCCTGAATAAAATGGTTGGCAAAAAGAGCCGATCAGTCAATCTTCAAGTACAGTTTGTTGAATGGGTGCTGATCTTAGTCAATTTGGGATTAGGATTACAAAGCCTTTATGACAGTATTTGGGGTAGTGCTCCACGATTCTTCGTATTCATGGGAATCGTATACTTATTGGTTGCAGGGTATTGGATGTATCTTCGGTTTGGTCGGAAACAGCATGAAGTCATTTTTGCAGACTCGTTGCTCGGTGAGATTGATAAAGCCATCTACCGCACTGACTATTTGATCGATGAGGGAAGTAAGTTGGTCCCCTATTACCTGGCCCCTCTCATGATCCTTATATCGATTTTCTTTATTTACACCGGGTTTTATTGGGGCGCAGTAGTGGCGTTACTCTTATTAACAATCACATATTTTGGTGTCAACTGGGAAATGCAAAAAATTCATAAACCTCGAAAGGAAAGTTTAGAAAGCATAAGAGAAGCTTTTTTAGCGGAACCGAAATGAGGTGACGGGGCTAACTTAAGCAGGCATTAATTCGTAGAGCTTCCCCCAAACAAACGGCTTGAATAAAATTTGACTCGTTTATAAAAAACGGCCGGAGTTGAAATCAGATCAACTCCGGCCGTCAAGTTACCTAAAGTCGTTAATTCACCGACTCATGCGTGCCATTACGATGACCATTTCTATTCACAGAAATCGGCACCGGTGAACCGGCCATATCTCCGATAATATTCACCAACTCAGTATTGGCCGGAACCACGATTTTGGCGTTGTTTTGCAACGAGGCACTTACCGTCTCCAGCTTTTTCAACAGTTGAGCATTGCCAACAAAATACTTTTCGGCCGCTTCATTAACCAATTTAATCGCCTCACTATCGGCCTGTGCCTTCAGCGTAATCGCTTTTGCGATACCTTCGGCCTTCTTGATCTCAGCTCGACGTTCACCGTCCGCTTTTGTTTCGATGGCGGTTGCTAAGTCCAATGCCGCAATCTTTTCGTTCTCAGCCTTTACTACGTTATTCATCGCAGCCTGTACATCGTTAGGGGGCTCGATCCGCTTGAGCTCAACACGTTCAACCGTGATCCCCCACTTCGACACTTCACGATCAAGAATAATCTCAATCTCGTCATTGATCTTGCTCCGATTCTCATTCGCTTCTGTTAGCGTGAGCTTACCGATTACCGCACGTAGTGTGGTTTTAGCAAGCGATGGAACTGAAGATTCAAAACTCTGAACGTTGTAAAGGGCGTTATGTGCATCGGTTACTTTGTAGTAAACCACTCCATCAACTTCGGCGTTCAATTTGTCCTGCGTAATAATTGACTGAGGCTCGATATCAACTTTGCGCTCGGTAATTTCAATCCGATGCATTTTATGCAGCCCGGGGATAATCCAGTTGAATCCTGGATTAGATATCCTTGAAAACTTCCCTAAAAACTCAATCACCCCGACCTCAACCGGCCGGACGATGCGAATTCCTGATAACAGGAAAAGCACACCTACACCAACAACAATACCTAACATCACAAACAGATTCATTGAGAAACCTCCGTCTCTGGGCGATTGTACTTTACAAATCGCCTGTTTAGAAAATTGGTCAACAATCTGAATCGGGTCTTATGAAATTGTCAGCTTCACACGAGTTGTTCCCTAACCAGACAAGCCAAAAGCTGGTTATCTATGGCCAGCAAGTTAGCTTATCTCTAGTTTACGCAAAATCGTCTCTGTGGTTGCATTTTTTAATAGAAGTCTATGAGCAAGAAAGGTGATACACCAGTTCTTTTGAGAAAAGATTGGAAATCAGAATGCAACACAAATAAGCCAACAGCGTACTTATTAACTAGAAAAGTTTTGTATTGAGCAAAATTAGATTTAGGAGATAAAAATGGAACACGGTGTCTTAAAAGTTAACGAAACGGCCGAAATCGAGATCGAAGCATCTCGTGCTTTTGTCATGGTTCAAGTTCAAAGCGAAAAAATCGCTTTTGGCAATGCGGCTCTCTCTGCTTCGGAAGATCTAAAGTCGGCCTTGCAAAAAGTCCAAAAGATAGATGAATCGATTGAAATTGAAACGGAGTCTGTCTCAACCGAAAGCGGGTCTGGCCTGTTCGGGAAAAACTCATCGGCCGTCTACACTATCAAAGTAACGGTAAATAAGTTAGACACCTTAGGCCAAGTCTTAGGCATTTGCTCAGACGGCAAAAACATCTCAGTCAAATCATTGAAGTGGGACTACGACGTAGACGAGCCAAAGTTAGAACTCACGAAGCAAGCGATGAAGCAGGCTAAACACAAAGCAAATGAAATGATGGGCGTTATCGATTATGAAGTTGTAGGGCTGCGCGCATGCAGCGACAGCTACTCAATGCCTCAGGTAAGCGAGATTATTTTAAATCCAGCCGGACCATCTGATAACAAACCATTGATGCTGAAGTCGGTCCGCAGCAAAAGGAGTAGCCCGCCCCCTGCCCCATCCATTGATATTGGCGTGGAGTTCAAGAGCAAAAGGAAAATTACGGCAATGTGCAATGTAGAGTTTTTGGTGAAAGAAAAGGGTTAATTTAGGCGGGCTTCCTGGCCCGCCGACACCGCTCTGAGCAGTAGCGAACTTCGTCCCAGTTTTTCTCCCACTTTTTGCGCCACGCAAACGGCCGGTTGCAAACGGGGCAGACTTTTGTGGGCAGGTCAGATTTTTTACGCATCTTGGCCATAAATGATGAAGTTAGACCGGTTTTTGAGCAATAATCTCAACGGGCGCGATCAACCCATTTTGCAAATTACCGACCATATTTCCAATCTTGGCTGGCGTGCTTTCTCCCATCAGCAGGTGCAGCCCGAGCGGAGCTGGCCCAGAATTACCACCGGCCACAGCTTTGGCTCTAATCTGAGCAAAAAAATCAAGAGCAAAATCATAGCGAGAATTAACGTTTAGCACCTTAAACCCAGCCGATGTCAGTGCATCTTGATAGGCGTCGGCCGTCCGCAAATGGCTGAGCGACGGCTCACTCGCCCATGGGACCGGATAAGCGATCTCACCAGGATCTTTTTGCATAATGTCATAGATTCCAAACAATGCACCCGGCTTCAGAACCCGGTTGATTTCTCGGTAGGCCTCGACTTTATCAGGAAAATTCATCCCAACGTGAATGATGTACGCACCGTCAAACATTTCCCCATCAAACGGCATTGATTGAGCAAATCCCTCAAGCAGTTTGATCTGATCATCTAAGCCGACCCAGCCATTGAGCACATTGCCAACCGACACATAATCGGCCGTAGCATCGACACCTGAAACTTTTGCCTGAGTTGCTGATGCCACAAAGCGAGCCGCACCACCCAAACCACAACCCACATCTAAAACATGATCTTCAGGACCAAAACCAAGCTGGTTCATTAGATGAACGGTCGCTTGTCGGCCACCGATATGAAACTCGTCGACAGGGGCCAAATCTTCAACCTGAACTGTTTCGTTTGTTTTTCCAAGTTTGGCAATTCCGGCTTTGATCGCGCTGAGCAAAGTCGCTTGTGCGTAGTGATCACCGATATTTTGTTGATTACTCATAATGGCTGGCTGTAGTTTTTAAAAAAGATAGACGAAAGAAAATAAGAGGTAGCTGATTAAGCACCAAATTTGATTATACCGAGAAACCTATCATCACGAGCTTCCCAATCTTTCAGCAGCTATCCAACCCAACCCCTTGAGTTGAGCCGTCTACCGCAACGTACTCCGGCCGCCATCGACCCCGAACGTTTGCCCCGTGATCCAGCCAGCTTCGGCCGAGAGCAAAAACGTAGTCAGGTTCGCAATATCAGCCGCTTCACCCAAGCGCCCCATCGGGTGCAGGTCAGACAAAGACTTTTCGGCCGCATCACTTTTAACCAGCCCGGCCGCCAACGGCGTTTTAGTCAAAGATGGAGCAATCGCATTGACCCGGATCTTTGGCGCGAGTTCGGCCGCCAACGATAACGTCAGCCCCTCAATCGCCCCTTTCGCCATCCCAATCGATGCGTGAAACGTAAAGCCTTGGGTCGCAGCCACGCTGGAATACAAAACAACCGATGGGTTGCCATCCGCTTTTTTGAGCTGAGGCAAAGCCGCCTGCACCGCAAGAGCCGCACCTATCGCATTCACCTGATAGTCGCGTATGAAATCATCGGCCGTTAAACGGCGGATCGATTTTAAGTTGATGGTCCCCACCGCATATACAAGGCCATCGATTGGACCGTCGACATCGGCGCTGACTTGCGCAAACAGAGATGGGTCGGTGACGTCACCAACGGTCGTTGTAGCGCCCAAGGTGGTCGCAACGGCTGAAAGGGCATCAGCATTCCGGCCGACCAAATGCAGAGCATGGCCCTGTTTATGCAAAAGTTCGGCCGTGGCAGAACCAATCCCGCCAGAGCCGCCGTAAATAATAAATGTTTTTGTCATGGTAAATCTCGTTGTTATAGGTGGGGGAGAATCGCCCCTACGCTTGTTGTTTTAATGACGAAAAAGCTTCTAAAGCCCGTTCGCGCGATGGTTTTAGGTCAACAATAGGCTTTGGATAATTTTCGCCCAGCTTAACCTTGGCTGCGATCAAAACAGCAGTGGGCGCCTCCCACGGACTATATAAATATTTTTTAGGCACATCTTTAAGTTCTGGTACAAAACGGCGCGTGTATTCACCCTCGGCATCAAATTTATGCCCCTGCGTCACCGGATTAAAAATGCGGAAATAAGGAGCGGCGTCAGCCCCGCACCCAGCGATCCATTGCCAGCTTGCACTGTTATTGGCAAGATCCGCATCGACCAAACAGTCCCAAAACCATTTTTCACCATGGTGCCAATGGAGCAACAGGTTTTTGACCAAAAATGAGCCAACAATCATACGGACCCGATTGTGAATACTGCCTGTTTGCCAAAGCTCACGCATCCCAGCATCAACAATGGGGTAACCAGTTTGCCCCGTTTGCCAAGCTTTTAAAAAGTCAGCATTGTCGCTCCATGGAAAGCGATCAAATTTCGATTGCAGGTTCTCGCGTGGCAGCTGGGGAAAGTGATAAAGCAGGCTGTGTGAGAACTCACGCCAGCCCAGCTCACTGTGAAAGTGGTCAAGGTTTTTGTCGGCCGGATGTGCTTTAGCCCCATACCAAACTTGATTGGGGGATATTTCGCCAAAGTGTAGATGTGGCGACAAACGAGAAACGTTGTCTCCGGCCGGATAGTTGCGGCCGTCTTTGTAATTATCGATTCCATCGGCCACAAAATATTTTAGTCTAGCCATTGCGCCAGCTTCACCAATCTGCCAATGGGGTTCAAGCTGTTTGTCCCACCGAATTTTGGGCAACAGGTTCAGCCCATCAACGCCTAAGCTTTTTTCATCGGTCAGCAAATCTAGGTTAGATGGGGTAGGCAATGGCAGACGGGGTGCAGGTTGGTTGAGGCACCCTCTCCGATAAAAGGGTGTAAAAACACGATAAGGGGTGCCATCTTTTTTGAGGGGTTCCCATGGTTCCCATAGCAGTGACCCGTTAAAGCTGTTGACTTCGATATCAGCATCGGCCGCTTTTAGGCTGTCTTTAATCTGAGTATCCCGTTCAATGCGCCACGGTTCGTAGCAGCGGTTCCAATGGACGGCCGACACGTCGTGGTGTTTAATCAGATCGAGTAATATTTCCAGCGGATCACCCGCGTAAACAGCGAGTTTTCCATCGAGGTTTTGATCTAGCTGGGTGAGAGAATGATGCAGCCACCAGCGGCTAGCCCCACCCATTTTGTGCTCGCCGGAGTTAATATCGTCCAAAATATAGAGTGGGAGCACCCGGCCGTTTGCAGCTGCTTCTGTCAGGGATGGGTTATCGGCTAGACGGAGATCTTGCCGAAACCAATGTATCGTTGTTTTCATAGTGCTAACTCAGTGCTTAATCTTTCGCTCGTTGCTTGGCGCGAATATTATCTTTCTTCATAAAGTTACAAACGCATGGAACACCTTTAAAAAATCAGAAAAGTGTTCATTATGATTCTGTCTCCCATCGGCTGGCACAGCCTATGACTTATTTAGTTGAGATAAACGCTGGAATGGATTTAGATCGAAAATTATAGTGCAAGCGGCCGAATTGCTGGCGAATATTTGTGCTCTGTTTATTTTTAATGCTAAGTGGTGTGAGCCAGCCAGCGACACGGCTCTATCTGCATGTTTTTGAACACAGCTTCAAAAGATGATTCGGTTGGACTACAGGCGTACGGACCAAAGCGAATGGGCAAAACAGCCTGAGCTGGCGGATTGAGCTTGCCCATTTCGGCCGTTGTTTCACCTAAAGCATGCAAATGGAAAATCCGCATCTGCTTAAAGTTTTCACCGTCGGCCGCTGACTCGATAAGGAAATCTGGCCCTCTACGACTTAACCGATACCACATCGTGGTCGTTAACGGAATATCAGTCGTTGCCCAGTCAGAGTAACCATGGTTGGTTACAACACTCCCCAACCTAGAGAATTCCCCATTCTCAAATTCAATCGACGCTTTGAACCAGTTCTCACTGTCTAAATAGATGATGAGGCCACACTGATCAAAGAGTGCCTGATAATTAAATTTTGTTTGAACAGTGAATGTGAAATTCTCTTGTCTCTCGACTAGTATGGCCGGGGCATTGTCATTCCGAAAGCCATAGTAGCTGCGTTGCCAAAAGTCGGTATGGGGATCTGTTTGAATCGTTACCGTGTCTGAATCAACATGATATGTTTTAGGCGGGTTGATCCATTCGGCCGAATTAAAGTCAATTTTCATTTTGGAGTAGTTTAATTATAGGCAAAAAAAAACCGACCTGTTAGTCGGTTGTGCAAGCAATTTAGTTTGCTGTCTCTGAGGTTGTTCATGTGGCTTAAAAAAAGTTGAGGTGATCAACAACGGGCGTTGTCAACCACCTCAGAGGGAGCCTACATAACAACAAGTGTAACTTAGAAAAGAAATTGGGGAATAGGACCAAAGTCCTATTCAAATCATTCTTTACCGAAATAATATCCAAACCGCTACACAAGCGAGCAGCACTCCGAAGATTTTTCCTTGCCACTTAACTCCAAAATCTGACAAAAAAAAGCGTTGTAGCAAGCTACCACCCAACACCCAGACATATAAACTAAAAAAGATCAAACAAAAGAGAGCCAATGTCAGCCCCAAAAATTGCACATAGGTTGAGTCGACCGGGTCTAGAAACTGGGTGTACATGATGAGCGGAACGGTTAACGCTTTGAAGTTGAAAAACTGGAGCAAGGCCCCTTCTCTAAAACCTAGCTTTGTCTCATTTGTCTTTTTCGCACCCGAAGAATTAAAAAATAGGTAAGCGAGATAAAAGAGGTAAGCGGCCCCGATATATTTGAAGATTTCAAACAATAGTGGATATCGAAAAATGATTTCACCGATGCCGATACCAATGACCAAAATTTGTACGACAAAGACAAGGATGATGCCCCAGAAAAGTGGCATGGTGCGCCGAGTGCCATACTGTGCGGCCGTTGATGAGATCAACATATTGGCGGGACCCGGGCTGATGGTAATCGGAAAAAAGGTCAAAAACCAAGCGATCATCAATTCAGTGGTCATTAAGCACCTGCCACAGCCGGGGTTAAAGGGCGTGCATATCTTCCTGGAGTAATACCAACAAACTGTTTAAATCGGCGGGTCATGTGGCTTTGACTATTAAATCCAACAGAAAAAGCGACATCGGTCAGCGGCAAGCCTTGCTCAATCAGTTGCTTAGCACGCCGAATGCGAACATCTTGCAGATAGGCATGGGGTGCCATACCTACTTCTTTCTGAAAGACACGCAAAAAATAGTAGCGGCTCAGAGACACATAGTCGGCTAATTCGGTCAGGCTGATTGATTGCGCATAGTTTTCGTTTATATAGTTTCGCGCTTTCCCAATAGCCGCACTTTCATGGCCCAGTGGTTGTTCGGCCGATCTGATTTCACCGTACCGCTTAATCAGTTGGGCCAACGTTGAAATAAATCGAGATTCACTTTCAAGCTCCCCCGCCCCACTTGTCAGCGCAACGTGCAGATCGTAGACGCTGCGGGTTGCAGCTGGATCATCAACTTGAAGATTATGGAAAAAGGGTGTTCCGGTGTGACGGCCGGTTAGCTCGTACACGGCCGCTTGCATATGTTCAATTGACGGGTACAGCGACCGCATCCGAAAGCCATCTTCAGTCGCAGCTTCTCCCGTATGTACCACGCCAGGATTAATTAAAATCAACCTTCTGGGTAAGGTGAAATATTTGGTCCCTTTGAGGGTAAATGACTGCACACCATGCTCGATAAGGCATAGCACATATTGATCATGGCTGTGTTTCGGATAGGCGTAATTGACGTGATAAGCTTGCATGAGGCTTATATCAAGTTGAGGATTGCGCCAATAGCTTTGCTGTTCTTTCTGACCGATCATGTCAACAGTTTATCACTCAACAAGCAAAAGCGTCTTGCACAAAATTGCTCAATTACTCAGCGATTTGACTAATAACAATCCCACAGCTTTGTGTATAACCATACGCCCAATCGAGTGTAATCCTGTAGTCTCCATAAACAGTTTCGGCCGCTTCTGGTGAACTGTTCTCCAAATAAATTTCGGTTGTACGGCTTCCTTCAGACACAATAAAACGAGCATCATCGATAACAGTTCCATCAGTCGCGTGGGCCGTGCCTGCGCCAACAAATTCAAGTCGAATGCGGCTTCCCTCAATTTGGTACACATCCCCTTTTTCAAACTCAATCTCTTGATCAAGTGGTGCCGTCGGTGGCGAGCAGCTTAATCCAAGAAAAAAGATGGCAAACAACAGCCCGCTGACTTTGGCGTGAATTGAGATTGTTTTCATATCGGCCGATTATTCGGAAAACTCATACCGGATCAGCGGTGGTGGCGGATCTTGCACAAACCACTTGGCGACTTCACATGGGTCCAAGTTTTCTTTGCGTGGATCATCTTCAAAACAGATGCCACAATGCTCACCCGTTGTACCGTAGCGAATCATGCGTAACGGCCAGCTTCCCCCACCGCCTGACCAGATCGAATTAGCGGTATGATCAAAGACGATCATGTCATATTCGATAAAGAATTTTTCATCTTCTTGAACAAAGGGTGAGTTTTTGAGTTCTTTGATAAGTGATGGTTCTGGGCAGTAGATGTGCATGCAAGCGTTTTCCCCAAATCTTGTCCGGCCGATCCAATCAGCCTTTAGTGCAGTGTCCTCTTGTAGCTCCTCAAGTGTGGGATAGTTTTGGTCACAACATCGACATCGAGCAATGCCATGAATCATGCGAGGGGGAACCACGACGACCGTTTTGTTGCAGTATTCAGCATTGTCGATTTGATTAAGTGGGAACGCCTCTTCTTGACAGCGGGGCATCCACAACGTGTTCAGGTGCAGATTGCCAGACTCGCAGGTACCCAACGGCCGGGAGAAAGCCCAGTTTTGACCATGGGTGTGAAAGAGGGTTGAACGGCCGGGCAAAAAATATGGCTGAGTCACAAAGATCGGCTGGGTTAATGCACGGGGTTGTACTTTACGGAGCAATATCCGGCCGTAGGGCTGTTTTTCAAATGTAGGCAAAACGGTCCAAATCCATGCACGCTCATGCGTATGCTGAACAGCCGCTCGCTCCATAATTTCAGCCACACACTGAGGGGTAAAGTTTTGAAAACAGACATTGCTGGCAAGGTCGGCCGCCATGTTGTCCAAATGATCAGTTTGAATTACCGGGTGCCGTTCATTTAAATTGCGTGCATTATGAGTCAGCCCATTAAACAGCCGAGCATAGGCTAGCGTACTGCAAGTGTCCCCTGCTTGTTGCGCGCTTTCCCATTGAATAAACAGAAGCGTCGCAATATCGTGTAGTACTTGCATTGCGGCTAATGCTGAATCAGTATCGGCCGTTTTTGCATTGGTGATCGCCTTCGAAATAAACAGCCCAACCTCTTTTGCTTCAGCCATAATCTGCTGCATCTGGTTCAAAATATCAGTGGCAGCCGTACGCATGCCGGTGTCAAATTCTTTTGGAGGAAGGATTGTTGTTTTCATGTTTTATTACTTTGCAAGAAGTAGCTTGCAAGTTGCATACGCCGATAAATAGTTCGAGTTAAAACTCCTGAAAATGATCACTGCTACCTGATCACTTTCCTAGAGCTTGCTTCATTATACTGATGTCGGTTTCAAACGACTCTGGTTTGAGGGGACCAAACGAAAAACGGAAGAAATTTTTCAGTGGCGACTCATCACCCCGACGGGCCATATCACAATCTTCCCCTTTTATGATAGCGGCCCCATGTTTAAACAACCGTTGATTAAACTGTTCAGCCGTCAGATCGCCGGGCAGGCGACACCAATGGTAGAAGCTGCCCTTGCCAGAAAAAACGTCAAGCCTCAACTTATCAAACGCCTCAGCATACTTTTGTCTTTGACTATCATAATATGCAGGGACGGCCTGACGAACTTTCTCAACCCTTTCTGGCTTGAGCAATTCCACCGCAACACGCTGAGCCGGATGGCTAACGCCCCCCATCCCAAAAGAAGAGAAGTTGCCCAATGTTTCGATATGCTTCCGGCTAGCAACCATCCATCCGACCCGAATACCGGGAGCTTGTAGACCTTTGGTCGCAGCCCCAATCACCATGATATTGGTGTCGTCGATATTGCGAATGTATTGAAGGGCACTGACCGGATCGCTATGGAACATTTCGTATGCTTCATCAATGAGCATGCCAACTCGATCATTATTGCTGGCCAATCGGACCAGCTCTGCTAAAGAGTCACCACTAAATGTTTGTCCTGTTGGATTACACGGATTGCTGACCATCATCATCGATGGGCCGTCCGCTTCGATACCTGCATAGTCGGCCGGGGTTGGGGAAAAGCCGTTCGCGACATTACTTTGGACCAGCTTGTATGGCCGATTCAGCTCCTCAAATGTGGGATAGTAAGAGGTATATTCGGTCGAGGCGACACGTATCGTAATCTTAGGATCGAGAAAAAGTAAGCTAGCGATCAGTGCTGGTCGGCCGCCTGCGAATACCATCACATTTTCCCACGTAATATCAGACCCATAGTTGGTTTGATAATAGCTTGCAATCGCTTTGCGTAGGTCGGGCAGACCCCACGCTTTAGGGTACATCAAGTCGTTGGTAGGGATCGTCACAGAAGTCGGCATCTCGGGGCCGCCGGGAAGCTGGTCTATACGAGGGAACCCCTGACTCCACGGATGGGTTCCTGTTTCCCCCATGTAAGAGCCAAATGCATCCTGAAAGGCATAAAGAGTCTCATATATTCCTGTAGGGGGCACAAAGTTAAGGAAAGTTGAGGATGAAGTCATAAGGTTTAGTTGGACCGAATCTAGATTAAATTTGATCTAAATTTTAGCATGGTGGGGCCGTTCTATAAAGTTAGAAGCTTCATATGATTCAATTATCTTATTTGGAGGGAATCCAATCCGGTAATCCTAATTACGCCTAAATTCAAACTGAATATTTTCCTAACATCGTCCAAGTAGACTCAAATTCAAACAGAAGTGCCCGACAAGATTTGCATGACTGCTTCAGGCTCAACTCTTTGTAAATTTAAACTAGATTTAAGTTTAGTTAGGTTGGGAATCAAACTACAGAAATTAGTTTAACTAAACTGGAGCCATACAACGAACTTAGCAATTTTTTTGGAGAATATCTATGAATTCTAAAGGCATCGCGATTATTGTCGCAGCACTGGCCATTCCCCTATTGTGGTTTATCCCTCTAGCGGCTCAAAACAATTCGACCGCGATTTATAGTCAATATCTCGGTTCTGCATCCTTGATCCTTATGGGAATCACAATGCTCTTAGCGACCCGCATCAAAATAATCGAGCCGATTTTTGGCTCGCTAGATCGTGTCTATGTGCTTCATAAATGGCTTGGGGTTGGAGCGATCGCAACGGCCTATTTGCACAGCACCATCGATGCGGAAGTGAATGGTGTTGCGCTCGTGCCACGTTTTGCTGATGCGGCAGAAGAATGGGGTGAACTTGCGTACAACGGATTGCTCTTTTTAATTATTTTATCTCTCATCACCATTATTCCTTATAAATTATGGAAATGGTCCCATCGGTTAATCGGCCTATTCTTTGCACTAGCGGCCGCTCATTACATCTATATTGAAAAACCGTTCGCCGTTTTTGAACCCCTTGGTCTCTATATTTCACTATTTTGTTTTATCGGCGTTGCTTCTTATTTATACCTGCTCCTTCCCCGTATCCTTGGTATCAATAATAAAAAATATAAGGTAACTGAAGTCGTTCAGCACAGCGATGTGGCTGAAATCAAGCTACGGCCTGAAGGCAATGCAATTAAGCATAAAGCGGGACAATTCGCCTTTGTCAATTTTGAACCGGTTAACATGATGGAGACCCACCCTTTTACGATTAGTAGCGCGCCCAAGCCAGATGGAGAGCTGAGTTTCCGGGTGAAATCATTGGGCAGTTATACAAAAAGGATGGGAACCGCTCTCAAGCCAGGTATGACCGCTAGGGTATCAAACCCGTTTGGCCACTTCTCGCTTCAATCGAGTAAAGGGCCGCAGGTCTGGATCGGGGCTGGCATCGGCATTACACCCTTTATCGCATGGGCTGAATCACTCCCGGCCGACTGGCCCAGCCCAACCACGTTGTATTACTGTGTGCCGTCTCGTGACAAGGCGCTTTACTTAACAGAATTTGAGTCGATTGCGGCCGCTGTGCCGAACTTTAATCTAATCTTGGTTGTTTCAGGGGAAGATAAACGTTTATCGGCCGATCGCATTGCAGCCAACTTGGGTACAGAGCTCAAAGCGGCCGATGTCTATTTCTGCGGACCTACCCAGATGCGTGAGTCATTAAAATCAGGCTTACGAACAAAAGGATTAGGCCGGTCAAATTTCCATTATGAAGAGTTCGAAATGCGAACGGGGTTAGGCATTATGAATTGGTTCCGCTGGTTCAAGCGATTTTTAGGAATCTGATTCGCTCTCGGCAAATCACTTGCAAGCTTTCCAAGCCTGAGTTTCTAGAGGTAAAGGCGGGTTGAAAACTGATAGTTGGTTACGGAGAACTGTACTAACATATCAACAATTACTTTTTCAGCATTTTGTTTACAGCCTTGAGCACTGGCTGTTCCCAATAGGCATACCCCAACGCACCGACGAGGATCATGCCGAGATTAATGATAGGTACTAGCAGATAGTTTACAGGCAGGACCGCACTCCAAACTTTTAGAAATATCCCGTGGCTTAAATACAGTACGTACGATGTGCCACCTAACCAAACGAGCCAAGGATGAGTTAGAAAGTTGACCAGTGGTGAGTTCGTGATCCCCTGCTGTTCTAATGCGCATAGTCCAAGAACAAAGATAGCTATAGGCACACCTAAGGTGAGGCTACGGACACCGGCGGTTGGATTAATATTTAGCAAAACGGTTCCACCCACTATACCTATTACCCCGACCCACATAAGCCAACGGCCGGCCGAAACTTTTACCCAATAATTACGCAAAACAACCCCAACACCATACCCAAATATAAAATCGAGGTAGCGCTCGTTAAAAAGATTCTTTGACCAATATTGCCCCTCAAAAGGGCTGATATTAAACCAACTGTATAAAACAATACCAACGGTCCACAAAGCAAAAATCGGGATCAAGATACGTTCATCTTTCACCAAAAAAGCGATGCTGAACACAAAATAAAATACCATGAACAGCGTTAGCATCCATGTCGCCCCGATAATCGGAGGGCTATCGCTCCCCATTGGTACGAAGAAGAAAGAGTTTACGATAAGGCGTATATCAAGCTGGCTAAATTTCGCAGCCATCCCAATTAAAAATATCGGGATGTAGGTGACATACAATCGAATGTACCGGCCTTGCATATAGTCGCGCCAGCCAGCAGTAGGGATGCGTTTGGCTTGAACCAGAGCTGCGACAACAGCAACTAAAACCAAAAAGAAGTCGGTGCCAGGGTGGCCAATTTGAGTTTCAAAATGGTTGGACCAAATGTGATATTGCACAACTCCCAAAGAAGCGAATAGCCGCATCGATTGCAAGCTTGAAATGATTTTTTTCGGTTTTGATTGGTTTAGGAATTGGGGTTCAGCTAGAGGAACTGGTGTGTGTGTTTCACTCTTGGGTTTAGTTAGCATTGGAGCAAAATAGTCTAACTAACTTGCAGGTGTCCTTCCGAATAAAACAGTTTGCGTTAAAAATCAGTATCAGATTTAGCACTTGAGTGCCGACAACTGGCTGAATTCCAAACTATAATCGTGCTGAAATCAATCGGCCTTCTACCTGTTTCAACATTTTTTACTATGCGCATTTCTTGTCATAAATACAGCCTCTTCCTTTTTACATTCATCCCTCTGATGCTTGCGGCTTGTATTCAAGCCAATACAACGAAGCTTGAATCACTAGCCCCACTTTCGGCCGAACAGCTGCAAGAAGTTAAAATTGCAGACCACACAAATTTGGATGAAGTCACTTTTTTGGTGCTAGGCGACATGGGAACTGGCGGAGCCAATCAGCAGGCGGTAGCGAACGCGATGGTGGCGTTTTGCGATCAGCCAGGAAATTCCTGCGACTTTATTACAACGTTGGGCGACAACATCTATCGAGATGGGGTCAACAGCACGGCCGACAGCAAGTTACAAACAAACTTTGAAGAGCCTTATGCTGGCTTGGGCCGCATCGATATGTGGCTGACTCCCGGCAATCATGATTGGCTTCGAGCTGATTCAGTACAGAGCGAGGTTGACTACACGACAAAAAGCGACCGGTGGCGTATGCCCTACAACCATTATTTAGTACCCAACCTTCCTCCATGGCTGCACATCTACGCCATAGACACCACCATCTTGCGCTTTCAAGTATGGCAACTAGATGATCCGGACGCGAATAAAGTCTTAAATACGGCGGTTGAAGATATGCTGGCGGCCGCCCGTTTAGAGCTATGTGGACAGCTAGGTTGGCGCATTCTATTTGGGCACCACCCCATCTACTCAAGCGGCAAACATGGAATATCCGAAGATAAAACAGGCATTATCACCTCGGTTCAGGTTGGATTGGATACACTGGTCGAGGAGTGTGATGTTCAGGTATACATGGCCGGACATGACCATCACCAAGAAATAGTTCAGGCGAACGGGCTAACGCAGATTGTTCAAGGGGCTGGCGGGCGGTATCTGCGTGACATCAATCAATCAGAGAGCTTAATAGGCGAGCGTTGGTCAGCTCAGAGGTTTGGCTTTGCGGCCGTAAACGCCACACCGAACCAGCTTTTGATCCGCTTTTTCGGGGTTGATTCATTTGGTGATGAATGGGAAGAGCTGTGTAATTGGGAGTTAGCGGCCGATGGAGAAATTGAATCTAAGTCGGCCGATTGCAAGCTAAAATGATTTACCCCTCGTATCTGTCACCCTTACACATAGCCGTTTTGGGCTAGCCCAATTGGCACGGGCTATGACTATTGAACTATACGACCGTTAGTCCTGCGTGAATAGACTCCTTATAGCCTATCGGTACAAGCCACTTGGCCTGAACCAACACACACCACCTACAAGGAGTAAAGTTTATGGATAAGGTCGGTCTGATCGCACCTGTTATTGGCATTTCAATGTTTTTATTAGTCTTATTAACGATCATGTACTTTGTGAGTACGTTGGATCAAACTGTTTTGCAATTTGCGGGATAGATTCTGCTCAAAACACAAAAACGGCCGATGTGTGAACGTAATCACACATCGGCCGTTTTGCGTTTGGTTAGCTGGCTAATTTAAGAATCGCCCTTATGCCATCTGGCCAATCATCACCTTTTCCGGTTTTTTAGGATTGGCCCCCCACCGGTTTGAATCGCGCTCACTATCCTGAGCTAAATAGTAAATCAGAATGAAGATACCTATAAAAGGTACAAATGCGGTAAACAGATACCAACCGTGTTTTCCAGTGTCGTGCAGTCTCCGGATGGCAACGGCCAATCCGGGTATAAAGGTGATGATGGCGTAAAGTGGATACAAAATGATCCCCTCACCCGTTTCGAAGTTTGCTCCAAAGATAACAAAATCAAGCAGCATAAAAATGCCTAAGATGACAGCATTGATTAGGGTAAACGGCCAATATTCTTTTCGGCGAGCACGGCCGCGAAAATCAAAATATTGCTTAAAAACTTTTAGATACCAGTTCATATAAAATCCTCGTTTTAGGTTTGAGCAGGCAACAGCTTCATATCATTTAAATTGGCGGAATAGGTAGGCCGTTTTTGCTTTTCGCTAGAAGCTATACAACATAGAGTTAAAATGACGGCCGAAGGGGCGCACCTCCGGCCGTCAAGATTCAAATGGCTCTTCTGCAAACCTTTTGAATCAAATGTAGGAGCCATATCCAGACAGGCTACGGGCTGGAAAATCACAACCCATCTAAACTAAGACTCACCACGATTAAGCTGGCTGCCCTGCTAACTTCCGTTTTGGCTTTTTCGGGTTTGGCCCCCACGAGTTGTGACCCGTTTCGCTATCGGACACCATAAAGTACAAAACGATAAAGGCGCCTACAAGTGGGATGAATGCGCATAGTAGATACCAACCGCTGTAGCCAGCATCGTGAAGCCGACGAACGGATACCGCTACGCCCGGAATCAGTACGGCCAACATATACAAGGTCGATAAAATCGAAAACCCAGACTCACCGGCTCCCAGAACCAAAAAATCGATAATGCCTAAAACAATTGAAATACCGAAATTGAACATTGTAAATGTCCAATATTCTGTACGACGTGCACGGCCACTAAAATCAAAACAGTGCTGTAATACTTTTAAATACCAGTTCATGTTTAATCCTTATTTTGATAATTTTTTGTCCCCCTCAGACAAAAATCAGCATAGAGGAAAAAACAGCAGGCTCCGTCCCACTTTTTTCTAATTTAGTTCCACTCTGGGTCTAGCGATTAATAAAGTAGATTCCGGCTACGATAAAGCCAACCCCGACGAGCATCCCCCACGTCACAATTTCGCCAAGCAAAATAACCCCAAAAAACGTCGCCACAATCGGCACCACAAAAGAGACCAATGAAAAAGAGACGGCCCCAAAGCGGCGAGTAATATAAAAGGCCATAAACTGCCCGCCAACAGCCCCGACAAATGCGGCATAGAACAAAGAAAAGTAGCCTTTCCCTGTTACGCCTGAAAGTTCCGGGTTGGTGAATAGCAGCGTAACAGCTGTTACGAGCACCGCTCCGGTTATCAGCCGGATACCGGTGACATGATACGCATCTAAGTCACGCATGCGTAGGCGCACAAAAACAGTATTGGCAGAATCAGACAACAAGCCGAGCGTAATCATAAGTGGTCCCAAGGGGTTCACCCGGTCGATATCGGCCAAACCGCTCTCACCCAACAGAGCTAAGAAAATCGAGCCGAGCAGTGCCAACCCAACCCCTAACCATTTAATGCCGTTTAGTTTTTCTTCGGGCAAAAAGAAATGGGCCGCCAATGCGATCAGCGCAGGCGCGGCCGTCACAAAAATGCTCACCAATCCGCTCGACATAAATTGCAACGATAGCATAAACGCTGACATCGGAATCGCCACACCCAATGTGCCGCTAACGATAGACAGCTTCCAAGTATGCCAATCTTTAGGGAACTGACGGCCGCCGGTGACCATAAATGGTACAAAACAGACGGCTGCTAACGTCAGACGCAAAGCGATAAATAGAAAGGGCTGAAATTCCCCTACCCCAAAGCGGGCGGCAACTAAATTTGTCCCCCAGAAAAATCCTAATAACCCGATATATGGAAAAGCTTTTGTATGCATAAGGGAGAAGTGTAGAAGGAAAATTTATGAGGGGAAGAGTTAGTTACGAAAAACAATTAATCACCAACAGTCGGCCGATGCAAAATGCGAACAGTTGTGCTAAGATCATATTGTATGATAAACACCGTACAGTTTGTACGGTGTTTGAATGAACTCAAGATTTTCGCAAAAATCGGACAACGAATACAGCAAGGTTTTAAACATGAGTAACAACTTACTCCCAATCGAAGAGTTTGAACAATTTGAGCCGATTCGCCGTATTCAGGATGAAGAAACAGGCGAATATTTTTTTGCGGTTGTTGACGTCATCGATATTTTGGCTGAGCCTAAAAATGCGGGTGAATACTGGCGTACGATGAAAAACCGTGATGAGTCTGGTGTACTCCGTACAATTTGTACGAAGTTGTCTATGCGACATAAAAAGACTGGCCGTAACCTTCAAACGGAGTGCGCAACAATTGAAGGATTGCTCCGCATTATCCAGTCGATCCCGTCAAAAAAAGCGGAACCGTTTAAACAATGGTTGGCTAAAGTCGGCCAAGATCGCCTTGAAGAAACGGCCGATCCGTCTAAAGCGATCGCCCGCGCATATGAACTCTATCGCCAACAGGGTTATTCAAAAGATTGGATCAGCAAACGGCTCAAACATTCAGAAGTGCGTGGCACCCTCATTGCAGAATGGCAAAAACGAGACGTCGATGAAAGCCAGTTTGAAGAGCTGCTCGGTGTCATCGCCCAAGAAACATTTGAAATCAGCATCGCTGAACACAAACAATTAAAGGGGCTAAAAGATGAGAACCTGCAAGACCACATGACTGACGTTGAGATGGTGATTGGCATGTTGGGTGAGGTTGCCACGGCCCAAATTTCACATGCGGCCGATGCTCAAGGGTATGAAGAAAACCATAGTGCGGCCAAACGGGGTGGCGCCATCGGCCGGGATGCGCTGAAAAAAATCGAGGCTGAAACCGGCCGACCCGTCGTCTCTTCAATTAATTACCTTGAAGCACCTGAAGAGGAAGTGCGCAAAAAACTGTCGGCCGGAGAAGATCCCAAGCCCAAAGATGAGCCTGATCAAGCAACATAATTGATCTAAGAAATGAACCTACGCTCAAAATATATCAAAATCTGGCCTACAGCCGCTTAAACCAACTTCTACTAAAACAATCAAATCAGATAAGGCTGGCCTGCTCAGCATATTGATGTAAATTATGCCCCTGTTTATCATCCCAAATATCAGGAGTAAATGATGTCAACTACCCTTATCCACAACGGAACTGTGATCGATGGCAACGGTGGCGCACCCATCACAGATGGTGCTGTTTTGATTAAAGACAATTCGATTCGCGCCGTCGGCCGGAAAGCCGACATCCCCCTACCCAATGAAAAGATCACGATGATCGATGCCCAAGGAGGCACGATTCTGCCAGGGATGATCGACACCCATGTCCACATGATGCTCGAAGGGGTCAACCTGATTCAAATGGCGATTTCCCCTTTTTCGCTCCGCTTTTTTGAGGTAATCGAACGCTTGCAAAAAACAATTGATGCAGGGATTACCACTGTGCGCGATGCAGGTGGCACCGATTTAGGAGTCAAGACCGCTATCGATAGAGGATTGATCGTAGGGCCACGTATACAGCTAAGCCTCACGATGCTCTCGGCGACCGGTGGGCACGGAGATGGCTGGATGCCAAGCGGGATTGAGCTGACGCTTTTCCAAGAGTATCCAGGGATGCCAAGAAATATCTGTGATGGAGAAGCGGACGTGCGCAAAAAAGTGCGCCGGGTGCTCAGCGCAGGGGCTGGTGTGATTAAGCTCTGTTCAAGCGGTGGCGCAGTTAGCCCCACCGATCACCCGTACAATGTTCAATTTTCTGTGCCAGAAATCAAGGCGGCCGTTGAAGAAGCTGATTTCCATCAGGGTAAAAAGGTGATGGCCCATGCCCATGAGCCGCGTGGCATCACGAACGCCATCAATGCAGGGGTGCATTCGATTGAGCACGGGGTTTACATGGATGATGCCTGTATCGATCTGATGATCAAAAAAGGGACTTACTTGGTACCCACGCTTATGGCCATCGTCGGCGGATTAGAACACGCGGCCGTGGCCAACTCACTACCAGAATATGCGCTGGCAAAAGCACGAGGGCAGCA
>JBGCDP010000184.1:0-8285 GCA_045105475.1 Anaerolineae bacterium
GTACGGACAGATAGGGTTAAGCAATCTTCTGATTGTTTGGGTTTTGGGCCATATTTAGCGAAGAGCAAAATAAGGGTGCGTTTAAACCAGCCCATCCCTTGCCCTTTGATCAGGTTGTAGACAAATTGAACCATTTCTGCCCCACGCTGATGGGCGATGGGTCCAAACTTATGCGCTTTAAATGTGTCGGTCCAAGCTCCGGCCGGTTGTGGCGGCCGCCAGCGTAAATTGCCGACAGGGGGCTTTGCGTAAGGGATGCCTTTAAAGACGGTGATAGAGTCTTGTTTCAGACCTTCGACAGGTCCGTTCTTGGTTTTGACAGTTGGATTGGTCATTTGGGTACTCCTAAATCTGCTGTTCACTAATCAAGCGATAAGTGGATTTTGGAGTAATTTGGCTAAATCTGCAAATTTGGTGAGCAATATCCAATAGCAAAACAGCCCTGTTCTTTTGTGATAAGAACAGGGCTGTTTTGGCGATGCAGGCTTTATTTATTTCTTTTAAATCAAGCGTGCTGGGTTTTCAAAGACCGGTTTATTGTTCAAAATACGATCTGGCGCAAGAACCGATAAATCAAGCTCAAGCGAGGATCCCAAGATTAGATCGGCTAAATACCGGCCGACGCCGTGCCCCTGTTGAAAGCCATGCCCTGAGAAGCCGTTGGCCAAGAACAACCCTTTAACTTCCGGCCATTCGCCTAGAATTGCATTCCCATCAAAATCGTTAATCGCATACAACCCTGACCAGCCGTTGATTAGCTTTAACCGATCAAACGAAGGCACAAAGTAGATCAGCCGCTCCCAGAAATGGTCCTCAAAGCGCTGTTTGTTCCAGCTAAAGTCTGTGGTGGTTTCAGGATCATTCGGGCCAGCACCACCTGTTAGATAGTGATTGCCGCCCTCATGCAAAAGATATTGACCCGTTGGTAGAAGCAACATCGGCAAAATTTTATCGAACGATTCTGGCCCTGAAATCGAATAGGTTTCCCGTTTAATTGATTTGACTGGAATGTCAACACCGATGCCTTTGAGCAGATCGGTTGCCCAAACCCCGGCCGTGTTGACGACGACGGGGCTGTTCAACACTTGGCCAGATGCGAGCCGCACACCGCGCATTTCTCCATCTTCAGCCAAAAAGTCAGCCACAGCTTCATTGACGGCCGTCACGCCTAAATCCAACGCCTTTTTCCGGTAACCTAGCAAAATATCGAGCGGCGACATGGTGCCATCTAGCGGGCCGAACGTACCTCCTGAACAGGAAGCTGGGTCAAAGATCGGGTAAATCTCTTTGACTTGTTCTGGCTCTAGCCATTCAACGTCACAGCCGTGGGCTTTTTGCACTTTTAATCCTTCATGCGCGTGCTTCACCCCTTTCGCATCACTAATAAAAAGGTTTCCCTGTTGCCGAAAACCATAGTCGATCGGCTGCTGCCCCTCTATCGCCATATCCTCGGCAAAGGTCTCCAGCACTTTTAGCCCATATAGAGAAATTTGAATGTTCGCCGGAAGATTAAATTGAACCCGGACATTCCCATCTGACAGTACGGTTGAAGATTTTTCAAACGTTGTGTCTCTCTCAACAAGGGCGATTGATAACTTGTCGTTTTGTTTGATCAAGTTGTAAGCGATGGCACTGCCCATAACACCGCTTCCGACGATGATGACATCGTATTGGGTTGAAGAATTTTCGGTCATTGATTTATTTAGGATATTAAGTAGATAAATATTTAATTGTTAAGATTCTTTAGATTTGAGAATCGTCTGTAACAATGTCGAACCATGTTCTAAATTTTGGATAAGTGCCTCAGCCGCTGTGTCAAAGTCTTTGCGTTTACACGCTTCAAGTATGTCTCGATGCTCAGCTTGGCTACGTTCTCTGAACGAATCGCCAGATGCTTTGTAAATAACGAAGTAACGGGCCAAGTTGTCGTGCAAGGTTGTGACGAGCTGCTTCATACGCTCGTGTGGGGCACCTTTATAAAGAATAGTATGGAACTCACGATCTAACGTTTGCCACTGATGGCTATCGATGTTTTCCATTGAGTCAATGGTGTGCAAAATCGCATCTGCCCTTGCCAGGGTGAGTGGATCTAGATTTGGGATTGAGTCCCGTATTAAGATCGGTTCGAGTGCCAAGCGCATCAAGTAGATTTCAAGCGCTTCGGCCGCTGATAAACCGGTGACCGTGGCACCACGCCCTGCATTAATCGTCACAAAACCATCTGCTTCCAACATGGTGAGTGCTTCACGTACTGGAATCTTGCTGACCCCTAGCTGTTCACCAATCGCTGCTTGTTTAAGCTGACTGCCTTCTAATAGTTCCCCACTAGAAATAGCTCGTCTAAGTTCGTTGTATATGTTTGTAACTGTATTTTGGCCGCGTTTTTGAGTTATCATATAATGGTATACCATTATAATAACACCGTTTTAAATTGCCAACTCCCTTGCAAAAGATCAGATTTCGAAAAAAATAGAGACATTCTTTTTCAAAACCTGCGGGTATGAATTTGTTAGAGAGATTAAATGGGTTAGATTTACTGTGCTGACAAAATAATTGGAATGAAAACATATGATTCAAAAATATAGAGTAGGTGCCGATATTGGCGGCACTTTTACCGACTTGATTATTGTTAATAATGAGACGGGTGAATTTACGATTGGAAAAACGCTGACGACGCCACAAGATCCTTCGATTGCGGTCGAAACTGTTTTGCGCGATGTGTTGAGCGCGGCCGATATCGGTGCGGATGAGGTACAACATCTTATTCATGGCACCACGTTGGTCACCAATGCAATGATTGAGCGGAAAGGGGCCAAAACGGCCCTGCTCACGACGCAAGGGTATCGAGATTCAATCGAGATCGGCCGGGAAACGCGTTATGACCTATACGATTTAATGTTGGAGCAACCTAAACCTTTGGTGCCACGTTATTTGCGCTTCGATGTTCCTCAACGCACCTTGGCCGATGGAACAACCCATACGGAGCTAGACGCTGACCATGTGGAAAAACTAGTCGTTGAACTGGCTGAAAAAGGGATCGAGGCGGTTGCCGTCGCCTTTTTGCACAGCTTTACTAACCCTGAAGCGGAGCGTGAGGCGAGGGCCATCATTGAAAAAGCAGCACCCAACCTGCGGGTGTCTATTTCAAGCGATGTGGTGCCTGAAATTCGAGAATTTGAGCGGGCCTCAACAACGGTTGCCAATGTCTATGTTCAAGAATTAGTTGAAAAATATTTGCGTCAGTTAGAAAGGCGTCTGGCTGACAATGGGTTTGCCGGCAGTTTTTATCTGATGCTATCAAGCGGTGGAATAGCCACGGTGGATACAACGGTGAAGTATCCGGTTCGTTTGCTTGAGTCTGGCCCGGCCGCTGGTGCTTTAGCCGCCAATGCATACGGGATCGCTACCGGCCATACCGACATCATTTCATTCGATATGGGTGGCACAACGGCGAAAATCTGCGTCATCGACAAAGGCCAGCCGTTGATCGCCCATGAGTTTGAAGTGGACCGGATTTATCGCTTTGCCAAAGGGTCGGGCTTGCCGATTAAGTTGCCTGTGATCGAACTGATTGAGATCGGGACTGGCGGCGGATCGATTGCACGGGTTGATTCATTGGGACTGCTCAAAGCGGGACCAGATTCGGCCGGGGCTGATCCAGGGCCGGTCTGCTACGGCCGTGGAGGTGAAGATCCGACGATTACCGATGCGAATTTAATTTTGGGCTATCTTGATCCAAGCTACTTTTTAGGTGGCAAGATGTCGTTGAATATGGACCTAACCCGTCAGGTGATCAAAAACAAAATCGCCGATCCATTAGGAATGTCGATTGAAGAAGCGGCTTGGGGCATTCATCAGATTGCGAACGAAAATATGGCGAATGCTGCCCGGGTTCATGCGTTAGAGCGAGGCAAAGATCCGCGCAAATTCCCACTATTCGCCTTTGGAGGTGCAGGACCGGTACATGCCTATCGGATTGCAGCGTCTCTAGGCTCACCGATTATGTTGGCTCCGTTGGGGGCTGGGGTGATGAGTACGGTTGGTTTTTTGACCGCACCACTGGCGTTTGACTTTGTCCGTTCGTGGGTGACTGAGCTCGATGCGATTGATTGGGATCGGGTGAATGGGTTATTTAGCGACATGGAAGCGGAAGGTGAAGCACTGCTGATCGAATCAGATGTAGCTGCGGCCGATATTACACATCGTCGTGAAATTGATATGCGCTATGTTGGGCAGGGACATGAGATTCGAGTGCCGGTTCCGGCCGGAACGTTGACACCTTCTGACCAAGCGGGATTGGTTGCAAGCTTTGAGCAGACGTATAAAGAGTTATATGAGCGTCCTGGACCCCCTGTGGCGATTGAGATTTTGAACTGGCGTGTGGTTTCGGCCGGACCAAAACCGGATGTTAGCCTGACGGTTCGTGAAACGAATGATGGGGCGACAACGGCGGCCGATTGCGTCAAAGGATCACGTCCAGCCTATTTCCCAGAAACGGCCGGATTTGCCGACACGAATATCTACGATAGGTACAAAATGAAGCCGGGGATGACGTTTGATGGCCCTGCGATTATTGAAGAGCGGGAATCGACAGTGATTGTCGGACCAGGATCAAAATGTTCGATTGATGAGCATCACAATTTGATTGTGACCATGCCAGAAACTGTGAATGAGTGAAACTTTTAAATAGCTAACAAAATTATGTTCTATGATGATTATATTAAGAGGATTTCAGAGCGATTTCTTAAAGAAATGGAGTCGATCAGAGCCGAATACAATTTTGATAATGGACCTGAGTTCGAAATTGCTCTTTGTAAAGTTCTACGCCTTATTCTTCCTGAGGTTTATGGAATATGCAGGGGCTTCGTTGTAACCCAGAATGGGGAGAAAGCTGGCGATGATATTATTATTTATGATCAGTTTAGATTTCCGACTTTAGCATTTCGTGACCCTAATGAATTTGCGAGAAAAGAGTACATTCCAATTGAAGCTGTATATGGTTACATTGAAGCAAAAAATACGGTAAATATGGACGGTGGAGCTGAGGACGGTCAGAGTCTGGTTAAAGCGATTGAACAGGTTCAAAGAGTGAAGAAGCTTTGTAATCAGCGAAAAAACGTCGAGGTTGGCGAGATTGGTCATTTGAAGTTAATGGCAACAGGAGGGAGTTTCACAGGAGATCCTAATTTCCCAAATTATTTAAATCCAGCTTGGGGTGCTGTGTTTGCACGCCAAGTACGTTTAAAAAAAGGAGGAGAGCTTGTCTCTGAATGTTCAGAGATATATCCTTCTTTAAATCAGCCTCGACATTCTGACCCCAACTTAGACCAAGAAAACAAACCAGATCTCATGATGCTGGGAAAGAATGTTTGTGTTGTTCCCGTATTACCTAATAAAGATAAAGGTGTTAACAATTTAAGTTTTTTTTCGATGGGGACTAAAACAAAATATCAACCAAGAGACGTCCCAAATTTATCTTCGGGATTTAGTATTTCAATGTTGCTTGGAGCATTTGACTGGATTTCACTTGGGCCAATGCCTTGGTTGCGTATTGCTAGTGAACATCTTGATGGCGAATTTTCAAACATCTGACATCAGTAAATTGATGTTGCAATATATTAGATAAAAATCATGACAAAATTAACTCCCATTCAATTAGAAGTTTTGTGGAACAGACTGTTATCGGTCGCGAATGAACAGCAAACAACGCTGATTCGGACCGCATTTAGCACCATCGTGCGCGAGTCGCTCGACTTGGCCTGCGGCGTGTTTGATACCCGTGGCAACATGATCGGCCAGTCGATGACTGGTACACCCGGGCATATCAATCCGATGGCGACCGGCGCGATTCACTTTTTGAGCCATTACCCGCCTGAAACGCTCTCTCCTGGGGATGTGATGGTGACGAATGACCCTTGGCTTACGGCCGGACAGGTGAATGACTTCACGGTGATGTCGCCCGTTTTCCGGGGTGACAAGATCGTGGCTTATTTCGCTAACTGTTGTCACTCTCCCGACATCGGCGGCCGGATTTTGTCGGCCGAAGCGCGTGAAGTCTTTGAAGAAGGTCTGCAAGTGCCGATCATGAAGCTGTTTGACAAAGGTGAACCGAATAAGGTGCTGTTCGACATGATCCGAGCCAACGTGCGGACCCCAGACGAAACGGTAGGCGACCTGTATGCGCAAACGGCGAGTAACGCTGTGGGTGCTCGTAGTTTGCTACAAATGATGGATGAGTTTGGCCTCGATACCATTGATCCATTGGCAGACGAGATTATTGAACGCTCAGAGAAATCATTGCGAGATTCGATCCGTAAAATTCCGAACGGCCGATACGAAAACGAAGTTTGGAGCGATGGGTTTGAAGAACCGCTCACACTTAAAGTGGCTGTCATCGTGCATGACGATAGCATCGATATCGATTTTGATGGCTCATCGAAACAAAGTGATCGGGGCATCAACGTTGTGTTGAACTACACCAAAGGGTATGCATCGTTCGCGGTGAAAGCGGCGATTAGTCCAGAGGTTCCCCATAATGAAGGGGCGTTCCGGCCGGTGAATATTACGGCTCCGGAAGGGTCGATTTTAAATTGTAAACGACCGGCCGCTGTCGCTTCGCGCCATTTGGTGGGTCACTTTTTGCCAGGCTTGATTTTGGGTGCATTAGCCCAAGTAATTCCAGATCGGGTATTAGCTGGTGGAGCTGATCCGGGTTGGATGAGCATTTGGCGGGCAACTTGGCCGGAGACGGGCAAGAATGCGAATTTCACGCTGTTTCAGCTAGGAGGCACCGGTGCTAGGCCAACGAAAGATGGCCTGAACACAACCGGCTTTCCGTCTGGTGTGGGCGGTGTTCCGGCCGAAATCGTTGAGACGCAGGCACCGTTGATCCAGCATAAACGGGAGCTACGGCCTAATTCTGGCGGTGGTGGCAAATTCCGTGGTGGCTTGGGTCAGGCAACTGACTTTGGCCATCTGGGTACAGAAAAGTGGAGCATTTCCGGCATGATTGACCGGACACTGTTTCCGGCCGAAGGATTGCTGGGTGGCGAAGATGGCGGTATCGGTGAGTTTCAGTTAAATGGTGAAACGGCTCCGCAAAAAACAGTCATGTGGATGGAACCTGATGCGATGATTAGCCTAAATCCGCCCGGCGGTGGTGGGTACGGCAGTCCGCATGAGCGTGATCCACAAATGGTTTTGCAAGATGTGATCGATGGGTATGTGACGCTGGATGCGGCCGCTGATGTGTATGGGGTTGCGATCAAATATACGGGCAAGGCTGATGCGTTGGTGCGGATGCCGTCTGATTATGAGTTAGATTTGGCTGCGACAAGTACGTTGCGGATATAGATAGACGCTTGGTTTTGAAGGGTGGTAAATTAGCTCAAGGCAGTATCTTAACCGGACTAAAATAAGGTAATGTACGGGTACCCCTCGTGGGTACCCTGAATGTTGGCATGGCAGCAAGTTGGGCACCCCTTGTGGGTGCCCTTACATCTAGATCTGCCAATTTTCGAAAGAGATCACATATGACAAAATTCAGACCCATTACGCTAACGGCCGAAGCCAAAGAGATGCTCCTCAAGGTTTCGACCGCGACATTAACCTCTCAACTGATTGTGCATGGATTCAAGAATACGTTTTTGAAAGACGTAGCTCCACTCAAGCCGGGTAGCCAGATGGTTGGCTATGCGGTGACGGTACGCTTTATTCCGGCCCGAGAGGATATGCCTGCCAAGATGGCCGATTTGTCGGTCAACCCGCAACGGCTGGCGGTTGAGTCGGTTGGGGAAGATGACGTATTGGTGATCGATGCGTTTGGTGAGACCCGTGGTGCTGTTTTCGGTGATGTGTTTGCACACCGGTTGGTGGCGTTGGAGGCTGCCGGGTTTGTGACTGATGGGGCGGTGCGAGATACGCCAGGCTGTGCAGAAATTGATCTACCCATCTATTTAAAAGCGAAGCAGGCGACCCGTTCAAACCTGCATTTGCACCCGGCCGATTGGAATGTTCCGATCGGGTGTGGTGGGGTATTGATCGAGCCAGGCGATGTGATTGTTGGTGATGGTGAGGGGGTCGTGGCGATCCCGGCACATGTCGCGGAGTCGGTGGCACATGCGAGTTATGAGCAGGAAGTTCGTGAGATGCATGTAATTGAAATGGTGCAGGCGGGGCGCAGTACGGTCGGAATTTATCCGGCCGGAGAGGCGACACAGGCGGAATTTGAAGCCTGGCGAAAAGGGAAAGGGCTGTAGCCGATTAGCATAAGCTAGAGGAGAAGG
>JBGCDP010000185.1:0-53028 GCA_045105475.1 Anaerolineae bacterium
CCGCCTATGTGATATCCACCTAGCATATAAGGCCCTTCCGGCCGTTCACGTAAAATCTCCTGAGCATAATGGCCCGCCATTTGACCGATGGTCGTGTGATGGTTTGATTTGCTATGGAGCCCCACTGATCTGAGCCCATAAACCGTTTGCTTTTGGCCCAAGTGGCGTGCGAAATCTTTGTAGATTTGTACGTCTCCGGCGGCTCCGTGCATTAAAAAGAGGGGTGTCTTTGATTGAATACCCTGCTGAATCTTGATTAATGACCTCCAGCGAGATTCAAACCTTTTTAAATTCGGAACGGTCCCTGTTTTTACCTTTAGATTTTTTATAGTTGGTGTTGAGTCGGCCGATATTGTCTTCGCTTTAGGCTTTTCTAGGATATTTTCCTCATCATTTTTCTCTTCAGTTTCAAGCTCAAATATGGATGAAAATTCTTCGAGAGTCGGCCGTTCATGCAGCGTTTCAAATGGTAAATGTACACCTGTTGATTCACCGAGCTGGGCGAGTAGGTGGACGGCGCTCAGAGAGCTGCCACCTAAATCAAAGAAATTGTCTTTAAGTTGTGGCTCTTCAACTTCTAATAGATCTTCCCAAATTGAGGCAATTGTTTTTTGGATGTTATTGGTATAGATGCCGCCCCGTTTGGGAGAACCTATCTTTTTTTTTGCCGCTAGGGCTGTGTCTTGTCGTTCAGTCGTCAGCGATTCAATCGCTATTGTCGGCCGATTTTGACCCTCAAATTCAGCTAAAAAATCGATTGGTGACACAATTGTGTGTGCTAGGCCATGGTGCATGATCCGTTCAATAGCCTCCATCGCATTCGCATTGCTGACTCCTTTTGCCAACAACTGCGTTTTCTGTGCAGAGTCTTTCATCTTGGAAACCATGCCAACTTCTTGCCATGCTGGCCACCCAATTGAAAATAGTGCTGGTGCATCCAGCTTATCCAGATTTGCTTCGTTTTCGGCAAACATGTCCATAAATCTGTTTGCGCTGCTGTAGTCAACCTGCCCGGCCGGTGCGAGATACGCATGGGTTGATGAAAATAGCACCATAAACTCCCCATGTTGGGCTGTTAGCAGGTCAAAAATCACTTTTGTGCCTGTGACTTTTGCCTCTAATACCCGTTGGGCTGAAGCCACTTCTTTGAGTTGGATGATGCCATCTTCAACGCTTCCGGCCGTGTGAAACACGCCGTTAACTGGCCCAAAACGCTCCATTGCGGCTTCAAATACCGCTCGCATATCGTCGGGGTCAGTCACATCGCCACGTAAAACGAGCACCTGCCCACCCGCCTTTTCAAGCTCGCGTACCTGCAAGATTTTTTTACTGGTTGAATTATGATTTCCATTGTCGTTTAGCCACATGCCCCACTCTGCCCGTTTGGGGAAGGCTGAACGGCCGATTAGCACGAGCTTGGCTTGGACTGTTTCAGCTAAATGTTCTGCCAAAGCAAACCCGATCCCGCCAAAGCCACCAGTAATTAGATAGATGCCTTGCCGCTTTAAGCTGCTTTTGACTTCGGCCGAGGCTGGCAAGTGCACTGATTCAAATGTCCGTACCCAGCGATGACGGCCGCGCCATGCGACCTCAGTTGCTCGTTCCTCCAGCATCTCAGCTAAAATTTGGTTCAACATGAGCCCATCAGGCTGCGGCTCTGGAAAATCGATCGCTTTACAAGTAATGTTTGGTATCTCTTTCTCTATTACTTGTATTGGCCCTAGCATCATTCCTTTGTCTGCTACGATTTGCTCGCCGCCTAAAACATCGTACAGATGATGCGCCACAACTCCGATCTGGATCGTCTGGCTGATCTGTGTTTGAGCCAAGGCTTTTGCCATAAGAAAAAGCGAAAAAAAGCTCTCATATTCACTATTCTCTGGAATCTCTCCTACACAGCCCCAAAGGTGCACGATTTTGTCTGGATGGTGCTCTAAGCTTTTGAAAAGCTCAATGTAATCTGCTTCCTCAAATGGTTGGATTGTCAGCTGATCTCCATCGTTATGGTGATGGCTAAAGACTTCAGCTGCTCGCACAACGCTTACCCGTTGATTCAATCCTTTTAGATGCTCCGCTAATTTCATCCCAAAGCCGTCATTGTTAATAAATAGCAGCCAGTGATTTTGCACAGATGGCGTTTGAAACTCTGGAAGAAGACTGCGTTTCCAAGAGGGGATGTAAAACCAGTCGGCTAAATCAGCACGGCGTACCATGGTGGTGCCATGTGTCACATCGGTTTTGGGCAAAGACTGCCAATCCTCGCTTGCACTACTTTTAAACAAGTGGCTCGTCATCCCGATGACGGCGTCGTCGAATTTTGTGGTAATTACGTTTTCGCTATTTTCTTTCATGTCCTGTTCTCATCCACATATGCCCAGCGGATATTGACCCTTGAGGAACTACAGATGCTGAAGTTTTTCTATGTAAATATCGTAATCAATGAAGTTTTAGCGACTGTAAACCAACGTACTAGTCGTATGGGTTCGAAAGTTAAATTGGATACCATTTCTTTGTTCCATATTTAAATAGAGGCGTGAGTGTAGAACACAAAAAGGGCCATGTTGGTAATTTGCACCAACATGGCCCTTTCTATTTGGCCTGATTTTTGATTGTGGACTATTGAGAAAAACAGTGCATTAAAAATGCCTTTTCCCAATACAGGCTGTTTGCTAACTAGCCTGTAAATTCACCAACTTTCTGAGCGACATAGTCGATCATTTCTTCTGTGATTTCAGGATAAATGGGTAAAGACAAGATTTTGTCCGCATACGTTTCTGTATCTGGGAAAGACCCTTCACTATATGGGAGTTCTTTATATGCATCGAGCATATGAATCGGAATTGGGTAGTGAATGCCCGAAGCGATTCCAGCGTCTCCCAAGAACTTTTGCAGTCCGTCACGATCTTCAACTTGGATTACGTATAGATGGTAAACCGGTTCTGCCCAGTCTGGAACATGGGGTGTTACAACGTTGAGCCCTTGGAGTTTTTCGGTGTAACGAGCGGCCGCCTTACGTCGGTTTTCGCTCCAGCTATCAAGATGTGGCAACTTCACACATAAAACTGCAGCCTGCATCGTGTCTAGCCGATGGTTAAATCCTTTAATGTCATGATGATATTTCACTTTCATGCCTAAATTGCGAAGCATGCGACATTTTTCATCAATAGCTGGATCATTTGTGGTGATAATCCCTGCGTCTCCATAACCCCCGAGGTTCTTTCCTGGATACAAACTGAAAGCGGATGCATGGCCAATACTTCCGACGCGCTGCCCGTTAACTCGTGACCCATGAGCTTGAGAGGCATCTTCAATAACAACTAGGTTGTGTTTTTCTGCGATTGCCATAATTGGTCCCATGTCGGCCGGTTGTCCATACAAATGGACAGGCATAATCGCTTTCGTTGCGGGTGTAATGGCTGCTTCTATTTTGGCTGGATCGATGTTGTAGGTTTTTGGATCCATTTCAACCAATACAGGTGTAGCACCTGAATTAGAGATCGCGAGTGTCGTAGCAATGAACGTATTGGCGGCCGTGATAACCTCATCTCCAGGGCCAATGTCATAAGCTTGAACAAGAATTTTAAGCGCAGAATATCCGTTATCGACGCCGATTCCATATTTAGCACCACAATAGTCTGCAAATGCTTTTTCAAACTCACTAACTTTGCCGCCAAGGACAAAGTCACATCTTTCCATCACACCGATTACAGCTTCTTGTACTTCATCTTTAATTGATTCGTACTGAGCCTTTAAATCTACAAAAGGTACTTTCATAATGGGTTTCCTGTTTTTCTTCTAGTAGCCTCTTACTTTAAAATTGGAATATAAGCAGGGGCTGTATTTAAAAAGTGGATAAAAGTGGTTCTGTGCTGCTCGGTTACACCTAACTAGCATAGAATCAAACTTTTAGTCGAGAAATTGTTTCGAAAAGACTCTACTATTTAAACCGATTGGTTAGGTTTGAATATAGTTCAAAAAGTCTTTTTGCTATTTCAGTTAGTTGTCTAAAGGTCGAATAAGTTTGGCTGGGTTGCCGACATAGATGCCCGGCGTATCAATATCTTTTGTGACAACGGCACCTGCACCAATAACTGCACCAGAGCATATATTTACTGGCAAAATAGTGGCATTAGAGCCAATTGAAACGTTGTCTCCGATAACCGTATTTCTCCAAAGTTTTGGGTCTGTGTTTGGTCCACCGAATTCAAACAAGTCATTGATAAACATAACGCCGTGAGCAATGAAGCAGTCTTTACCAATGTCTACTAGCTCGCAGACAAACGTATGTGACTGGATTCTAGTGCGGTCACCAATGGTTACGCTTCTTTGAATTTCGACAAAGGGGCCAATGAAACACCCTTCGCCAATCTCACAACCATATAAGTTGAGTGGTTCTACGATTGTCACGTTTTCGCCAAATTTAACGTCGACAAGGCCGGCTTGATATTTTTTTAAAGTCATTGTTGTTCGGAAATTGTTTGATAAGTAGTAGGCTCAACTGAGAAATTGTGTATTTAGATTTAAAAATATAGCTTGCTCTAATTTAGAGCAAGCTATATTTGAAATGAAATTAGTCAGCAGCGCTTATTTCTGAAGTTTCATAATTCATTGAAACTGTTAACCCTTTATTTTTAAGGGAGTAATCGGCCGCTTCAAGTATCTGAACAACCCGTAAGCCGTTTTCACCATCTGATCGAGGCGTATTGCCTGTTTCAATACAGTCGATGAAATGCTTGCACTCTTCACGAAGAGGTTCTTCAAAGCGATAATAAGGTGCGATCATGTCCCCATAGTGGTATGCAAATGAGAAGTCGCCAAAAGTGTCTGTCCGTCGAATGACTTCGACCCCTTTGTCATAGATCTTGATTTTTTCAAGGGGCTCTAGATCATCATAGACAACCATCTTTTTGCTACCAACTACGGTAACGCTTCGGGTTTTACTAGGGTCTAGCCAGCTGGACCGAATATGAGCAAGAATCCGTTTTGGGAAAGTGAAGGTTGTATAGGCTATGTCTTCAATCCCATTATTGACACAAGAAAGGCCAGTTGAGCTAACGGTCAATGGATCTTCGCCCAATAAGAAGCGAAGGATTGAAATATCATGTGGAGCGAGGTCCCATAATACATTGGCTTTTGTTTGGAATAGCCCCAAGCTGGCACGAACAAAGTCGATATAGTAGATGTCGCCAAGCTCGCCACTTTCAATGAGATCTTTAAGAGCTAATACACCAGTGTTGTATTCGAACACATGCCCAACCATAAGCACTTTTTTGTGTTGTTCAGCGATTTTAACTAAATCACGAGCTTCTTTACTGTTTAAAGTCAGTGGCTTTTCAACAAGTGCATGTAAACCATTCTCCATACAATCTTTTGCAATTGTAAAATGAGTTTGGGGTGGTGTTGCAATCACAACAGCATCTAAATCCATTTCAAAGAGATCGCGATAATTTGTGGTTGTATGTTGAATCTGTGGGAATCGGCCGCTCAGGCGATCTAGTAGTTTTTGATCTAAGTCAGCGACACTGACAAGCTCCGAATTTGGGATTTCAATGAAATTTCTAATTAGGTTGGGGCCCCAATAGCCACATCCGATAGCACCTATTCTGATTTGCTTCGACATTAAAAGCTTTCCTTTTAAACTCAGTTTGATATTGTGAATAAGAGAAGAAAATAGTGTTTTAGGCTATCCCCGTCTCCCACTGAGGAGTTCTATAAGTAGATTGATAAAATAAAACCTAATCTATTTCACGTTATTTTGTAAATAATATAGATTAGGTTTTATTGGTTCTTTTGAGGGTTGGGGAAGATAACAAGTTTAGACTTGACTTTCCCCATTGACTCCAAAGGACCCGAATGATTTTCTTGGAAACGCACAGTTAAGAAACGAACGTATGTAGGCTACTTCCTGAAATTATATCTAATGACAGAGATTAATGCGTGTCTTGTTTGACAAATACTTCAGCCACCGTTTTGAACAAGATGTTGATATCAAGCCAAAAGGTTTGCTTTTTAATATATTCAGTATCTAGTTCAACCATTTCTTCGAAAGAAGTAGAACTCCGGCCGTTTACTTGCCAGTAGCCGGTAATACCTTGTTTCGTATTTAAGCGTTTGAGGTGAGTTGGGCGATACAAAGCTACTTCATAAGGGATTGGGGGGCGAGGACCGACTAAAGTCATGTCTCCCACTAATACATTATAGAGTTGAGGGAGCTCATCTAAACTGGTTTTGCGAATAAACTTTCCGATGTTGGTAATTCGGGGATCGCCATTAAGCTTAAATTTGCTATTTTCGTTCGCTTTTGCTTGTTGAAGCTCACCCATCCGCTTTTCATCACCAGTAATGTATGCTTGGATAAATTGTTGATGAATTTTTGAAGTCGAATTGGTTCGCATTGAGCGGAACTTGTACATATTAAAGTTCTGCTGAACCCACACATTCTTGCCATTTATATTTTTTAACTTTGTGCCAACCCTTTCTTGAATATATATCGGGCTGCCAGGGGAATCAAATTTGATTAAAAAATAAATAATGACGAATACAGGGGAAAAAGCGATAAGGCCGAACAAGGCTACGGTGACGTCTAACATACGTTTAAACGCAAAGTAAACCTGCCTCGTCTCATTACTGAATTGGGGATTTTTTCCACTTGTAATTGTAAAATCTACACCACGTTCCATAATTACACCTCTTGACACATGTTTGTGTGCCAAAATCTCACACCCTCAAAGTTTTATATACAAGCTTTTAATCCTACCGCTGCGATAATCGTGTCTGCGCTTTGGGCTTTTTGGTGATATTTAGTATTTGAGGAGAGTGCATCATATAGACAGAGCTTTTCAACCTCAAAGAAAAAATATAGTCTTGGTAACCCCAAAGGCATGTAAAGCTCCACCGGACTTAACCATAGGCATAAGTCTTCCTAAGTGAGTTTCGAGGATAGCTACCACGAGAATCTTTAAATCTTAAATTTTGCTCTGGAAAACCTACATAATTTGGTGATTGTGACCTTTGCATCAGAGTACTAAGGGCCTAACGAGCAGTGGAATAAATCTTAGTTTGATAAGCTTACGATGTAACTTACATGATATTTCGTTTATCAATAAATAGAGCTGTTTTGGGTGCTGAGCAGGTCTTTAAGGCGGTGCCAAATAGGGTGTATTCACGTCAGGTTCACCTGTTTGGTGGGGATTCCTTTTAATCTTTACGTTTGATTCACTGCCTGTAAAGATGTGCTGTAAGGTGTTTTGATTCTATAGATTAATTGGGCCGCTACCTCTGGAGGTTCGCTTTACTTGGCCGCATCGTGGCTGAAAGCGCAGATTGCTAACTGTTACTTGGGTTACTCTTTGCCTGCATCAAACTATTCATCTATCAAAAATATGGCTACCCATAATTCCGGCCGTCTTGCCCAGACCGCTTTTTTTGACTTACTTGTTTGGGCGTAACGAAGGAAATTGATATGAGTAGAAAATATATTTTGACATGGACCGCTATAGCATTTAGCGCAATATTGTTTTCAGTGCTTCAAACAACATGGGCATCAAGTGGCGATTCGGCCGTAAATGTCTGTGGTGGGCTAAGCCAAGAGGCTGAAAACGGGCAGTTTTTTGGTGAAATGCAAATAGGAAATGATAAAGGGGCCAGTGGGGGGAAATATGTTTTCACATCAGAGAGTGTGGGTGAAAATGCTACTTTCGAGAATAACCCACATAAGGTTGAATTTTGTATCGAAGTGCCGCAAGGTGGCGATTATCAAATTAATACTTGGGTAAATGCTCGAAACAGCTCACATGATTCAATGTTTGTTGCTATTGATGGAGAACCATCGGCCGGGTATTTGTGGGATGTCACCTTGAGCAATGGATTTATTAAAGATACTGTACGTGATCGTGGGAAAAATGGCCCCAAAACGATCACCTTGTCAAAAGGTACTCACACTTTGACTTTTAGTAATCGGGAACCTGATACCAAGCTTGATCGTTTTGAAGTCATCAAAGTTGGTGGTTTAGACCCTGAAGTGACGATTGCCCCAACTTTGGTTCCAACTGAAGCGGTTACGCAAGTTCCTACACAAATACCACCTACCCAAACACCCAATGCTGAAAGTTGTGGTGGTTTAGAGCAAGAAGCGGAGCTTGCCGCTTTATTTGGTGGCATGACTGTGGGAACCGATTCAAAAGCGAGTGGTGGCAAATTTATCTACACTAGTTCCGAGCATGGAAAGTCAACCAAGGCGATTGCTCCTGAACATCGGGCTGAATTTTGTGTCGAGATTGAAGAAGCTGGTGACTACGAAATTATGGGCTGGGTTAAGGCAGCTGACCAAGAAAGTGATTCATTTTATGTGACAGTTGATAATGCTCCAGCTCAAGGATATTTGTGGGATCCAAAACGATCTGATGAATTCACTGAAGACTTAGTTAACGATCGAGGTAAATCTGATCCGCAGATTGTTTATTTTAGTAAAGGTGAGCATGTTGTGGCGGTTTACCATCGAGAACCGAACACTCAGTTAGACAAAATCAAACTTAGTTTGGTCTCAGGTTCTTCTCAACCTGCGACGCCAACCGTTGTGAGTGAAAACCCAACGGCGACCCCGGTTGAAACCACGCCGACGGCCGTGTTGCCAACTGCGACTGCAACGGCAACCTCTGTGCCGGTTTCAACTTGTGGCGGCATGATTCAAGAGGCTGAACTTGCGATCTTAAATGGTGGAATGTCCATCGGTACTGATTCAAGCGCCAGCGGTGGAAAATTTATTTATACGCCGACTGGATTTGGTAAATCAACCAAAGCGATTGATCAATTTAATTGGGCTGAATTTTGTGTGACGATTCCTGAAGATGGTGAATACAAGATTATTGGTCGAGCGCAGGCGAATGATATTAATAAAGACTCGTTTTATGTCACCATTGATAATGGGCCAGCGAAAGGATATTTATGGGATATCAAAAAAAGCAGTACGTTTATTAATGATGAGATTAACGATCGCGGCAAAACTGATCCGCAGATTATTCGCTTAACGGCTGGCGAGCATAGCTTGAAAATTTACAACCGTGAGCCCGGAACGCTGCTTGATCGTATCGAGTTTGTTCAGCTTTCAGGTGGCGGGGTACCGATTGAACCAACGGTTACTGAGATTGCGCCGACCCTTGCACCAACGATTGCTCCTCCTGTGGCAACACCAACTGAGGTCAACAATGCGTGTGGTGGGCTGCTTCAAGAAGCTGAGGCGGCTTCGCTCTACGGCCAGATGGCGATTGGCTCAAGCAGTAGCGCCAGTGGTGGAAAATATGTGTCTGCACCCTCAAGTGCTGGGGAATCGTCATCGGCATCTGCGGCCGAACATCGTGTAGATTTTTGTGTGACGATTACAGAGCCAGGTGGTTATCGTATTATCGGCCGCGTTCAAACGAACAATAGCGGCCGTGACTCATTCTTTGTTGTACTCGATGGAAATACGGCTGAAAGTTATCTATGGGACGTGCGTCACAACGATAGCTTCGTCAACGATGAAGTGAACAATCGCAAAAAAGCGGACCCTCAGCTGGTTTTGTTAGGTGCAGGCGAGCACACAATATCTATTATTAATCGAGAGCCTGGAGTGAAACTAGATCGGATTGAACTGGTTAAAGTGTCTGGTAGTGCTCCGGTTCAACCGACACCAACTAAAACACCTGTACCTGTAGCAACAGCAACATCGGTTCCACCGACTGTAACGGCGACTCAGCCACCCGTTGCCACCTCAACTCCTGTAGCCACCGCAACAGCTACGGCACAGCCAGGTGGCGCTATATGTGGTGGTTTAGAGCAAGAAGCTGAAAACGCAACGTTATTTGGTGGTATGACAGTCGGCTATGATGGGGGTGCCAGCGGCGGCCGGTTTATCTTTGTCTCTTCGAGCCGTGGTAATGCTTTGACTATTGATCAAATCAACCGAGCTGAGTTCTGCATCACCGTACCAGCAACGGGTGAGTATCAAATTGAAGCACTTGTGAAAGCGGTTGATGGTGGCTCAGACTCATTCTATGTAACGGTTGACCAAGCACCTGCGGCCGGATATTTGTGGGATGTTACGCATAACAGCAAATTTGTCAGCGACTATGTCAATGATCGGGGTAAATCTGACCCGCAGATTATTTTCTTGTCACAAGGTGAGCACATCGTTTCTGTTCATCATCGTGAACCAGGTACCCAGTTAGACAAAATCAAAGTTGTTTTAGCTGCTGACTCTGGTGGTGGGGGCGTCATTCCTCAACCAACAACGACGCCGGTTTCTACGGTAGCTCCACCAACGGCTACACCGATTGCAAATGGGAATGGAAATGTCTATTACGTTTCTCGTAATGGTAACAATGCCAATGGGCAGTCGTGGGCAACCGCTTGGAATGAGCTTAGCCGAATAAATTGGAGTGTATTGAAAGCAGGTGACACGGTCTATATCGATGGTGGGTCAAGTTCGATGACTTATCGTACGACGTTAAAACCGGCTAAAAGCGGTACCAGCGACAAGCCGATCCTTTTGCAGCTTTCGGCCGAAAACGGCCGCAATGGGCAGGCGATCTTCTTTGGAGGTAACAGGGTGCCATTGCCAGAGTGTGGTGTGAAGAGCTGGAACGATAGTCAGCACAAATCAGCCGGTTCAAATGCCATCTACTTTGATAGCGGTATTTCAAATATTATTGTTGATGGCCGGAAAATGCCTGGCATTGTTATTCATGGTTGGAAATCAAACGGTATTCAATTCAATCGCAACAATACACGTAACATTACGTTACGATACATGGAAATTTACAACAATGGGGGTGTACGCACTGAGAATGATGGCGGTGTGCAGATTATTAACCCTAGTCATTCTGACTCTGGTATTGAATTTGCGGGTGTAGGGCATAAATTTCATTTTATGCGGATTCATGACAATAGTGCTGATGCTATTCAAAGCGCTTCGGCCTATAACAATATGGATAACTTTGAGCTGACCGACTCATGGTTGTACAACCAACGGCCTCATTCAGGTAGCGATAACAGCCCATCGAGCGACATATGTACGAGTAGTAATCGGAGTGGCTGTGACGAGTATGGTGCACCGCAAATGGGGCCAGACTACTGGAATTATCCAAATACGCCGCGTCGTGAGGCATTTAATTGGTGTACCCACTCAGACGGTGTCCAGATTTACACTGGCAACGATTTCAACACCATGACGATTAAACGGACGATTATCGGCCCGAACTTCATGACAGGGCTCATTTTAGGTGACCGCAATAGTTCAAGCACCACCGCATGGGTCAACAACCTAACATTGGAAGACGTTGTGATTACCCGATTTATGCACAATGGTTTGGGCATGAAAAACCCGGCCGATCATGCGGGTGAAAACTGGCGATTGAAGAACGTAACGATTTACGGCCACCAAAGCAACACTCAGAAAGGTGCATTACAAATGGACTGGTCTCGTGGCAGCAACCATGTGATCGAGAAAACGGTGATGGTTTACGGCGAACCTAAGTTTGCTGATGGACATGTGACATTCAACAACAACTGTGAATGGAATTTATACAACAAGAAATCGATTGGCGGGCAAAAAGTTGACCCTAAGTTTAAAAACATTAATGGGGGTGATGTATTTGAGCCCAATTTGAATGTCGATTTCGCCACAGTATTTAAAGACGATTACACACCAACTGAAAGCCGTTGCTCAGGTCTTGGATCAGGGACTTACTCTGTCTCAAAACTGCTTTCAAACTTTAACCGGTAATAAAAGCTGGGCGAGGGTCAACCTCATCTGGTAAAAACTAGATCAGTCGTCAGCTAAATAATTTAGCTGACGACTTTTTTGTATGTTTTTAGAAAATATAGATAGCGTTAAAAAGTGGATGAGAAATGTTTAACTCGAGTGAATCTTCAGAGTTTTGGAGGTACTATCGGTGTCAGATATTTAATTTTTAAATCGGGGCTAGAGGCAAATGTTTAGGGAAATGGCTATTGTGGTCAGAGGCGGCAGATATTTTGTGTCATATTCTAAAATGGTAAAGCTATCAGATGGTTTGCTTGTTCTAAACAGCTGTTTTCTTTATCGGCATAAAGCTGATACATCGACATACCTAAGGAAGAGGAATGCGAACCAGATAATTTTTTAACCATGCTTGGTGGAAACTTATGGACTGTCGACTTTCCAGTAAAAATAGATGCACAGAATTTATCGAATCTTTTTTTTCGCGATATTGTCATTTTTAATTGCAGTTAATGTAGTTTCAGCAAATAATAATGCGCACCAAATCAACCGACTTAATCACAATCAGATAAGCGACCCTAATCAGATTAGTCTACAAGTTACGGTTCAGGCAACGTTTACCCCCATACCTACAATTATTGCGCCTCAAGCCACGTTGATATCTAGCACCACGCTTCCAATTGTTAGATCTGAACCGCAAACCTTTTTTTTTTCTAAATATGGTGATAACCAAGGTGGTGAGTCATGGGGCAATGCATGGAACGAACTTGATCAGATTAATTGGCTTTCATTGATTCCAGGAGACACGATCTTTGTCGATGGGGGCGAGTTGGGGGGCTCGATGGTGTATACGAGTACATTAGAACCCTTGGCCAGCGGGACAGAAGAATTACCGATCCGCATAGAACTGTCTCATGAGGATGGCCGCAATGGGCAGGCCGTATTGTTTGGTGGGAATAGCGTTCCTCTGCCAGAATGTGGACAACTTGACTGGAATGGGGCTGGCAGCCTTGAAGCGGCCGGAGATGCAGCGATTTGGATCAATGAAGGAATTTCTAATCTAATTATCGATGGGACAAAACGGGGAGGTTTTCAGATTCATGGCTGGGGGCGGGCGGGGGTTATGTTTGACCCAGATCGAACAGACGATGGCATAGACGGAAATAGTCGTAATGTAACGCTGCGATTTATGGAAATTTATAATAATGGATCTGTTGAGTTCCGCCCTGATTTAGATGGAAGTGAGACGCAGACTGAAGAAGAACCGATAAGCTTAGCATTTCCAAGTTCTGGTTCCCCAGGTATAAAACTAGCCGGAACAGGACATCGCTTTGAGTATTTGGAGATCCATGATAATGCGGCCGACGCCATCCAGTCTAACTTTACGAACCCGGCCGAGGGCGTATTTAACAATATCGATGATATTTCTATTGCTTATAGCTGGTTCTACAACCAGCGGCCGCACTCGGGCCTAGACAATAGCCCTTCTACTGAAATCTGTACGGCAACTGATCCATCTGGCTGTGATGAAGAAGGGGCGCCACAAATGAGTGAAGAATATTGGAAATACCCAGACTCTCCCGTTAATAGAATGGAAAGCTTCAATTGGTGTACACACAACGATGCGATCCAAATTTATAGCTCAAATGATTTAAATGGGTTGACGTTAACTCAGAGCATCATTGGTCCAAATATGATGAATGCGTTGATTTTGGGGGACAAAGGTGAAGAAAACACGACCGCTTGGGTTAATGATTTAGTCATAAGCGATGTACTAATCACCCGATTTACCAACAACGCGTTGGGGATGAACAATGAAAAGCCGACTGTCGGCCGGAATTGGTCGGTTGAGCATATGACAATCTATGGCCATTTCAATAAGCAGAATATGGGGTCACTCTCGTTCCAGTCAAATGCGGCCGAAGTCGAACATCGTATAGCCAAGTCGATTAACGTATTCGGCCGGGGAGAGTTTGATGATGGGAATGTCGATTTTGAAAATAACTGCGAATTCAATATGTACACCGGGACTCTGCAAGGGGTTGTGGCTGATCCTCAATTTGCTCAGGTAGACGAGACACGAGACATTTTTGCGAATGACCTTGCCATCGATTTCGCAACAGTGTTTACTGAGGATTATCAGCCGACCAATGAGTTATGTGCTGAGATGGGGAGCCGGTTAACATCAGTTGGGCAATTGATGTCACTTTATGATGAAGAGAGTAAACGGTCAGTGGCTAGTAAAGTACGGTTGTACGCGACCCCTTTACCCACTGTCGCCGTGCCAACAAACACGCCGATTCCGATTGCTGAAGTGCCAGCTGACCCTGAGAACTTAGTAGATGAGGTTGACGAGGATGCTATAGGTGATCCAGAATCATTCCCCGTTGAAGAAGTTATCGCAGGTGAGCAGAATCTACTGGATGCCTTGGCCAACGATACGATATTGATGATTCTAAGTGGCTTGGCATTATTTGTTTTTATGGTTCTGCTGTTTTTAACGTGGATGGTTTGGCGGTTACAGAAGTTGGACGAGTAGGTTGATAAATTCGCAATAACATAGGATGTTATGTTCTGGTGAGCCTTCGGCGAATTATCCTACTGAGCTTCTCTAGTTGTTGCATACTTTACATGCGAAAATGTCCGATATTTGCTCGAATTCACCCTTGAAAACTGTTGAATCCTAATTGTGACCAAACTGATATAAATCGGATGATCGACTATATTTCCCCAAAGTTAGCCCATATTACCCTGTAAGAAGTTAGTACCAGCCCCAAATACCTGCAACTGCCTGCGCTTGGACATTTCCCATTAAGAAAAGCTGTAAGACTTTGCAATAACAATATTTTGGCAATTCTTCACGCTGCATGATGTTGATCAATTACTGGAGCTATGCAACCGGTTGGCTCGCCGCCTACTTAATAATTATTCTAAATAGAAGTAACAATAATGGATTTAAAATTAAGCAAAAAAAGAGCAAGTCTCCTTCTTGGGCAAGCGATATTGATTGTGCTTGCCATCTCCAATTTTACGGCCGAAGCAGCTACTTATGCTCAGAACAACTCGCTCCTAGCCGTGCCAACAGTCTCTAATGGCTCTTTCGAAGATTCAGTTGAGGGGAACAACATTAACTCATTGAATGGCTGGACCGTAACTTCAGGTGATGTTGATGTGATGAGTACGGTTCAAAACAAACAGTCTAACGCTATAGGCGCCTCTGATGGTGACAGATTCCTTGATTTAGCCGATGCAACAATTACTCAAGTCATCGCGGGCTTTACCCCCAACCAGCCTTATGTTTTACGCCTAGACTATTGGGGGCATCCAGATGGTGGATTTGGGACATTGGCTGATGTAAAAGTCTTGGTAGATAACCAAGAACTACGCCAAGGGCTATTCGATGGGACTCTGCCAGGCATCCATAGTAAAGAAGAGAATGATTGGGTTGTTTGCAACGAATTTGAGTTTGTACCAACTACTTCAAGCATAACCCTACGCTTTCAAGCTGAAGATAATGCCCAAAATGGCCTATTAATTGACAATATCCGCTTTGAAGAAAGATCAACCACTCAACCAGACGAACATGAATTTAGTACATTAGTATTAAACAGTGATGGCTGGCGGCAGTTAGCAAACTGGAGTTTTGAGCAAACGATCAGTGATCACTCATCTAATCCTGAAAATACTGGACCAGATAACAGTAATCCACATCTTTGTGGTGAATCAATTCCTAATTGGCGTGTGACCCGTGAAAATACAGACCGAATTACCGGTTGGGCAAACACACCGAATGGAACAAAGGTAATGGATGTAGGTGGTCACGGTCCAGGCGGAATTGGTCAAACGATTACAGGGCTTGTACCAAATGAAACCTATATGCTTGAATTTTACGCAGCTCGACATCGGTTCTGGGGCACCGAAGATATGGTTAGCCATCTTTGGTCAAATGGGGAGTTTAAACTCGAGGTTGTCAGAACCACTGATCAAGATGCTGACGATGGATATATTCGTGAAGAAGTTGATTTAGTTAGTGATTCAAATGGGAGAATTACCTTTGAATTATTCTCAATGAATATTGATAAAGGTGGTAATAACGCATTTGATGGTTTCCGTATCATTAAAAAACAAGCTTCTCCAGTGGCTACAAACCCAGGTGACCAAGCCAGTAATAACGGAGATGTCGTCTCTCTAGATATCGTTGCTTCAGACTCTGATGAAGATGAATTAACTTATTCAGCCAGTGGCCTTCCAATAGGACTATCTATCAATGAAGATGATGGTTTGATTTCAGGAACAATTACACAGGCTGGAGACTATGACGTCGATGTAACTGTGAGTGATGGAGCTTTAACCGACTCAGTGAAGTTTGAATGGTTTGTAAACGGCTTACCTAGTCTCGATGAAATCAGTGATCAGCTTAGTAATGTTGGGGAGCCAATAAGCTTAACTGTCAGTGCCACAGACCCCGATGATGATGCGATTGAATACGCTGCTACCGGATTGCCCTCAGGTCTCTCGATTGATGCGGACAGTGGTGAAATAACAGGGAGTTTGACTACTTACGGAGATTACTCAGTTGTCATAGTGGCTTCTGATAGCAACAACGGACAGGACTCTGTTTCACTTAGCTGGGTTGTTAATGGCGTGCCTATTCTTCAACCAGTCAGTGATCAGATTACTCCGCCAGGGGAGGCGGTTAATCTAGAATTATCCGCCACTGATCCAGAGGGTGATAGCCTTGATTTTGCTAGTACTAGCTTGCCGGACGGATTGGCTATTGACAATGGAACAGGAAAAGTAACCGGAATTGTAACCAAAGTCGGTAACTATTTAGTTAAAGTAACTGTTTCTGATGAAAAGGGCGGAGAAGACACGGAAACTTTTGTCTGGTCTGTAAATTCTGCTCCTGTTCTCAGTTCACCTGGAAATCAGCGTACGGCTGAAGGTTCTGCGGTTAATCTGGGTTTAACAGCAAGCGATCCTGAAAATGATGCCTTGAGCTATGAAGCAATAAATTTGCCATTAGGCTTATCTATTGAAGCTATTACGGGCGTTATTTCGGGCGTTGCCTCAAAAACTGATACTTATGCAGTCACAATTATGGTTACGGACTCAAATGAGGGTAAAGACAGCATAACTTTTACTTGGGAAGTGTATGTAAAGACACCGCCAGCCGGTGAAGGAGACATCGTTATTTTTCTTCCTCTAATCACACAGTAAACCATCATAAATCGGCCGGAAGATAGAAATTGAACTTTTAATATTTTTAAAATCGAGAGATTTATAGTGCAAGAAGTGGTTGATTCTTTCCACAGCTTCCTGAGCTATTAAAAGCTCTCAAAGGTTATATCTCACTCGTAACCCTACTCGTAAACATATGAAGCAGTTGTCTGTTTGAAAACCGAGCAACTTTTCATACCTAGGAATTTATAATGAAAAAAAGGAATTCACAATTGATTAAAAAATGGATATGGGTTTTATCCGCTTTATTAATTTTGCCAACGATTGCTTTGGCAAGCCCTGCATTGCGGCCGGCTAATCTGGTGCCAGCTGTAACTGAAACAGTTGGAACAATTCCAGATCAGAATAAGGCAGTTGGCGATGCTGTTGATTTAACTATTACTGCGACTGACGGTATTACTTATACCGCATCCCCGCTGCCTGGCGGTATTGGGATTAATCCTGATGGAACATTTACTGGCTCATTTTCAACACAGCAAAACATGACTACAAATGTTAGTGTGCAGAATGCGGCCGGTGCTGAAATCGCTACCGATACGTTTGAGTGGATAATTATCGCTGCCGCTCCTCCAAACAATGATCCTGTGCTTAATTCTCCTGGAAATCAAATTACAACACGTTTTGAACCAGTAAATATTCAATTGCAGGCATCTGATGCTGATTTGGACACACTTACTTATTCTAAAGTTGGTGCGTGGCCTAGTGGAGTAAATCTAAACTCGTCATCCGGACTGATTAGCGGCAGTACCAACCAAATTCAAGCTGCAACTGATGTAACGGCTAAAGTTTCTGATGGTAACGGTGGCGAAGATACCGTTACCTTCCAATGGACCGTTAAACAAGGAACTGTTCTTGGAAATGAAGCTGTTGATGTTGCAACTGACCGTGTTGATGGCTCGATTGAGAATATGGTCATTAACTTGTCAGATTGGGTTAGAAATGACACAAACGGCTCGATTACAGTTAACGTAACTCAGTTTACCTTCCATGCTGAAAATCCAAACATCCCGATTACTCCATTTCTAGTTAAAGTTGCGAAAGATGTCCCTATCACCAACTATGACTTCACAGTCGTTGCTATCGGTACAACCCGGACAACTTATGAAGCTGGAAACGTCTTCTTTGATTTCAAAAATGGTGGAGCAACTGTAAACCTCGCTCCTGGGGAAACATTGCTTCCTGGCTTTATGGATGCATTTGCCAATGGTAATGGTGGCGTCGTTAACGATATTGGTGCAACTGTAGCTCTTGATGAAAAAAGTAATCCTGACTCAATTTGGTATACCTATGTAAGTGCAAATACTCAAGATTCACATTCAGGGTATAGCATTCAGCTTAACCAAGCTCCAAATCCAGTTAAATATGGAAATAGTGCGCCTCAAGTATTGACCAACCTAAAAAGAAACTATAGGTTTAATATTACTTTGGGCGTTGATAGTTCATTGGCAACCCCTACACCAATTGCTCTGCCAACCCCTGAACCAACCCCTGATGCTCCTTGGCAGATTAAAAATGGTTCTTTTGAAGCAGATGGCGCCGGTGAAGCAAGACGATCTATTTCCGATTGGGACGTTATTGACCCAGACGACAATAATAATCAGAATAATGGCGTAGATATTAAAACTGGGACTGATTCGAATGGGGATCGACTCGCTATTGAAGGAACGCAATCGCTAGATCTGAATTCTAGTGCAATCTCACAAACAGTAAGCGGCTTGACACCAGGGCAACCTTATATTCTACGTGTTGATTATCGCGTTGAGAAGAATGAAGGTGAACCGAGAGGTTTTGCTGGAACTGTAGCGGATGCCTCTGTTTTCATTAATGGCGAAGAAATGGGGATGGGACTTTACTCAACCGATGTTAAAGGCATTCATACAAATGAAGATAGAGACTTTATCGCATGTAATGGGTTTGAATTTACGCCATTGACATCAACAGCAACGATCATCTTTCAATCAGACGAAACTAGCTCAACCACAAAAAATGGTATTTTGCTTGATAATGTCCACTTAATTGAAGGTAAGTTCCCAACCCCTAATGAGCATAATTTAGCGGACCTTGATACTTTACCCGGTGGGTGGCGTGAACTGGCTAATGGCGGGTTTGAGCAAGCTGTGCTCCCTCCAACTGAATCGTTAGAGAACACGGGAGCTGCTGATAACCCTCATCTTTGTGGTGCTGGATTGCCAGGCTGGCGTGTGACCCGTGAAAGTGTTGACTTGATTGAAGCTGGCGACCCTGTTCCTCCAGGCTCAGTTTTGAATGATAATATTATTTTGGATGTTGGTGGACACGGCCCAGGCGGTATCGGTCAAACTCTGACTGGCCTTATTCCAAATGAGGCTTACATTCTTCGTTTCTATGCGGCTCGCCATTTTGTCTATGACGAACAAGGCGACATGACAAGTGAACTGTGGTCGAATGGAGTAAAAGTCGCGGATATTGTCCGAACTAACGACCAGAACTATAGGGATCATGGTTACTTGCTAGAACTTGTTGAAATGACGGCCGACGATGATGGAAAAATCACCTTTGAGCTATTTTCAACTGTTCCTGAGAAGAGTGGAAACAATGTTTTTGACAACTTTGCGATTATCTTAGCTTCTGAAGCACCTGCTCTAACACAGCCATTTGATCAGTTCAACAACGTTGGTGACTCTGTTATGTTGCAGATGGTATCAACTGATTCAGAAGCAACACCGCTAACCTTTAGTGCTACTGGGTTACCACCAACATTAGAGATTGACCCTGACACAGGTGTTATATCTGGAACGGTAGACACTGCTGACACATACACTGTTACAGTAACTGCAACTGATGCGATTCTTGTAGATGTTGATGTGACCTTTAACTGGTACGTTAATACGATTCCTGAAATCTCTCCGATTGCTGACCGGAACAGTACTGATGGCAATATGGTCGACTTTGATGTTGAAGCGACTGATGATGATGGGCACGATTTAGAGTATTCGGCCGAAGGGTTACCGACCGGTGTTGAGATCATTTCAACGACAGGCAAAATTACCGGAACGCTATCTGGTTACGGCATGTACACCGTAACAGTTACTGTCAACGATAACACTGGTGGCGAAGTATCCGATAGCTTTGTTTGGGACGTTAACGCCAATCCAGTCCTACCAGAATTAGGCGACCAAGTAACTAACATCAACGTAGCTGTAAGCCTTGATGCATCAGCAACTGATCCTAACACGGCTGATGTGTTGGAATACAGTGCTACTGGTCTTCCAACCGGGCTCGATATCGATTCAGCTACCGGATTGATATCTGGAACAGTAACCGCAGTCGGCAACTATACGGTGACGCTGACTGTTGATGATGGTGTTGATAGTGATGATGGCGATGGTGGTTCTGATGCATGGACATTTAATTGGGTGGTAAATACGCCACCAGTTATTACAACCTCACCGTCTGATCAAATGAATAACGAGGGTGATATTGCCACTGTTTTGGTTGTATCAGCTGAAGATGCTGATGAGGATACGATCACCTACAGTGCAACTAATTTGCCTCCAGGTGTGAGCATTAACCCAGCATCTGGTGTGATCTCAGGTACTCTCACAGAAGGTGGTACGTTCGTTGTGACCGTCATGGCTGAAGATGGCAATGGCGGCAGCGACTCGGCTACATTCACATGGAATGTGAACAGCAAGCCAGAAGTAACCAATCCTGGTGACCAAAGCACAGTTGTAAACGGAGTGGTTGATCTCACAGTGGCAGCTACTGATGCCGATGGTGATACCTTAGAGTTCAGCGCAACTGGTTTGCCAACGGGACTATCAATTGATAGTGCTACCGGGAATATCTCAGGGACAGCAACCGTAGCTGGAAGCTACAGCGTGGTTGTATCTGCAGAAGACACCAACGGGTTGATCGGCTCGGCCGAATTCACTTGGGTTGTAAATACACCTCCTGAATTTACAACGGCACCCGGGGACCAAACCGGTTCACGCGGTGAAGAAGTAAGCTTGACCGTTGTGGCAACTGACGCAGATGGTGACACCATTACTTACAGTGCAACTGATCTCCCTGATGGATTGACAATCGATCCAGCAACAGGTGAAATTTCAGGTGAACTGCTCTCTGGTGGCCAATGGACATCAACAATCACAGCTTCAGATGGGAATGGTGGAGAAACCTCTATCACAATCTTCTGGGACATTGATGGCATTGTTGTTCCACCAACCGGGTTGGTGAAGGTGTTCTTACCACTGGTAGGTCGCTAGCATCTGCTGTTTATCGCTCTAATTTAAGCATGCTGAAGTAACGCATGAGAATATGGGGATTTCAGATCAGAAATGGTTTGAAATCCCCTTTTTGTACTATGATGAAAGTAAAGTTGTAAGATCAGATATGTAGTATCAACTTGCCCAACTTCCCATTTTCACGTTAATTTTTTTCGTGCTAGGAATGGGCCACACTCAAGCCAACTCTGATAAAAATATTCAACAAAATAGCATAATTGTTGGCCGAATAGCGATCTTTGATTTGAGACTGAATCATTTAGATCGTCTAAAAACTAGGGACCTTACATCCATTAGTGATAAATGGAAGACGAGAATTAAATTTAGGAATAGGGTTGATCATGAAAAGACTATATTTTGAAGTTTCAAGCAGGGGAATTGTTGCCGTTTTGATTTTATCTTTAGGCTTGTTGATAATTTCGGCACCCACGGCCGTATCTGCCGTAACTAATAATGTAGATCTCGCGACGGCTGTTGCTCTTGAAGCGCAGGCGCCTGCCGGACTTTATCCGCATACATTGGGAAATGATTACACTCAGGATGGCCCATTTACCGATCTGCATAATCCGGGGCTTTTTATCAATGAAACCCACACCTACCTAAATAAAAGCACTGTCGCTCAATCTATAAAAGTGGATACGTTTAACTTTTATGCTAAAAAGCTAGGTAATCCAGTCACCCCAGTTGTTGTTAAAGTTGATGGTGATAATGATTTCACAATTTTAGCGGTTGGTAAAACGAGGACATCTGCCAGCTACGGCATTGGAGCCAATAGTTTTCCGTTTGCAGACAGCCTTCCGACTGTCGTGTTAGCCCCTGGTGAAAAGATGGCAACCGGCTTTATGGATGCAGATGCTTCCGGTGAAGGTTGGGGTGGGGGTGGAAACCCGATCCCTGCAGAGGCCAATGGGATGATGGGGCAAAAAGCTAATGCTTCTGATTTAGACCAAAATGAAGTGTGGGCATTACTTCCCGATCCTCTTGTTGAATTTTCTGATGGATATATTGCTGATACAGACACTCCTGCACTAAATCAAGGTGAAAAAGTCCTTATAACAAATCAAGGCAAAGAGTTAAAAGAGTACAACCTTTTACGTAGTTATAGCTATTCGATCGGATTTTCGGCCGATGATTTTTTTAATGGAGCTACTGTATACACAGGGACTAACTTTACAGGTGATTCTGTGATTTTCTCAGATGGAATTACGGAATTGGGAGGAACTGACATTGGAGACAATAATGCAAGTTCGATTAAAGTGACCGCTGGTTATGTTGCTTATCTCTGTCATAAATTAAGCAGCGATTCTGATTCAGCAAGGCATGAAACCGAAGTTTGCAACCTGTATACACCCGGCGATACGGTGGATCTTTTTGGCTTTAATGATAAAGCTACTTTTATTAAAGTTGATCAAAATGATCCCGCCCGCCACGGTCGATGGGGCGATGTAATTGATTTGCCTCAGCGTGCAATTGCGGCTGCGCAAACACCCGATGGCCAAGTAATGTTTTGGCAAGGTGGGCAGCCAACTGGTCCTGGTAAAGGGATTAGCATTATCGATCCTAAAACGTTGGTTATAGGTGACACAGGTGCACCTTCAAATCATGACACATTTTGTCCTGGTCCAGCCTTAATGGCAGATGGCAGCCTGATTTTAGCTGGCGGCGGCCGTGGATCTGTGGATCCAACTAGTGGGGACGTGTACGAAGATGCTTCTAGCATTTTCGATTGGGAAACCACAACTTGGATTCGTACAGAAGATATGCAAGAGCCACATTATTATGGCACGACTGTAGCAATGGCAAACGGTGAAGTTTTCCATGCTTTGGGATCGACTGTGGCTGCAAATGACCACGAATTTCAAAGTGACAATCCTGAAATATGGAATGGTGTTTCGTGGGAAAAACTAACCGGTTTAGATCTTTCACCACTGCACGCAGACAACGGCTATTACAATAGTAACTACTATCCATATCTGCACCTCATGCCTAATAGCAACCTGTTTCACTCAGGTGGTGTGCCAACGATGCATGAGATCAACCCATCGGCTGAGAAAATCTTTAACCAAGGGACTCGTGCAGAAAATGATGATTATCGTCATTGGGGTAATGCCCTGATGATCGATGAGGGTATCTTGTTTATTTCTGGTGGGCGTAATAATAAGACTGAAAGCCGCCGTACAACGGTGCTTATTGATATAAACGATGAACTTAGTATCCAGTCAGAATATGCAGCTCCGATGAACTACGACCGTGCCTTTCATAATATGGTTCAGCTCCCAACGGGTGATGTTTTTGTTTCAGGAGGCCAATCCAATGGAAAAATCTTTATTGATTATGGAACCGTTTATCCAACTGAGCTATGGAATAAAGAGACAGATACATGGTCTGAAATGGCTGAGCTAACGACTCCACGTAACTATCATTCCAGCTCATTGTTAATGCCCGACGGCCGTATTTGGCAGGCTGGTGGGGATTGTGAGCATTGCCCTGAATCGAACGATTATCCTGGTACAAAGAGTTTTAAACACCATTATAATCTTCAGTTCTACTCACCCCCCTATTTATTTAACCCTGATGGCACTTTGGCTGCCCGGCCAGAAATAACGAGTGCTCCTACAGGAAAAAACGGGGTCAAGGCGAGTAATACATTTGACGTAACTGTTGATGGTAGTGGTAAGAATGAGGTGACATTTAATATCATCAAAATGTCCTCGACAACCCATCAAATAAATACAGATGTGCGTCGCTTAACTCTTGAAGCCACGAAAACGGGAGATGGTCAATACACACTAGAAGCACATGATAATATTAATGTCATGACCCCTGGTTATTGGATGTTGTTTGCTGTTAATGCGGCTGGTGTACCATCTGAAGCTGCTATTGTCCATGTTTCTTCTGAGCCCGGGACTGATAATCCAACTCCAAAACCAAAACCGATCAAAACAACATTGGGTAACAGCTCCACCGCTTTAGGGACGGCCGATGGGTATAAATCAAACCTTGTTATTAATGAGTCTGATACCTATACAAATTCATCTGATACTGAAGAAGAAATCACGCTATCACAGTTCAGCTTTTATGCAGGCAACATAAATGGCCCCATCACACCATTTGTTGTTACCGTTAACGAAGACAATGATTTCACTGTAAAAGCGATTGGTGACTCGCGTATCCCAACTATTTTAGGTGCGCAAAGTTATGCTTTTAATGATGGACTGACTGAGCCTACAATTGTTGTCCAGCCTGGTGAAAAAATTGCAATTGGCTTTATCGATGCGTTTGCTGATGGCACTTCACCACCAGAGCCGACTTCCATTGTTGCTCGCAGGCTACCGGCTGACGGTGGAGAAGATGAAATCTACTACCTGGGCAAGTCAAACGGAGCAAAGATCGCTTCCTTAGTGGTTGGGCAAGCGCCAATTATCGAGTCGGGCATCAACCCAATTACAAACCAAACACGAGATTATGCATTTTCAATCTTGCTTGTTAAACCGTCTACAAAAAACCCAGTTATTACACCACCCGGTGATCAACAGAATGACCTTGGTGATGTGGTTAATCTAACAATCGTGGCTACTGACCCTGATGGCGATTCTGTTACTTTTGATGCAAGCGGTTTACCCGTTGGCCTTGAAATCGACGAGAGTAGTGGTGATATTTCCGGCTCACCAACGGTTGCTGGCAACTATGTTGTGACAATAACGGTTGAAGATGGTTTAGGCGGTAGTGCAACCCTTGATTTTAACTGGAATATTATCGACCCATCTTCACCAAATCAGAACCCAATCGTCACGAACCCCGGAAACCAAATTAATACACGTGCAGATGTGATTGATTTGGCTATTGTCGCGACTGATCCTGATAATGACACACTAACTTTTGGTAGCAGCCCCGCCAACCCCTTGCCACCCGGATTATCAATTGATGCTGTAACAGGCAAGATTAGCGGGACAGCAACCGAGTTGGGCTCTTTTGATGTAACGATCGGTGTATTAGATGGTGAAGGTGGTGCTGCGAGTGCAACATTTATTTGGGAAATCAAGAATAGTAGCCCCAAAATTATAGCCCCAGGAAATCAAACTGGTGAAGTTGGCGAAACGGTTGAATTAACCGTAATTGCTGAAGATGCAGATAATGATACGCTTGCTATAAGCGCAGAAGGTTTGCCTCCAGGGTTGAGTTTAAATCCCACAACCGGCATTATCTCAGGTATTTATACACAGGCAGGGACCTTTATGGTTAACTTTGCTGCACTTGATGGTAACGGTGGTGTCGGCGAGAAAACAATTAGCTGGCAGGTAAATAGTGCTAGTATTGAAATTGTTGATCTTGGAAATCCATCTTCAGTGGCAGGCAAAAGTGTTGATGATTGGAAATCGAATATTGTTGTGAATGAGTCTGATACCTATACAAATTCATCAACGACTACAAAAGTACTTCAGGTTCGGAAGTTTGATTATTATGCTGGTACGGCAAACGCTCCTGTTACCCCATTTGTAGTTAGGGTTAACGGGGATGATGACTTTATAGTTCTTTCAATTGGTACGACCAGAGTATCGCCTGATGTTGGCCCTCAAAGCTACCCGTTTGCAGATGGAGGCTCACCTCAAATAACGTTGCAGCCCGGTCAAAAGATTGCGATTGGATTTCTCGATGCGTATGCTGATGGATCAGGCAAAGGGAAGTCGGTTATCCCATACTCAAATGGAGGCGATCAGGTGTGGTATGTAGGGCATCTCACTAACAATGGAGCTTCTGTTGCAGTTGGCGAAGCGCCTACTGTGACAGCCGAACCACGAGGTTTCACCCGGGAATATGCCTTTTCAATATTGATGAGCGAACCTCAGAACTTTGATATTTATCTGCCGCTGACCGGCCGGGAGATGAACCCTAATAGTCTTCCCAGCCGATAATTTAGCCGCCCATATGTATATATAGCAAAAAAGCCACCGATTAAGGTGGCTTTTTTATTGAAAAAAAACTTTGCTTACCTAGCAAGCCTAAGCATGAATTATTTTGCTTTTCGTTCTAATTGTTGCTCTAAAATAGTTTTAATTTCTTTGACTCTATCATCCCACGAATATTGTTTTGCTAGATCCGTACGTGCTTGTACGGCTTGTGGACTGTAGTCGCTAATAGAATCAGCAAGTTGTTTTATATACTCATCATGTGACATCCCAATTTTTACAACCCCTTTGTGAGGATATAAGTTTGGTAAATCGGTCGATACAACAGCCCTGCCAGCGGCTAAATATTCATGTAGCTTTAGCGGGTAAATAAATCTTGTATGTCCTTCTAAAACATATGGTATTGTTGCAACATCGAAAGCTTGGAAGTAAGCGGGTAATTCTTGAGGCTTTTTTCGGCCAAGGAAGTGGACATTATCCATTGCCATAAACTGTTTAAGGTCATCGGATGAAGGAATGTCATTTGGCCCCAGCATAACAATAGAGCCGCTTGAATATATTTTCGCTATTTTAATTAAGAGGGGGACATCAATTTGATATCCCATCCAGCCCGAGAATCCAATAATTGGTTTAGGCAATTGAGCAATATCGGCCGGAAGCGGAATATCTTCTTGCAAGGGTGCATTAAACAGCGGGAAATTCACACCGTTTGGAGTAAAGAACATCTGTGGATTTAGATGTTCTCGGCGATCAATTTGTGATTTTGAGGTCGTTATGACAACATCAGCTTTTTTAGAAGTGATATTGTCAGCGTTTCGCAACTGTTTTTGAATACGTTTATTATGAGCAAAATCAGGACTTTCATCATAAACCTGATAGCAAGATAAGCTGTTGTCAATATCATCTATAAATCGATGGGCATCCATCCCATAATCGCCAAAGCCACAGAGCCATAAAATAGGGTCTTCGACATTTAACTCTTTCAAAGCTTTTTTAAAGTGCCTTTTGTTATATAAATAGTTAATCCGGCTGATTATTGGATAGCTAACTTTTAAAACCGATGTAGGTAGCTGTGTTCGAAATTGAGGTAGGTTTGGTACACCCGTCACTACCGTAATATTTTCCATTGGCTCATATGTAGAAATTTGGAAAAAGTTTTTGGTTGCATTCAAGGCACTCTTTAACTGATTCTCACCAACTAAGCGCCCTGGCTCAAGATAAATGATTTGAAAATCCTTTGCTAAACGAGACATGATTTGTTGTCTTGATCGAAAAAGGGCATTCCATGAATCAGGTGAAATACAGACTATAGTTTTCATTTTTTTTGATAGGTTGGTATTTATACTCATGTGGTTTGTGATTGGGGAATCACTTTTTAAAATTCAACTTTAGTCCAACGTTCTGGGATAATTTTATTAACATCCTGTGATTTGGCGGCTTGAGATTCACCTTCGGTTTGATTAAACCAGCGGTTTGGCGTGAGAACCATGCGATTATCATTAGATCTATTTTCACCCAGCCATGCGCTCCACCAAGAAAAAGTGCTGTTAGATATGACGTGATGCTTGCAGTGAATCATTAATTTGAATTCATCAACGTCTGAGCCGCCATTTTCGATAAAGGTGACATTGGGGATTCCCTTGAGCATGTCTTGACAGTAAGCAATGTCATCAGAAAAGACAAATAATTCGTAATTGCCTAAAGTCTTATCTAGATGTTTTATTGCACTTTTATAATATTCAGGTGTACAAACTTGAAGGTGTTTGTGGTTTTTATAATCTCCACGTCTTATATGCATACTGACTGGGGCTGAACTCCCTTCAATTTTTCTCTTATACTTTAACGCATCCTGATTTTCAATATCTGTAATTTTAAACATATCGACTACATCATCTTTCATATGCTCAAAAAAGGACTCTCCAAGCCAATAACCTTGGAAATAGGCTGGACCTAAAGGCTTTATGCCTCTATCGATCAGGTTAAAATGGATTAAATTTACTAACTTTCCCGGTTTGCTATTGAAAAACTGAGATTGGGTATCATTAATCAGTTCGGGCTCTATGCTGAAGGCTGATAGTCGGTATGATTCATGGCCTTCAAGCTCACGATATCGATGTGATGATGAGATATTGTACCAAGTGAGGTCAAAAGCAAGTTTTTGGTTATATTTTTTTTCAGCGACACGGCCATAAACATATTGGAACATTTGGTTTCCCATGCCGCCGGTTATTCGAATTATTATCATAATTGCCTTGAAATGGAGCTAACTGCCTGAATTTTATTTTTTATTTTTTTCTTAAATTAGTTAGAAAATTAATATCTTCAATTGTGATTATTTTCCATAGGTATGCAATTCCCGCATATCCTAAAACTAGAAAGATATTTAAGCTCCAGCTCATTAGGGTTGTATCTGTAATATTGAGCATTTGTTCAATGAAAAATGACGCTCCAATACCAATGGCCATTAAGATAGTCGATTTTATATATTGAATACTTTGAATTGAATATTGATGTATTTGAGCTACTTTCTTAAACACTGCATTTAATATAGTGCCTTCAATTATAATTCCTAACGCTGGTCCCAAGACTCCATTGGCTAGCGATAAAATTAGAGCATAATTTATACCTAGCATAAACGGTGTACTTGCAGAGATCACGATTGAGCTTTCTTTTGGAGACCCTGCACCCGTTAAAGCAAATCCGATAAATGAATTCACAACTTGAATTTGTAGACCTACTAAAATCAGTCCAAAAAGATACCCAATTCTTGAGTATGTTTCGGAGAATAATAGAGTCATTATTTCGTTTCCAAAGACAAAACCAAATAAAGCGACCCCACCTAGTAAGAAAGAAAGAATTCTCAGCGAATTATTTAACAAATTATTTGCACCTTCTAAATCGCCATTAGCTCTTAATTCTGTAATCCTAGGATAAAAGACAGAATTATATGATTCAGTGAGGCTTTGTAGGCCGTTGGGTATCTTTTGGGCAAATGCATAGAAAGCAACCGCTTCAGGTGTTAATAATCCAACGAGTAAAAAATTGGATGCATATGTGCGGAAAAAGGCTACGATTCTAATAACGATTAACGGTCTGCAAAACTTGATGACTTCTATTATTTCTTTTAAATTAATAAAAAATCTTTTTTTAATCGGTAAACTGAAATAAGCAATGAATGCTGCTAAACCTAGCCCAAAGCTCCAAGAGATGATTAATGCAAGCAACTGAAGATCGAAAAACAAGACTAGAATCGCCGTTGTGGATAAGCGGGTAACAGCTTTTACAATTTGTAGCGTGGCCAATGGCTTATGTGTTTGGAACCCCCTCAAAAGGCTAATCATTAACTCGTCCATGCTTGTGGCAAAAAACATGAATATGACATAACCCATGTAGGCATCAATATTTTCAAACCCTTGGAATGCCGCTATTAGATCTTTTGAAAACCATAAAAATATGGCGACTATAGACGTAACTAAAAGTCTAAATGTGATTGTGCTATTTGCTAAATCTTCTTTTCTCTCATCTGGTGCGGACGCTATTCGCTGTGTTATTCCAGATTTGAAGCCTAAATCTGAAAAGACCATAAAAAAGTAGATAAGACTAATGAGAATACTGAAGATCCCATTGTTGCTTTCTGTTACAAATCGCCCAGCAATCATCCCTTCAACCAATAGCAAAACAACATTAATAGCGGTACTGGCGCCGTTAAGAAATACACTTAGATTGAAACTAGTTCGTGCGGGTTTCTGGTTGCTCATTTATTTGAATTATTTGGAGGAAGTTGGGGGATTAAGAATGAACCATACATACCCCGTTAAATATTTCAGTTAACAGGGTATGTATAAATCCTATTTATAATTCTAAGTTTGAGTTTGAAGAGGTGGGATAGATTAAGAATTCTTGATATACCAATCAATTACTTTCTTAAGGCCAGATTCAAAAGATGTTTGAGATTCAAATCCAAAAAGCTCTTTGGCCCGGCTCACGTCCAGTTTGCGGCGTGGTTGCCCATTCGGGCGTGAAGTGTCCCAGCGGATCTCACCTTCGAATCCAACAAGCTTAACAATGGTTTCCATTAGGTCTTTGATGCTGATTTCAAAGCTGCTGCCAATATTGATTGGCTCAGAGCCATTATATTTTTCAGTTGCTAATAAGATCCCTTCGGCCGCATCTTCAACATACAAAAACTCACGGGTTGGCGAACCGTCACCCCATGCGACGATGTGATCAGCGCCTGACTCTTTTGCTTCGAGACATTTGCGGATTAAAGCGGGCACAACGTGTGACGTCTCAAGATCAAAATTGTCTTTCGGTCCATACAGATTGACCGGTAACAGATAGATTGAATTGAATCCATATTGTGAACGGTAAACCTGAGACTGTACAAGCATCATCTTTTTGGCTAATCCATAAGGTGCATTGGTCTCTTCTGGGTAGCCATTCCACAAATCATCCTCTTTGAAAGGGACCGGTGAAAACTTGGGATAAGCGCAAACTGTGCCGATGGCTACAAACTTATCTAACCCTGCTAAATAGCTTTCGTGGATAAGCTGGGTTCCCATCATCAGGTTGTCGTAAAAGTAATTAGCCTGATGGGTTAGGTTAGCTCCGATACCGCCAACATTAGCTGCAAGGTGAATAATGACGTCTGGTTTTGCGTCATTCATCATGTCCTTGATTGCTTCTTTTTCAACCAAATTGTACTGACTGCTGCGTGGTATAAAGATGTCAGCTGGATTTCTCTCTTTCAATTTGTCAACAACAAACGAACCCAAAAAACCGGCTCCGCCTGTAACGCAGACCCGTTTGCCGTTCCAAAAATTTTCCGACTGTGACTGAATTGCTTCAGATAACTGCATGTCACTCATTCTAAAGTTCCTCTTTTCAGTGAATTCCTGAATTGCTTATGATTGGTTAACTCGCCCTATGCGGCGATATTATTTTGAAAGGGCAAAATCTTTGATGAGGTGATTGATTTTTTCACCCGATTGTTGCCACTCTTGATTTAGACTTTTTCTTTTGTTTTTAATTTTTTCGTTTAAGGCTGGCAAGTTTTCAATGCCATCTCGTATTCCTTGGGCGATGCCGGCCGCACTATTGTCGACGTGGACACTGCCTTCTGAGAAATATTGCTCAAGAATTGGCCAATCTGAAACGATAAGCGGTTTTTCTAAAGATACCGCTTCAAACCCACCGCTCAGCAATGTTTCATCCCGAGTTGTCAACGCCATCACCATATCTGAGTCTCTCAAAAGCCCTACATATTCATCAAACGATAAAAAGCCGGTGAAATGGCAGTTCGCTGGCTTCATTTTAGTTTGGGCGGGGTCTAGTAATTTGTGATTACCTGTAATGTATATGTTTGCATCAGGTGACATTCTGGCCGCTTCAAATACTTCGGCGATTGGTTCGTCTGGGGCAAAGCTACAAGAAAATGCGATGTTAAACCCATCAGCCATTGGGATTGATTTCCCGGCCGGATATTCAGCCTCTGAAAAGCCTAAAACACAATACGATACGTCCCATGTTTTGATGATTTCTTCTTGGACACTGTTGTGAACAATTGTGGTTAGAGCGCGTTTTGAAAGCCATTTATGCAAGCCTAACGTTTTCTTAAAGTCAGTGAATGCACCCGTGTGTGAATCGATGATGTATTTGGCCCCAAACAGCCAGCAGTATGGCAGCACAGGTAGCATAATGACGATTGGTGGGTTTTGTACAAAAACAACGTCCGGCCGGTCTTTTAAAAGCGCCCTAAACGTTTGAACGCTTTGAACCAAGTACCGAATAGGAACCTGCCACTTCTTTTTACGCTGGCCAAATGAAATGTGGTGCAAGGTGGCGCCAAAGAATTCAGCTAGAATTTCTGATCTGCGATTATAGTCTATCCAAGCGACGAAAGAGATTTTCATGTCTGTTTTTTCTTTATTTCTTTAATGTGGGAAAGGCTTACTAGGTTGAACTAAGCTGCTGATTGAGTTGGTTCAAGATCGATCTGGTCATGCGTATTATTATTGTGTACCGATTCGGCAATGACCGCCACTAGCCCCATAAAAATCGCAACTGAAGTAATGTGATTTGACTCTGTATAAAGAGAGAAAAATTGTGCCCAAAATAAGCACGGAACAAATGTGATTGCGGTTCCCATTGCAATACTTTTATAGACAGCGTCACTTACTTTAAAGTGGAGTTTCCAAGAAACGAAAATAAAAGCTAGGTAAGTTGTTAAAAATAGCAACAATGTTGATAGCCCCATTTTTACAGCCATACTTAAAAAGCTATTGTGAACGTATCGGGTTAAACGAGTTATGTCATCTGTAGTTCTGGTACCCGCTGCTTCGCCTAAAATTATAGTTATTTCTCTATATTGGTTGCCAAGACCGACACCAAAGATTGGACGTTCCCTAATTGACCGTATCGCTTCACTATTTTCATAAAACCGCCATTGTAACGAGTCCGATTCGGTTGTTTCTTCTGTCTCAAATATAGATGCTCCACGTTCTAGAAAATCTCCTACAAGTGGTAAAGACGAGTATGTAGATTTTGGTACAGTCGTAAAAAACAGAACAAAACTCAACAAGACTGGTGAAATAAAGAGTAATACAGTTCCAACTTGTTTGAAATTGTAAAAGGCGATATATGCTAAAACGAGTAATAGAGCAAAAATAACTGTTACCCAAGCTGATCTTGTGTATGTGAGTAGGAAACCAAGAATTAAAACCGATGATTGGGCTATTGCAATTAACCGATATTTGCGATTGTTTGTGAAATAAGCATAGCAAATCGATATAACTATCAAGAGTGCGATTAGCAGGATAAGTGGGGGGAGAATTCTTAACCCTTCACCTGCCTCTTCTGTAATCTGCCATTTGCTCATTCCCGAGGTAAGTAAATTATCTATTCCAAAAAATGGTTGAGCAATCATTAATAAAACTACAAAGTTCGCTATTCCGTAAAGCCCTGCAATAAAAGTTTTCAACTGCTTTTGACTGCTGATACCCCAAGAAACTGAAAAGAAAAGCGTGTAGTAGAGCATTAATCGATAGTCATTAAATGCCCAATTGAATGCCGCCTTTTCAAATACAAGAGCATTGATTAAAGAAAAAGAAGCTAAGATCAAGAACAGAAGCAGTAGTCCACTAATAGGGAAAAGTTTCAGTGTAATTCTGCGTTGAAGAAGTTCTTTAACAAAAGTAATTCCTAAAGTCCCAAGCAAGACAATATCTCTTAAATCTAAGCCTCCGACACCTAACCGTACATCAACCAGCTCATCTGGAAGAATGATGTTGGATTCTAAGAATACAAGAGCGAGTAAGCTGAGCTCTGGATGATTCCATGCCAGAATGCCGGCCGGGATTGTTATAATCAATCCTAGGATGACGAGTAAAACGGTGCTGGGATCAGAGACAGAGCTAAAGTAAAGAAGGCCTAAGAGTAGAATTCCCAAAGGTATAAATAGCTTTTTTAGCGATTCACCCTCTGGAATAAGAGATGGGTTCGGCTCACTCAAACTGATCGTGGATACTTCAGAGTTTGTTGACATGATCGTAATCTGTCACGCTGAAAAAACAAGTTTTTGTTTTTCAGAATGACAAACGAATTATGCTGGCTGGTTCTCGATATTTTCCCCAATATGAACCCCTTGATCTTTTGAGGTTTTTCTACCTGATCTAATAGGAGATTCTGAATTGGGTGGTCCGGGGTAAAAATACTCCAGCAAAAAGGCGATCAAAATGCCCAAAACAAAGCTTGCAGCAAAGCCCATAACAATGAATTGAACGATGGGATTTGGATTGAGCGATGTTGAGAATGCTTGATTAACAACCTGGACAAAGTTTGCGCCACGATTGACTTCAGCCCGCACCTGAGATTCATTGTATTTCTCTAGAACTAGCTCGTAAGTGTTTAATGCACCTGTCGCATTAGCTTTCAGAATATTATACTCAGGTTCCAAAGCAAGTAAGGTCGCTAGATGGGTGCGGCTCTCAGTAATTAGATTGTCAATTTCAAGGGTAGCTTGATTCTCAACCCCTGAACTTTGTAATGAGTCTAACTGTGCAACCAACAGCTCTTTATCTTGCTGTAATTTGGCTAGGCGCAAGTTTTGGAGCTCTTCAGCTTGGCTTGCAATCGAGTCTGATAATTTGGTTAAATCAGCTCGTTGAGCCGCGGTTAATTCCTCTGGAAGAGCATCAGCACTAAGGATTTCTGTTTGCTCAAGGACAAGCTGGTTTAAGATTACTTCTTGGACTTGAACGTCAATCGCATTGATTTGAGCTTCAAGACCTGCAACTGTGTTTTGGGATTGAGCTGAAGCACTGTCATTTTCAGATAGTTCTAGTTGAAGGCTGGCTTTCTGGATTTCTAAGTTTTCAATCACTCGCTCTTCAATTTGGATTTCACTGCCCAGAGAAATAATGTTATGTTGTGCTTGAAAAGCAGATAGCTCTGCGTCAGCTAGCTCTAAGTTGGCAACTGATTCAGTTAACTGAATCGAAAAAGAATTGCTGGAGGCTTCGGAAGATAATGCTCGTGTGTTGCCTAAATGTTTGATGGCTTCAACGACATGTACATTTGCAATATCAACTAAATTTTCTTCATTTGGGCTAATAAAAGTTACCACAACAAAATCAGAATCATGAATGGGTGTGACTTCAATGGAATAATCCATTTGATTATCAGCCAAGCCTAAGGTTTCTTGCGTGCTATTGTAGACTTCACGTCCTTTTGCGATTTCTGTGAAATTGTTTTGAGCTAATGTTGCTTCTTCACGCTGATTAACATACCGATATTCATCAACTAAGCGAACATCATCGCGATCAGGAGCTGTCAATTGTAATCTAACTGACGAACTGTAGGTTGTGGAGTTGCTACGTAGGTTAAAGTAGATACCTGCTGTAATGACTATTACAACGCCAGCAATGACTGCTATCCAGCGTTTTAGTACTTGTAAAATATGATTTAATTCCATGAGTTATACCTGCCTTGGAAGTCTTGTATTCTCTGATAAATTTGTATTAGAAATTTAATAGCCTTTAGTATGAGCTCCCGGACATAAAATTAACGGTAACACCTTACATCCTACCTTGCTCTTCATAAAAATAAATGGAGGCGGTCAATTGTTTATTATGGCGTCTTGTTGGCTGTTTTGGAGCTTGTTTATAAAGTCTGGAAGCTTTGGCGCACGGATGTGATTGTCAAAACTGAGAACAGTTACTTATAGGCTATTCTAAAACTCTTGTAAACCTACATATGATGTAGTGAGTTTTAGGGCTTGTGCAACATTCTATATCAGTTTTACCTTCCTTTGCTGACTGAGAAAAGGATGGCACATGCAGCACTCTTAAATGAGAATTGATTTTACTCAGCCTATAGCAGCCCTAAATTTGTCAAAATTAAATATAGTTTCAGATATTAATAACTGTCCGTTTCAGTTATAAAAATTGATGGAATGGAGTAACCGACAAGATGGATATCGATGAGTATGACCTTATGATCGAATCTGGACGTAGGCCGGGGGTTCGTGTGGTGGGGCTTATTGTGCTCGGAAGCCTGATGCCGATTTGTGGCATTTTGGCCATCCTAACACTTAATTTGTTTAGATAGAATTAGACGGGTGATGGGGTTATATTAAAAATCACTCAACATATGCTCGAAGCCATGTCGTTTCTTGGTCTGATGTGATGGTGAAATCGCCAACGGCCGCAGGCAATAGGGTAAATTGAACGGCATCGAGCCTTTCTGTGACATTTCCGGCCGATACTTGACCACTCCCGTTGATAACCCCCCAAATTTCAAACGTTTCACCATTGCAGTTGCCTTTAAAACAGGCATTTGCTTCAAGCATTACTCGCTCAACGGTAAAATATTCTGTTTTATTCAGCAGTTCTCGTTTGATACCTTCTGAATCTGAGATTTTAGTTGCGCCTGACTTGCCCGGAGCTACTTGGTTAAAGTTGGTTACATCCAGCGCTTTTTCAACATGCAACGGGCGTGGCTTTCCATCGTGCCCCATACGATTCCAGTCATAAACCCGATAGGTTGTATTTGAGTTTTGCTGGATTTCAGCGATTAGCAAACCACCCAAAATTGCATGCAAAGATCCGGCCGGGACATTAATATGGTCACCTGCCTGGACAGGGATTCGATTTAGGAATGGTTCTAGGCGCCCTTCTTCAATCGCCTGTTTGAACAGCTCTGGTGTAGTCCCTTCCGCAACACCTAAGATCACTTCTGCTCCGGGTTCTGCATGAAGCACAACCCACATTTCCGTTTTGCCTAGTTCATTGCCTTCATGCTCGAGCGCATATTTATCGTTGGGATGCACTTGAACAGACAGATTACGATTTGCATCTAGAATCTTGATCAGCAATGGGAATAAATTTCGATCATTGGCCCATTTCGAGCGGTTGCCGATTAAATCTAAGCCGTGTTCTTCAAGTAGGGTAGTCAGTAATGTGCCTGCATATGATCCATTTATGACTGTTGCGGTTCCATCTTTATGGGCTGCAATCTCCCACGTTTCGGCAATGACAGTATCGGCCGGTAGCGAACGGCCCAAGCGAGTTTCTAAATTTCGGCCGCCCCAAATGTAATCTTTTAAAACAGGTTTAAACAGCAAAGGATAAAAAGACATATTGAAAATAGATAGAATAGTTGATAGTAAATTGGCTAGTTAAATGAGAGGCTTGGTATTAGACGGGCTAGCCGATTCGTATCTTATCACTAAACCCATCGCCGAAAGAATCCCCATCCGTTAAGTTTTGGCGACGAGCAAGCCAATAAGCAGATAAAATCCCACCAATAAATCCAAAAAGATGCCCCTGCCAAGATATTCCTGGGGTTCCGGGTAACACTCCCCAGATTAGACCGCTATACAAAAATGCAATGGTAAGTGCTCTTAAAATGGACACTGGGCTACGTTCAAACCATCCTAATAGTAGCAAAAAGCCAAAATAGCCAAATACAAGCCCACTTGCACCAATATGAACTGAATTTGCTCCACCCGTCAGCCATGTTCCTAGCCCGGCAATAATGGTTACCCAGAGTGTAACCAGCCAAAACTCTGTTTTATCACGCCACATGATAAAGGCCCCTAAAATCAGAAAAGGGACGCTGTTGGCCGCCACATGTTGGAAGTCTCCGTGTAGTAAAGGGGCAAGAAAGATATTGGGCAAAGATCCCACCTGACGTGGGCTGATGCCGTACTGATCAAGAGTCCAGAAGCCAAGAAATGCCTTATCCAAACCTTCTATGATCCAAAAGGCAGCGACTAAAATAAAAAGCGGATAAAGCGGCCGGATATAAACGTCTAAAATCGATTCGCGTTCCATAATATTATGTGATGAGAGCCAGACGTATTATTTGTCTGTTCTTTTTAAATAAATGGCCGCTAACGGAGGAAGATCGACTTCTATATAGAAAGGCTGGTCTTGCCATGCAATTGCATTGGCATTTAAATCGCCTGAATTGACTACATTGCTACCACCATATCGGCCGTGGTCGGTATTCAAAAACTCAGACCAGGCCCCACCAAAGGGAACACCGATCCTATACCCATTACGTACTTCAGGGGTGAAGTTGCAGACGGTGATAACAGGATTTTCAGGATCATCGACAGCGATGCGGGCAAAGACCAAAACTGAGTGTAGTGCGTCACGAAAATCTATCCAGTAAAAACTTTCAGACGAATCATCATTTTGGTATAGAGCTGGTATGTTTTTGTATGCTGAGTTTAGATCTTTAACAAGGTTCTGAAGCTTGGCATGGTTTTCTGAATTTTCTGGCAGATGCCAATCGAGGCTCCGATCTTCGCTCCATTCACGCCACTGCCCAAATTCAGTTCCCATGAAGTTCAACTTCCGGCCGGGATGCGCATACTGGTACCCACAAAGCAAGCGAAGGTTAGCAAACTTTTGCCACATATCCCCCGGCATTTTATCAAGCATGCTGCGTTTAAGATGGACAACCTCATCATGCGAAAAAGCGAGTACGAATTTCTCACTAAAAGCATAAAGGAGCGAGAATGTGAGCATCCCCTGATGATAAGAGCGGTAGATCGGCTCGGTTTGGAAATAACGTAGCGTGTCATTCATCCAGCCCATATTCCATTTGAGGTCAAAGCCCAAGCCGCCCTTGTCATCTGTAGCCCGAGTCACCCCAGGCCACGAAGTTGATTCTTCAGCGATGGTGAGTGCACCGGGATAATTTGAATGGATCGCGTCATTCATGCGTCGTAGAAATTCAATCGCTTCGATATTTTCCCGGCCGCCGTAACGATTGGGTACCCACTGTCCAGGTTCACGGGAAAAATCGAGATAAAGCATTGAAGCAACCGCATCAACACGTAGGCCATCGATGTGATACTTATCGATCCAGAATAGAGCATTGTCAATGAGGAAGCGACAAACTTCTTCACGCCCATAGTTAAAGATACGGGTTCCCCAGTCAGGGTGCTCGCCTTGGCGAGGATCAGCATGCTCGTATAGGCTGGTGCCATCGAAAAAGCCTAAACCATGTTCATCACGTGGGAAATGGGCTGGGACCCAGTCAAGAATGACCCCAATTCCATTTTGATGGCAAGCGTCGACAAAGGCCATAAATTCTTGTGGCGTTCCGTATCGGCTAGTAGGGGCATAGTAGCCGGTCACTTGATACCCCCATGAGCCATCAAACGGATATTCGCTGACTGGCATCAATTCGACGTGGGTATACCCCATCTCAACCAGATAAGGAACTAAGGTGCCGGTAAGATCAGCATAGCTAAACCAATCTTTGCCCCCTTCCCCCTTGCGTCTCCATGAGCCAAACTGGACTTCATAAACGGACATCGGCCGATCTAAAGCCTGATGGCTTGCTCGATTGTCAACCCAATCCTGATCTTGCCATTCGTAATCATCAATGTCCCAAACGATGGCACCGCTTTTCGGCCGTAATTCTCTAAAATAGCCAACGGGATCAGTTTTAGTCACCATGTAGCCGTTAAAGTTAGTTTTGATCTCGTATTTGTATAACGCGCCTTGGCTAACGCTAGGCATAAATAGCTCCCAATAACCATCGATAAGATGTTTGCGCATCACGTTGATGCGGCCGTCCCAATTATTGAAATCTCCAATAAGGCTGACTCGATTGGCGTTAGGGGCCCACACAACAAACAGTGTTCCATCAACTCCATCAAGGTTCATGGTATGGGCACCATTGAACTCATACCAGCGTTGATCGGTACCTTGCTCTAAAAGTGGTGATCTAAAACGATAGACATCTTCGGCCGACCATGTGGTCCCATGATAATCTGTAAGTTTAAATGTGTAAGCTGGTAATGATTTTGCTGTGCTCTTTTTTGAAAATTCAAACAGACCGGCTGGATCAATCTTTTCCATCTTACCCGGCTTGCCTCGGTCAAAAACAACTTCGGCCGTATCGGCAAACGGCTGAAACAACCGAATGACAAGCTTGCTCCCAACTTTATGTGGTCCCAAAACGGTAAAAGGATCAGCATGGTATCCTTTTACAATAGCGTCGCGTTCTTCCTCATTCAAAAGAGTGTTATTTTTTGGCATATGAATTTAATATTTGGTTGATTCACGTTCTAAATACTCGTTTTCAAGCATAATTAATGGGAGGAGGTTACTTTGATTTATATCACCAATGACTATAAATTTCATTAAGACCATGTCTATGAGTTTAGAACGAGAGAAAAAATACTTACTATTGGCCGTCCTGCTTGCATTCGCATTTAGCCTGCTCCGATTTTCAACAATCCCTGTTGGAACATTCTTTGATGATGCCCATTACCTCATTCTTGCTGAGGGATTAATTGAGGGGTCTGGCTATCGGCTGATTAATTTCCCTTCAATGCCAACCGAACAAGCATTTCCCCCTGGGTGGCCGTTGTTATTGGCGCCATTTGCCGGTTTGTTTCCTGGTAATTTAATGGTGCCTAAGCTATTGGCTCTCTTCTTTTCGATAGGGTCGATCCCTTTGGCGGACCTGCTTTTCAGGGATCGATTAGCTCATTTGGAAAGGCTCCTGTTTTTGCTGATGGTTGCGTTAAATCCACTGTTTATTGGCGCGGCCGGAACCGCGATGTCTGAACCGGCTTTCCTGTTTTTTAGTCTGCTGACACTGGTTTTACTCGATCGATTTTTATCTGCCCGTGAGTCCAATGAATCAACTCATTGGAATGTCGTGCGTATGGCAGCCGTGGTTTTATTGTGTGCGGGGTTTTCAATGGTTGTGCGTACGACTGGAATTACCCTTGTGATGGCGATTGTGCCATTTTTAGTGCCCAAGCGGCGTTGGCGGCAGATGACTTTTTTGAGCCTGGCCGGAGCCGTTATTGGTGGGATTCTTCTGTTTTTGCTTTCGCGGGGCGTAGTCGATTTTTCCCTCTTTTCGCCTCAGTATTCAGAGCATGTGCAGTATTTAAGTGGTGAGCTTGGTAGCTATTTACGCTTTTGGGACTTTTTGCCTTGGTTTGATTGGCCCGCAATTGGGAATGTGCTTGTGCCGATCTTTGATCTGAACCTGTCGTTTGTTCCGTTTTTTGACCTGTTTAAATCGATTGCGCCAATTGTGATAATCCTTTTGGTTTTAAGCGGATTCGCCTTAAGCCTATCGCCCGTCTCGAAAATACGGCCGACAGAAATTTATTTCTTACTGTTCCTCGCTCTTTTTTATCTGTGGACTGCGTATATCGATGAGGTTCAGCAGCGACAGCTGATACCGGTGATCCCATTCTTTACTTTTTATTTAATTAAGATTTTGTTTTGGGGTGGTGAGCGTTTAGCGCAGGCTAAATGGCAAAAGGCTGCTTTTGGAGTCCCTCTATTCTTTTGCAGTGTAATCATTTTGTTGCTGGTAGGGCGGAATGTACAGGCATGGCTGAATCCGGTGAAAGATACGGTGCTTAACTATGAAGTGGGTGGGACATGGTTACAAGAAAATACAGAAGCAGATGTGGTTTATGCGGTGAATTACCCGCATCCATCTTACTTGTATTCCCGACGTTTAACAGAGTATTTGCCTGTAGGCTTGGGGCCACTTGAATTTGAAGAATATGTCGTTGAACGAAATATTTCTTATTTGCTTATTCAGCCAGATTTTGATGATTGGGATACGGGGCAGCTTGAAGTCCGGCCGGAGGTTGCTCGTGACCTGGTCCCTTACCTGGAGACGAACCCAGAACGATACAGGCTTGTATTTAAGGATGAGGCTAATCGGGTGACGATATTTGAAGTTGTTGGTCAGTAAGTTGAGGGCTCTTGGTTGAATTTAGGCATGGTCCAAGATTTGGCCCTGATTCCCAATTTAACTGAGGGTTCTTCTACATATTTGTACATGAAGTGAGCCGCGAACACGCTGGCCAAAAATGCGAGTGCCGCCGCCGGGAGCATAAATCTGGCACGGCCGCCAAAATAACCTTCAACTAGGTAAATTAAATTTACACCGATTGGAACATGTAGCAGATACAGGCTGTATGAAATACGGCCGAAATAGCTAATTACTTTGCTTTTCATCCCGCTTTTTAACATCGATGTTAGCCCAACCCCATAAATAACACAGCTAACAAGAACGCTAAACAAGGGACTCAGATCATCATTTGGGAAATAGGTTGTGGCACCCGATGAAAACACAAGCAACAGCTTGATACTCAAATAGACCCAGAGGACGAATGGTTGAGCTTTTTTGAATAATACCCAGTTGATCAGCACACCTGCGAAGAAGATGTGCCAATATGGGAGAAAAAGCCCTGGAATATAGAGCATTTCAAAGATGGGATGAACGCCCCAACTGATTCCTCCCAGCATCGATAACACTGCGACAATGCCAAAAATTATCCCATGAACCCATTTTGATGATAGATTGAACCGAGTCGCAATAAACCGACTAAAGCCCAGCAACAAGACAAAAAAAAGATAAAATTGAAGTTCAAGACAAAGCGTCCAAGCAACCGATGAAATTGAATAGACTGGAAAGATTTCCTGAAGGTATGCAAGATTGAGTAATAAGGTACGCAAATCAGGAAGCGGAGCCGCCCACAGAACCAGAATAATGAGTTCGATGATAAGTGCGACCCAATAGGGTGGGTCTAGCCTTATCGATCTGCGTAGGAAGAATTTTGCAAAAAAACGGCCGTTGATTGTTTGGTTGCGCAGACTATAGGCCATGACAAAGCCGCTAATCACGAAGAATATTTCGACCCCCAATCGGCCATATTCAAATAGAGTTAAGGGGAATGGTAAAAGCCAAATTAGATGGGAGAGTGTAACCGCAATGGCTGCAACTCCTCGTAGGTTATCGATAAAATGAAAACGAGTGGGCTTTGTAGGAGCAGGCTGAAACAACTGGCTTGATTTCGGCATATGGAAATATATCTCAATATGCTGAAATCAAGCGAACAAATAAAAACTAGCTTACAGCTTTTAATTCAACTTTTTCATTGCTTTTTTGCGGAGCAAATTCTTCTACCAACCCCATAAAATCTGAAATTGAATAAGAGCCCTCAATTTCGATGCGTGGCATTGCCAGCATAGAATGCCGTGTCGTCACTGCACCGGGCTGACAAGTAAAGGCATAAGCATAGCCGGCAAGACCAGCTAATAAATGCACCAATCTGTTATGCAAACCAAATGGATAAGCGATTGTATCGATTGGAATATCAAGCCCTTCTTCTAAAATATGCTTTGATTGCTTTAGCTCTCGCCAAGCCTTAAAAGGTGAGATACGATCTAAAGCTCGATGATTAACAGAGTGAGAAGCGAAATCGACCCCATCAGCCTGTAACGCCCGAATCTCTTGCCAGCTCATTAGCGGTACTTTTTCGCCAAACTCTTCTTCGTCCCAAGCGTTATACCCACCAATTTGATTGGCAACTAAGTTAACTGTTGCGCTAAAGCCGTATTTTTTTAGCAGTGGCCAAGCAAATTCTGCAAAGTCTGTGTAACCATCATCAAAAGTAATGTGAATGCCACCTTTGGCAAATGGTGTTTTGTCATCAACCCAAGCTCGCCAATCTTTTGGGGAGACTGAGTGAAACCCTGCTTGTTGTAGATAAGCCAACTGCTTTTCAAATTCTTCAGGGGTCACACGCCAATCAGACAAAGCTTCTGATCCGGTTGGTGCAACGCGATGATACATAAGAACGGGCATCTGCTCACCACAGCCGTTCCACAACACTTGTGACGCGACCAACTCTTCTAGCTCTGTTGGCAATTCCATCTCGATGATTTCGGCCGCAACTCTGGGTTTTTTCCCAGATATTTTTACTGGGCTCTTTTGAAAGAGCTGAATTCGATAAAGTGGCGTTTGGAGCTCTTTTAAAAACACTAGCTCTGGAACCTGTGCAAATGTTTCTCCGATACCTTTTGCGCCAAATTCATGATCCCAGCCGAAGCCGGTTTTGTCTGGATCATCGCGAACGACGTTACCATGTGCCATGATCAAGTAGCCATTCGGGTTGAGGGCGTTTGATATATTCTGAGCGACGGTGCGCAATTTTGGATAGTCGCGCATGAAATATAAAACTTCACTGCAGGTAATCAGGTCATATTTCCCTTTGACTTTGTCTTTGGCTAAATCAAGCTGCAAGTAGTTAATGTTTGAAAAGTCAGCACAGCGAACGGCCGTCCGGTCGAGTGCCTTTTGAGAAATATCGGCCGCCATTAATGTTTTAACCCGAGGTGCATATTGCATCGTAAAGTGCCCTTCAGCACATGCGATTTCAAGAGCTGACTCAATTGGACCGCTAGGGAAAAAGTCTAAAGTTTGTTCATATTTCGCTTGCTCATAATCACTGGTATAAGCCCACGGATCGGCGTCGTCCTCGAATAGCTCTTCAAAGAATGCTCGATTTTCTCCAGGTCCATATTTGCGGCGTAGGCGATGAGCTGTGTTGTAGAGCGTGGGTACGACTTGTAGGGAATTTCTGATTTTTTCTAACATTTGTCCTCTCAGGATTGGGAAGTGAAACTTTAACCATGTGCGCGCTTTGTTTGGCACTAAGCTGATGTTGGCTTGGACGGCGCGCATTTGGTATGCAGGTCCCAAATCTTTCATAAAAATTAATACGAGTTTATCGGCCGTTTTTAGGGCATGTTTCGCTAAGCTCGGGACGCCCGAATACTCTTCTAGCGCTGTAAAAAATAGTTGGGCGTTGGCACGCCGTTCTTGCCAAGCCTGTGTCCACTCTGTTAGCGGGTAGCAGGCTGAAAGCATGGCTGACTGTACGACGCAAAAGGCGGCCGAATATGGATCGAGCGTTAGACAGTCATCATGATCAAGCTCATCGAGCAGGAAGCGGGCATCTTCATTTTGGCCGACGACTAACCCAGCGGCTGAACACATCAGATAAAATTCTTGTGCGGTGGCATCCTTTGCGCTGATCCCATTGGGATGGGCGGTTACTTGCTTCGCCATGCGCAAGTCTTCTGTGTAGCCTTGACGCAACACTTGAATTCCATCTGACAGTATTTTACGGCCGTCCATCGATGCAGATGCTTCGCGCATGCGATAGGGGGCCAGCATGAGTGGCACAGCTTTAAAGCGAGTGCCTAGACGAGATACCCGTTGCCAAACATCCCAGTCTTCACACACCGTTAAGCTTGTGTCCCAGCCGCCTGCCCTGTTGATTATCTCTTTACGAATAACAAAAGAGTGGATCGCGTAGGGGCAGCCTTCAGCATGCATCGCAAATAGATCTCCCGTGATCGTTGGGATATCTTTGAATACTTCATGGCCATCAGGTGTGATAAACGCCCAGCCGCAATAAGCTGCGTCCGCGTTGTGATCGGCCTCCAGCTCACGCGTCATGATCTCAAGATGCTCTGGAACGATCCAATCATCTGCATCAAGATATAGAATCCAATCATAGGTGCACATTTTGATACCGGTATTTCGGGCTGAGCACACGCCACCATTTTCTTGACTAGCGACTTTAAAGCGCGTATATGCTTGCGCATATGCTTCAGCAATCTGTAGGGTTCCATCGGTTGATCCATCATCTACAAGCACAGCCTCCCAATTCGGGTGCGTTTGAGCCAGAAGAGAATCAAGCGTAACCTTGAGAGTTTCTTCTGCGTTGTAGATTGGAATAATGACTGAAACATACATATGTTCACCGTATTTGTGCTTGTAAATCAATTTGATTGACAAGCGACCTATTTAGAATTAAAGACCGGCTTGGGATGTGCTAAAGCCGTCATGAACTTGTTCTAGGCGCGTAAATGAGCTGAATTGCCAAAATCAGTCCCACCCAGAAAGCTGAACCGAAGGGTGTGCTTGAGCTGAGAATTCAGAAGCCAAAGCACCTTGACGGGACATCCAAAATTTTCGATTTTGCCAAAAATAAACAAGACCACTTAAACAACCGAAAACCTCTAGCTGCCAAACCCAAAGTGGAAAATCGAGGCTTTTTAGCAAACCACGCACAAAATACTTTAGGTAGAAAATCGGCAAAACTAAGAGCAAGCGAATGAGATTGCTAACGTGCTTATGTTTGAGGAACTGCACTAAGAGTGCTGTCACATGGCCGCGCATATATGAGAAAATCTGATTTTGGAGACTTTTAGCGTCTGTGCGGTGGTAGTGATAGCAAATGGCCAAAGGCTGATAGTCAATCTGCCAACCTGAGGCAAGTACCCTATAAAAGAATTCAGTGTCTTCACTGCAACCTGCATGCCCACCACCTAAGCGTTCGTCAAACCCACCCAGCTTAAGGAATAGTTCGCGTCTGACGGCCATGTTGCCACTGCCACCGATGTGCCAAACTGGAACTCCGGTAATTTTCCCGCGGTTAAAAAATGCTTGATCAAACGTAATTGGCTGGTAGCCGCGAACAAAACTAAAGCGTGTTTCAAAAAAATCCTGAGCTTTTGTTTCTATGGCCCCTGGTAAGACCAGGCCGGTTGTGCAACCGACTTTCGGATTGTTAAACCCTTCGATTAAGTTTGAAAGCCAAAATGGATCTACATGTTCATCATCATCAACAAAGACGACGATGTCCCCTTTGCAGTGTTGAACGCCTAAGTTTCTGGCCGCGCTAGCCCCAATTTTGGGCTGAGGTAGATAGGTTACTTCTGAGAAATGATTCACGACTTTGGCAGAAACTTTTGTGCTGGGGTCGTTATCGACAACGATTATTTCTGTAGGTTTCTGTTTGAGCCGCTGCAATGAATACAGGCATTGAAATAACGTTCCCGGCCGGTTGATGGTTGGCACAATGATGCTGACGGATGGGAGATTTTTGTGCTCGTTTTCAAGCGTTTCAGGCTGAATATAATCGAGCTGATTTAAGATGGTTTTTAACTGTGTTGCTGTGTCGGTAAACGCCAGAGGCAAGTCTTTAAACGACAACATCTTGTCGGCCGCGAAGCCCCACTTCGTCAGATAGGCATCTACGACTGCTTGCACATTGGGCAAGATTAATGCGGCAATGTCAGCTGGGTCTAACAGTTGAGTGTTAGGCTCAATGTGTTTGTGAACTAGAGGAAAATGGCGCCACCATGCGATGAGATAGATGCCATTTGGAGCATCGCGAAAATCGATAGGCGAGAGACCTTTGCTTATATCAATTTTGACGATCGGCCGGTAATTAGACACAAATACACCTAAATTTTGGGTTCAAAACGACCCATCCCATGGAACTCATTGGGTTGCCCATTTTGTAATTTATACAGTTGCGAAAATAGACCTTGATTAAGGATAAGGTCTGATTTCGACCCTGACTCAACTATCTCCCCCGAATCAAGCACATAAATTTGGTCAGCGTTTTCTATTGTTGAGAGGTTGTGGGAAATAATGACAACCGTTCGCTCTCTGCCAAGTGCAGCGATAAATTTGTAAATCTGAGATTCCGATATGCTGTCTAAAGCGTTAGTCGCCTCATCTAATATTAAAATCTGTGGGTCACGCAAAATAGCGCGTGCAAAAGAGATACGTTGTTTCTGGCCACCTGACAATCTAGCACCCCGATCGCCGACGATTGTGTCGTAACCATTGGGTAGGTCGATTATAAATTCATGAGCATCGGCCTGTTTCGCAGCTGCAACAATTTGTTCTTTTGTCGCCTCAAACTTTCCATACATGATATTGTCAGCAATCGAGATGTTAAAAAGCTGCACATCTTGGCTGACGACTGCCATATTTTTACGCCATGCTGTCAGCGAAAGGGTGTTTAGTGGTTGGCCGTCTACTAAAATCGCCCCCTGAGTTGGATCATAAAAGCGAAGGAGCAAATTAATGAGCGTGGTTTTTCCAGAGCCAGATGGCCCGACGATAGCGGTAGTTTTGTTCTTTGCTATTTTGAGCGAGACGTTGTCGAGAACAGTAGCTGTTTCCCCTTCACTGCTTTCATATTGGAAGGATAGATTTGAAAATTCGATGGCGTGCTTGATGCTTGTATAAGTTGAGGTCCCGGCCGATAAATCATAAACCTCATCCTCATCTATTAAATCCATAACCGCATTGATTGCGCCTGAAGCCGCTAATATTTCAGTTCTGGCTTGGTCCCATGCAATCACTTGTGGATGCAGCCGGTAAATCACCACAATTAAGGTGATGACAAGCGGGAGCTGGCTTGGATCTCGAAGTAGCCAAATTAGAGCCGCTGCCACAAACACCATGGCTAATATTTCGGACATCGGCTGGATGAGGCTGCCCAATATGTCTACTTTGAAATAAACCTTCTTTATTCCTTCAGAAGTCGATTCAAATTCGGTTTGTTCATACTTTTGTTGGTTGAACATGCGAACAATGCGCAACCCTTGAACCCCACGCAAAATGCGGCCGGTTAGTGCATCCTCTAAAAGAACCCCTTGCTGCGAGAGCCCCGCGATTTGGTTTGTGATTAAGCGGGTCATCATTGAGATGATGGCCGCAACCAAAATGACAAATAGAGTCAGCTGCCACGATATTAGAAAGAGGAGGCCGGTCAAAATGATGATTGAAAAGCCGTGGAAGAGAAGGCCTGCAAAGGAAAATATAGCGTCCGCTGTTGCCCAAGTTTGATTGTTTAACGTGTTGACCAACTTTCCTGAACCGCGCTGGTCTACAACACTCATTCTGATTCGCATAACTTTGTCGAATGTGAGCTGGCGTAGCCGACAAGCGATTTCTGCATACCCTTTACTCGATAGATACTCGTGTAAAAAGGTCACCCCGCTTTTTAAAATGATGAGCGCAAAAATGGCAGAAACGATGATGGCGACTCTGTTTTCAGTCGGGATAGTTTCAGTCCACCCATTTAATACATCGACTAGCCATGTTTCTGATTCAAGCTCAAACGCACCTGCTTCTAAGCTGTAAAGAAATGGGATAAATAGAGCGATTCCAACACTTTCAAACAATGATCCCAACAGCCCAGACCCGATCACTGAGGCGAATGTCCAAAGATATTCTTTTAGGAGCGGCTTAAGCCGGTAGATCGTGTTGAAATCTTGCATGACAGATGGGTTAATCTTCGATTACGACGGGTCTGTTCTCTATGTTGTTGATGGGGTTAATTTTTTTTTGATCGTCTTCTGTGGAATCGGCTTCGCCGACAAAGATCGGTCGGAGTAGGGGGCGTAAAAGTCCTACTTGTGGAACCGCAAACCCTAAGGCTGCTAAATAAAGTAGCCAGAATGAATACACATCGGCACCTGCAACAGAAATCGAATAAAATATGCCGACTAACAGCAAAACGACGCTGGTTAATTGTGGGATAAGCCATATGCGGTTGACGCTGGCGGCCGATGTTTTCGGAGTCGGTTTAAAATCTAGAGGGCGGCGTAATAAAGCCATCGCCCACGCGATTGTGTAGATGGGCCAAGTCGCAAAAATAAGCATAATTGCTCGCCATAAAGGCTCAGATGCGATCAGCGGATGTCTCCACTTTCGAAGGGCTAATCCACGGATAAGCGAATCTGCAAAGACTAGTGGAATCAGATGCCAAAGATATTGTTGAGCATTTGCTTTGGTTTGGAGGTCACTACTAAAAAGAATGACGATAAATGCAGCCAAGTGGATAAAGATAACTAATCCGATCCAATACTTTGTGGTTCTGACCGCATAGGCTAGCCGTTGTCCCCAAGTTAACGAGCTAAATAATTTTGGGTATGTTGCGAGTAGAACTTCGAACACGCCTCTGGACCATTTAAGCTGTTGGGTAAACCATGAAGCCAGATCCGGAGGGGCTAATCCTGGCGCAAGCGGCTCTGCCACATAGCGTGAGCGCCAGCCATCTGCGTGTAGGGCAATAGATGTCGCTAGATCTTCGGCCAATCCTGGCTGATAGCCGCCAATTGATTCCAGGGCTGATCTTCTAATAATGGAGTTGGTCCCCATTTTAGTTGCACTGTGAAATGCATCCATGCCTAAAGACGTGGGGTTATAGAAATCTAAGCTTGTTTCGGTTGCTGCTCGAGCCACCCACCCGTTGCTTCTGTCGTTATAGAACGTTGGCATGACTTGAACAAATCCGACTTGAGGATCGTCGAAGCAATTTAAAGTGTGCTGTAAAAATTCTGGATGAGGGATGTGGTCAATGTCGAAGATGACAACGACGTCTCCATTTGTACGTTTGAATGCTTCGTTGACATTTCCGGCTTTCACATCTTTGTTGCCAAGACGAGTTAGATATCCGGCTCCCAATTCGTTTGCAAGCTTTTTGAGCGCAGGGTCGTTCCCATCATCTAAAAGCCATGTTTTATAGTTCCCTTTCATATTACAGGCTGCGGTTAAAGAGCCCTCAACCATTCTGGCATCTTCTTTGTATGCAGTTACAAAAACATCGACCGTTAAATTCTCAGGTATTCTTGAGCTAATTTGATTTCTGTGATGTGCGCCTAAGTAAACAAGCCAGCCAGCTCCCATTTGAAAAAAACCATAAGCGACTGCAAAAGCTAGTGTCAGCATTAGCCATGGTGTCATTATGGTTCCAGCCAGAAACCACCACGAATAATAGAACCCTAGCGCGCATAGCCCTAATATAACGAGGAAGATACCTCTTAATTCACTCGCTGTGAGGTTTAAAAACCTTTTCATTTGTCTCCATTGAAGAAGGTGCCTTGTCGAGTCTAAGCGAAATCGGAAACTAGCCGTTTTGGACCTTTGCAGTTTGTTAGACTCGTGATGTGTAAGTTTCCGTCAGTTAAACATATCAGAAATAACTTGTATAGAACCTTTCTAAATTTACATCGGGGCTATTTTTCTAGGCGTTTTAACAGCTCTTTTATGCTTTGTTCACCAGATGGTAAATAATGGCTTGCTGAAGATTTATATAGGTGAACGAAGCATAATTTATTTGAGATTATCGGCCGTAAAAAGGGCGCAACGATAAATGAGGTGATAATTCACTACTGACGGGTGGTAAGGGATTGGCATAGGTTTCGCATTGCAAAGGTTATCTAGAAAGTATAAAGGTAGTTGCTTTCAAGCTCTTGATGATAGGATTAAATCTCCCCCCGTACTTTTGGTTGATTCAGGATTTTAGAGCCGATGGGTATGAGGCTCTTTTGAAATGGTACGATGAAGTAGGGTTGGTAAAAGTTGTTGTATAGGCTCCCTCAAATTGTCATTTCAGGTCTAATCTAATTGAATAGTTCTAGCGTTACGTTGAGGACTTCCTCTTCGCCATCTCTGATGATGGTTAATTCAATGTCATCACCCGCTTGGCCTTCATAGGTAACAAAAAACCGTAGAGCTTCAACATCATTAACCGGTTCCCCATTGACCGCGATGATAATATCACCTCCAGTAGGAAACTCTGTTGAGCCGATAATTTGAGAGTCGTCAGGCCCTTGTAAGCCAGCTTTTTGAGCCGGGCTGCCAGGTAAAACACCAGTTACGACCAATCCTTTGGCGGGTAAACCAAGCAATTCACGTATCGCTTCAGGCATTTGATCAACCGAGCGAATTTGTGCCCCAAGGTAGGGCCGTGTGTCACGCACATTCGATAGGCCACCAGACTCAAGATTGATAAGCGATTCTAGGAGTAAATTGCTGGGGACTGCAAAACCGATTCCGGCCGATGCTCGCCCTTCTGGATTTAGAATTGACGTGTTAATGCCGATTAGTTCTCCGCTGGAATTGAGAAGCGGCCCGCCTGAATTACCCGGGTTAATAGCGGCATCGGTTTGAATCATTGGGACGCTGACTTGACCAATTGAGGGGACTGAGCGGCCAAGGGCGGAAACAATACCGGTGGTGACCGTAAATTCGAGGCCAAATGGATCACCGATAGCGATGACTTTCTGACCGATTTTTAGCTGGTCAGAATCGGCCAACGTTAGGCCGGGAACATTTGGGAATGACTGCGAATCGTCGACAGGGGCCAGCAGTGCTAAGTCAAATGAGGGGTTGGCACCAACGACTTGGACTGATATGGGCTGATCACGCATTTGCGGAAAGATGACAGTGACGGCGGCATTCTCGAGCAAATCGGCCGAGCCTTGGGCTAAGGCTGCTTCAATCACGTGGAAATTAGTAACGATATATCGGCTGTTGCCTTCCTCTGGCTCGATTAGAAACCCGCTGCCAGAGCTTTGCTGAAGCGGCCGCTCCTCATCTAGAAAGGGGAGGATGTCTTGGAATTCTTGAGGTAGTTGTTCCGCTGGAACATCTTCAAATGGGATCATTGGCTCACCTGCAACGGTGACATTGACGGCGACAACGCTAGGGCCAAAGTCGTTGATAATATCGATTGTGTTGAGCTCATCAGCTAACAGTGCGCTCCCTTCGCTAAATGTTGCGGTTCTGCCAGAATTAACAGCTTCCTCTGCTTGAGCAACAGGGACGGCCGCCATCCCGGTAAAGCTTTCAATTAACTCGCTTCCGTTGTTATATGCGGTGACTAACACGAATAGAATTAAAATTAGCCAGTTGGTTTGAATAAATTTTCTCATCGTTGTCCTTCTTATCTGCTAAAAGGCTGAGACTCGTTTTGGGGTAATGTTCAAAATGGCCTTGCCTTGAATAATCTCTGTGATATTTAGTAGATGGAGGAACAATAAGAATGTTTACTCGGCTGTTAGGTTCCTGTAACTATTTGAGTTTGGGTTTTAAAAGCCAATCGTAGTAAACGGCTGGTGGTTTAACCAGCGAATGGCATCTTGTGTTAGTGGGTTGTGAGTGACCTCGAGCCGCTTTAGATGGATTAGTTTGCCAATAGATGTAGGTACGGTTTGTAGATTGTTATCAGTTAAGTCTAACTTCTCTAGTTTCGTTAATCGGCCGATGCTTTCAGGCAGACTACTCAAATTGTTATAGCCTAGATAAAGTCCTTTTAAAGCGGTTAAATCAGCGATACATGGCGGAATCGTTTGAAGCTGGCAGTCAGATAGCTCAAAAGTCTCTAGCTGCTCAAATCCCTTGAATGTTGCTGGGAGCTTAATTGTTTGGTCATGTATGCTTAAAACACGCAGGCTTTTAATCGTTGCCAATTTGACAGGAAAGTCTGTTAGATTATTACTTCCTAACCAAAGAGCTCGTAAATTAGGGAGGTTAAACAGTTGCGTGGGAATGCTCGTTAAGCCTGTTTCGATTAGATCAAGGTCGAGTAAGTTTGGGAGATTGGCTAATCCGGAAAAATCTGTAATAGGGTTGCCTCGAAGTTCGAGGTGGGTAAGGTTTTGGAGGGATGCTAACTGTTCCGGGAGTGCGTTAAGCTGATTAAATGCAAGTTCAAGATGGGTTAGGTGAGTGAGTTCAAAAAGCTCGTCGGGCAGGGATTCAAGAAACTTTTCGTGCAAGCTTAGCTTTGTATGTTTGCCCTCTTTGTTATTTTTTATTGTTTGTAATACTCGCTGTCTAAGATGTGTCATGTGCAGGATATTAAGTGGATACCGGTAAAATTCAGGTTGCAAATGAAAACAGTTCTAATTTCAGACATTCACAGCAATAT
>JBGCDP010000186.1:0-3834 GCA_045105475.1 Anaerolineae bacterium
AGTGGTTCACCCTCGGCCGTGGCTATCCGATTCTCCATCAAGGGCCACTAGAATATGGCTTTGAAGGCAAACATGAAGAAATAACCGGCCGCATTACGCACGTGATTAAACATCGAGCCCAGCAGTTCTTGGAGAACCGAATCCAAGAGAAGCCATTTTTCTTAAGCGTTGGCTTTTATGCCACCCACAGCCCATGGAAGGGGCAAGCCGATTGGCTTGCTGAAAGCTATCGAACATGTGATTTTAAGGATGTCCCCTATCAAGAGAACTATCCGTTTGGGGTCCAAAATTTAGAGTCAACCGATACAACGCGAAACAATCCAGAAGAAGCTTTGGCCCAATATTATGCGGCCGTCACTGAAATTGACACGGCCGTGGGCCAGCTGATCGATACCCTTGAAGCCAGCGGCCAGCTCGAAAACACCGTCATTATTTACACCTCTGACCACGGGCTAAACTGCGGCCACCACGGCATTTGGGGCAAAGGTAATGGAACATTGCCGCTAAATATGGTTGAGGAATCGATCCGAATTCCGCTGATTGTGAGCCATCCGGCCAAATTCACAGCAGGTACTGAAGTCGAAGAGTTCGTTGACCATTTAGACACATTCCAAACGATTCTAGCGTGTGCAGGAGTTGATCTTGCCAACAACGACAATGACTACCCTGGGCAAAGTTACCGTCCCATGCTGATAGGCGAACAGCCCATCGATTGGCGCAAATATCAGTGTTGCGAGTATGGCCCTGTACGCATGATCAGCGACGGCCGGTTTAAGCTCATCCAACGTGGCCCCGGTGAGTCAGATCAATTTTTCGATCTGGAAAATGACCCGCGCGAAATGACAGATGCCATCAATGAATCGGCGTACCAAGACCAAATTTTAGAACTAAACAATTTACTAGATCGGTATTTTGAGACCTACGCATCGGCCGAATACAACGGCCGACTGGGGGCCGCCCTTCCCCAAACCAATTTTACAGAGGCATGGAGATAATTTTATGACCACCCAAATTATTCATGCAGAGAAAGTTGTCTGCTTAGATGGCAAAGACACCATATACTCCCCTGGCTCAATCAAGATTGAGTCTGGAAAAATCACCGCCGTTGGACCCCGCGGGTCGATTACAGAGCCAAAAAGCGACAACATAGACTATATCGACCTCGGCAACAAGCTCATCATGCCGGGGCTCGTCAACGCTCACACCCATACGCCAATGGTGCTGTTTCGAGGGATGGCTGAAGGACATTCGCTGTTTGATTTTGACGGCTGGTACAACACAATTCGAGTAGTTGAAGAAGTGGCTGAGCCAGAAATGGCGAGCGCGGCCGTCCTTGTCTCGTGTGCCGAAATGATTCGGACCGGAACGACAACATTTGCTGACCAATATTTCTGGATGGAGCAGGTCGTTCCCGCCGTTCGCCAAAGTGGCTTACGAGCAGCATTAGCCTATGGCATTGTTGAGTTGGGCGATCCCAAAGCACGTGAACGGGAACTAACGGCCGCATCCGCCTTTCTTGAAGAATTGCATGCTGACGACTTAATTAGTGGATGGGTTGGACCCCATGCCTATTTTGTTGACAACAGCACAGAGGCGATGCAGTTAGAGTTAGGGTTAGCGGCTAAATTTGGGACCGGTTTTCATATTCACTTAAGTACCAGCGGTGAAGAGGATCGGTATTGCCAAGAGAAATTCGGCCGCTCAGCGATTGCGCAACTGGCCGAAATGGGAATGCTCGACCGACCTAATCTGGCCGCCCACTGCCTAACAATCCCAGAAGCAGATTATCCGATCTTGGCCCAACATCCGTTTACGGCCGTCATGGCACCCTCATCTGCTATGCGCAATGCGGCCGGAGTCATGAACGTGCTTGGCATGCTAGAAGCTGGCATCAACCTAGCTTTGGGCACAGATAATGTCACCAATAACAATTCATACGACATGTTTAAAGAAATGCAGCTTGCGGGCAAACTGATGGCGCTACACCATCACACCCCTAACGCGCTTGCGACACGGAAAATTTTAGAAATGGCTACTTTAGGGGGCGCGAAAGCCTTGGGTATGGAAAACCAAATCGGATCTCTAGAAGCAGGCAAGCAGGCTGATTTAATTGCTCTTGACCTAGATGAGATCGGCTGGGCACCGGCCGGTGGGCAAGATATTTATACCGCCCTTGTCTACGGAATTTCCGGCATGCACATATGTGACACGATGGTAAACGGCCGTTGGTTATACCAAAATGGTGAATACCAAACGATTGACTATGCGGCCGCACGACAGCAGATGGAATCTGATCTATCAAAATTACAGCAGCGGCTTCAAAAATAATCTTGTACAAAGAGCCTTAACAACAATTTAAAGGAGATATTATGTCTGATCTACCTCGTGACCCATGGCAAGCAGTAACCACATTTAACGGCTTCAAAGCGGACCATGTCATTTCAGCCCTACAAAAAGAAATTCGACGCGGCAACAGTGAAAATGCGGTGCTATTGGCCTATGAAATGGCGATTACCAGTCCCGCTTTAGAAGATTATTTATGGCAACGGCTCATGGTAATTTCAGTTGAAGATGTTGGCTTTGGCAATCGACACGCTGTTGTTGAAATCAATGCGATGTTCCAAATGTTGCAGGCGTTTGACCGCAGTGTGGCAGAGCGCAAACTTTTTGCAGTTCACGCGGTCCGAATCTTGAGTGAAAGCCAAAAAGATCGGTCAAGCGATGAAATGGTCAACTGGATCATTGCAGGTGGTGACACGGGTGATTTACGGCCGGAAATTCCCGACTATGCCCTCGATATGCACACGGCGGCCGGGCAAGAGATGGGACGGGGCAAAAAGCATTTTTGGGAAGAAGGGGCTAAGATTGCGCCTGAACTACCGAATCGTGAAACAAAATATCGTGAACGGATGCTAGCTATTTTAGGATTGTAAAAAGTATAAATCTTATTTAAAAGTTAGATGCCAAAATGGAAATCAGGCCTTATGCTTACAGATAAATCATGAAAAGTCATGAACAAACAGGTTCTTTGGGCTTAGCCAGAGTTCAGGTTATTTAGTCTTAATCACCTGTAAAGGAAAAAGAAAAATATGAAAATCAAACGCATAGCTATCATCTCAATCCCTGTCAAAGATCAAGAATTATCAAAAAGCTTTTACCGAGATATTTTGGGGTTTACCGTGGTTCGTGACAATCCGATGGGGCCAAATCAGCAATGGGTTGAATTAGCACCTCCTGGAGCAGAGACTTCAATTACGCTTGTCACATGGTTTGATGACATGCCACCAGGCGTTGTAAAGGGAACAGTAATCGAGACTGACGATATTGAATCAACACACGCTGAGCTTAAAGCCCGTGGACTTGAACTATCAGATCTTCAAGCCGCACCTTGGGGGCAATATGCTACGTTTTCTGACCCAGATGGCAATGGATGGGTGCTGCAACAAGCCGCTCCAAACGCATAAGATATTTGCACCCTAACCAATCAGTGGCATTGAGCCACAAAAAGCATAACCGGATCAGTTGGCTCAAATGGTTTCTGCTTCCAATCTCCATAAACGTGCTGAATAACAAACCGATTCTTCTGCAAAGATTCGGTTACTTCTTTAAGGCTACGGAAGCGCAGTTCGCTTTTAACAACCAGGACCTCCCCTGTTTCACTAAACACGTTTGTTGCTTCAAAGTAAACGCGGCCGTCGGCGACATGGGTCACATCAAGCCACTCTTCTAAAGGTCCAAACGGTGAATCAGTTTTTTGGAAACTGTTTGCCCGATTCCATTGTTCCCACGCCCTATATTCAGGATTCCGTGTTTCAAATGCGAGCACGCCGCCAG
>JBGCDP010000187.1:0-38414 GCA_045105475.1 Anaerolineae bacterium
AAACACTTCACTGATTAAGCGGACTGGAAATACCGGGTGCCCCGGCGCACCGTAAAAAACACGGCCGCTGGCAAAGTCAGAATAATCCTTGTTTTCTGTTGCAAATCGATAAGGCATAGATTTGATTTTAATCCTTTGAGAGGATGCGGCACATTTAAAATCGGTATAAAAAAAGAACTGGATCATTTGATTTGAGCCAGTTCTTTTCTATTTTTAACCGATTTGTTGTTTGGCCAACACACTATCCCTAAGGGCTAGGGATCAGCTTGCTGGATCTACCTTCGTCAAGCAAATGACAAGCTGCATAATGATCATCGCCGTAGTCTTTGAAAACCGGTTCTTCCGTTTTACACCGATCAAATGCTAAAGGGCATCGAGTATGGAAACGACACCCAGCTGGGGGGTTGATCGGGCTAGGCACGTCCCCTTCCAAAATCACCCGCTTCTTGCGTTGCTTGGGATCAGGAATAGGGATGGCTGACATCAATGCCTGCGTATACGGGTGTAGTGGATTCTTGAAGAGGTCTTCACGAGTCGCCATCTCGGCCATTTTACCCAGATACATAACGCCAACACGGTCACTAAAATGCTCTACAACGCTCAAGTTATGTGCGATAAACAGATAGGTTAATCCAAACTCTTCCTGTAGCTCTTCCATCAAATTAAGGACTGAAGCTTGAATGGATACATCTAGAGCTGATACAGGTTCGTCACAGACAATAAACTTTGGATTGACGGCTAATGCTCGAGCGATCCCAATCCGTTGTCGTTGTCCACCAGAAAATTCATGAGGATAGCGCCGAGCATGGTCAGCCCGCATCCCAACGCGGGTGAGCATTTGCACAACGAGCTCGTAACGTTCTTCGGCCGTTTTGTTGGTATGGATGCGAAGCCCCTCAGCAATACTCTCACCAACTGGCATGCGTGGGTCAAGTGAAGAGTAGGGATCTTGAAAGATAATCTGCATCTCTTGCCGCATCTGCTTCATATCCTTTTTTGGGATCGAAGCGACATCGACATCATCAAAAATGACTGAGCCACCAGTGGGTTCAATGAGGCGTAAAATCGTACGGCCGGCCGTTGTTTTGCCGCAGCCTGACTCGCCTACAAGCCCAAACGCTTCCCCTTCGTAAATGTGGAAGCTGATGTCATCCACCGCTTTTACCCAGCCTGTTACACGCTGGAGTAGACCCGATTTAATCGGAAAATGTTTTTTTAGATTTTTTACTTCAAGTAAAACTTTTTTCTTTTTTGTTTGTTTGAGGTTTTCTGTCATTATGCTGCACCTCCATTCTCACTTGTTTTATTGGGCTGATCATATAGCCAACAGCGAACCTCATGACCTTTGGCATGCATCTTCAGTTCAGGATCTTCTTCTTTGCAAATTTCTAGGTTGTTTTCAATTCGTGCAACACAGCGTGGCGCAAATTTACAGCCAACGGGTAAATTAACTAAGTTAGGGACGGAGCCAGGAATTGAAACCAATTCACGATCAACATCTCCCAAAACAGGTGTTGCCCCAATGAGAGCGGCCGTATATGGGTGCTTTGGGTTTTCAAATAGTTCGTTGACATCAGCTGTTTCAACAACGCGGCCGGCGTACATGACGACAACTCTGTCACATAATTCTGCAACAACGCCCAAGTCATGAGTAATAAAAATAACGGCCGTGTCCATCTGCGACTTCAAATCGCGAATGAGGTCAAGAATTTGTGCCTGAATTGTCACATCTAGGGCTGTGGTAGGCTCATCTGCAATCAGCAATTCTGGGACGCAGGCCAAAGCCATGGCGATCATCACACGCTGCGCCATCCCGCCAGACATTTCATGTGGCCAAGAGCTATAGCGGTCTTCAGGGGATGGGATTCCCACTAACGTTAAAAGCTCAATCGTCCGCTGTTTGGCCGCTTCACGGTCCATGTTTTGATGGACATGGAGTACTTCGGTGATCTGGTCCCCCACACGGAAAACCGGGTTCAGCGAGCTTTGAGGCTGCTGAAAGATCATTGAAATGCGGTTGCCACGAATATTAGAAAGTTCTTGCTGGGTAAGCTTAGCCAGATCTTGATCATCAAGCATGACATGCCCATCAACTATTCGGCCGGGCGAACCAACTAACCCCATAATCGATAGAGCTGTTACGCTCTTACCACACCCTGACTCACCCACAATGCCAAGCACTTCTCCACGATTAACGTGAAAACTGACCCCATCGACGGCTCGAACAATCCCACCTTCTGTGAAGAACTGGGTTTTCATGCTGTCAACTTGAAGAATTTTCCTGTCTTTTTCCATTCACATATCCAAAAGACCCGACTGGTCTCTATAAGCAAGCCTAGCCTGATTTATTCGTTAAACTCTACACTCTGAACTAAAAGTTTGAACTCTAATTGATTATCCTCCCAATCATTGGGAGGGGCTGTTGCTGCAAAAATATAGACAACACCATTATTTGCTTCTGCACCTACAATCCAAGCCTCTTGCGAAACTTCGTTTTCCTCGGGATTGCCTTCGTATCTCATACGAATCTGTTTGGCAGGGCGGCCGTCTAGTTCAAAATCTGTTATATCTTGCACAATTGAATAGCCGTCTCGTTTCGGGCCAAAATCAAGATAATGATTAAATTCGCCTTCTAAATTCCCGTGTACGCTTATTACCGGTATGCGTAGAACCGCTAATAAAGGTCCAGCATCATCACCCACGACTGTCTCAGATGGCCCTATGGCCATGAAACCTTGTTGCGGAACAATGACAATCCAATCAGACGGATATTTAAAATCGATTGCCGCTGCGTTTTCATGTTGGCGAACTCGTATCTCTAAAGGTTGATCGGGTTCGGCTTCAACTGTGGGGGCTTCCGGTGCTGGTGGTGGCGTACCGCAGGCAGCTATTGCTGTTGCCAACAATCCGAACACAAGCACTAACAAGATTTTGTTCAATCGAATTTTGATCAAGAGTCGCCTATTTTAGTTTTGGATCAAGCGCATCACGCAGTCCATCACCAATAATGAAGACACATAGCACGGTGATCGTAATCATGATACCGGCCGGAAGAATCAAATAATATTTGTCCGGCTCAAAAACATACTGTTGTGATTTTGTTAGCATGTTGCCCCATGTTGGGGTTGGTGGGCGTACGCCAAAGCCAATAAAGCTTAGAATCGCTTCTGCCAGCATCAGGTTACCTACAGCACGGGCGGCCACAATAATAACCGTGGGTATCACATTGGGCAGAATGTGCTTCATGATGGTGTAAAGGTTTGAAGCACCTAAGGCTGTTGAAGCCATCACATACTCACGTTCGCGCAATGAATAAACTTGGCTCCGCACCAATCGGGTTGTAAATGGCCATGCAGTGAATCCAAAAATAAGCACGAGGAGAACAGGCGTAATATTAAATAGCGCACCCAAGATTAGCAGTAAGTAGAGTTGGGGGATTGAGTTAAGTGTGTTGATGAGCCACATGATAAGGTCATCAACAATGCCTCCAAAGTAGGCGGCAATCATTCCCAATGCAATTCCAATGGTCAGAATAAAGAACGCGCTGAAAAAGCCAATACTTAACGAAATGCGAGCTGCATAGATAAGCCGCGCAAATTGATCTTGACCGAGGTCATCTGCACCTAACAAATGATCTGCGGATGGAGGCTCAAATTGATCGATTAGATTAGTGTCAAATGCATCAATATCAAGTGCACTGCTGATCGGTCCATACAAAAGAGACGTGACCATGATGACCATCAATACTGCTATTGCGCTCATGGTTAATCTATCACGGCGTAGTCGAATTAAAGCGATTCGCCAAAATGAAAGAGGTGCTTCGTCTTTCAAAGCCTCTTTTTGATTTTCTTCTCTTAGAAGTTCTTGAATAGATGCGGGTGTTGGATTTGAAGCTGCCATTATCTTTTTCCATTCAACCTTAACTTGATGAACTCAGTTAAAGTTATTTAATCGTTTAGCTAAGCCGAACTCGAGGGTCAACCATAACAAGCAAAATATCCGTAATGAGATTTCCAGCGATGACTAAAATGGCTGAAATGACGGTTACTGCCATCACAACCGGAAAGTCGCGTTGTGAAAGAGCCTCTAGGATCATTCTTCCCATGCCGGGCCAGTTGAAGATACGTTCAACAACAACAGAACCACCTAACAAGGCTGTAATTGCCGGCCCTAGAATCGTTACGATTGGAATAAGAGCGTTGCGGGCTGCATGCTTAAAGTAAACTTTAAAGCTTGTTAATCCTTTTGATTTGGCTGTGCGTACATAGTCTTGGCCTAACACTTCGAGGGTTTCAGCCCGCATATAGCGTGACATAACCGCAATCCAACCGACACCCAATACAATAGTCGGTAGAATTAAATGTTGGATGCGTACCCACAAGTTGACCGTTTCGGCACTTCGGATGGGGACCATACCCCCCAAGGGCAATATGCCCCACCTGACCCCAAATAAAATAATGAGCAAAATACCCAAGAAAAAGGAGGGGACGGCATCAAATATTACCGATAGAAAACGAATGACATTATCCGGTAGCTTGCCTCTGAAAATTGCAGAAATAATTCCCAGAGATATCCCCATAACTGTCCCTATAACCATAGCCCCCACAGTTAACTGTAATGTTGGACCGATTTTTTCAGCATACATTTCAATGACCGGCCGATTTTTGCGAATCGATGTGCCGAAGTCACCAAAAATGATGCCGTCATTAGGGCAAGTTCCACTCCAATCGCCAACCATGTAAAACGTATATTGCTGCCAAAGAGGTCGATCTAGACACAAGTGTGTGCGCAATCTCTCTTTGTCTTCCGCTTTAAACGATGGATCGAAATAAAACATATCGATCGGGTCGCCAGGAGAAAACTGGATCATTAAAAAAGTAATGATGGTTACTCCCAATAGGGTTGGAATGGTTTGTAAAAGGCGTCTAATTAGATAAGTTGTCATAAGGGTCACATCCTTGTAGCAGAATACAGATTTAGAAAATCGTGTTATTCAACTTTTCTTGTTTAGCCCGGCTCTAAAAATAAAGAGCTGTCCCAAGGGTAGATTCTTACCCTTGGGACAGCTCTTTATTTTGCATAGGTTAGTTTTTTGATTGTTTTAAGTTGCATGACTATTTAACGTTACTTATAAAAAGATGAAGGAAAGGCAGGGCAGAAAACTTTCTGCCCTGCCTGAGGGTTCAACTAATCTCGAAGATTACTCTGCTGAAAGAGCCCAATCTTGGATGTTGTAACGTAATGACCATGGGTTTGGATCGAGGTTGATTAGACGATCGCGCCAAACAGCATTAGCCAAACCTACATACAAGAAGTTGTATGGTACGTCATTGTAGATTTCTTCCTGGTTGCTGATGTAGTAAGGAGCACGCTCGCTTTCAACACAGCCAGGAACCGCTTTACCAGCGTTCAAGTTAGCTTCTACTGTTTCGTTGTAGTAAGAAACAAAGTTGAAACCAGCACCAACTTCATCGTTCACATATGAGAACTGGCTGCTGTCATCAGGATCAGGAGCACCACCGCCGAAGCCAATGATGACTACGTCGTAGGTCTGACCTAGAAGTTTCTCAACAACGGTACCGAACTCGATGAATTCGAGGGTCACGTCGAAGCCGATTCCATCAAGGGTGTCCTTCATGAGGATGCCGATGTTTTCACGGGTTTCGTTACCAGCGTTTGTCAACAAGCTGATTTCAAGAGGTTGTCCATCTTTCTGAAGAATTGCAACATCTGAGTCATTGGTTGCTGAACCAGCTTCCCAACCACCATCAGCTAGAATCTGAGCGGCAAGCTCAAGGTCTTGTGAATATGGTTCGATGTCATTGTTGTATGCCCAACCGATTGAAGGCCAAACGTTTGCTACAGTTGGTCCACCTTGACCAAATGCAACTTTGTTGATGATACCGGTGTAGTCGATTGAGTTAGCCATAGCTTGGCGAACTACAAGGTCACCAAGAACTGGATGTGGATCCTGTGCCAATGGGGGTTCACCAGCAGTGAAAGCACCGTCGCCATCAAGGTCATCCCAACCGTTTTGTGGGTTGTCTGGATTAGCTAGATTGTATCCAACAAAGGTATATCCATTGGTGAACCATTTTTTCATGTTCAAGTCTTCGCCAGAAGCGATACGTGCTTCAACAACCGAAACGAAGCCTGGAGCAACACCAGTCATGTCGATCTCACCAGCCAATAGGCCAGCAAACTCGGCTGATTGGTCAGCGTAAACTTTGTAAATCCAGCTATCGATGTTTGGTTGACCGTTCCAGTAGTCTGGGTTTGCGTCTAGACGAACGAAGTCGTCAGGTTGCCATTCGCCAAAGGTGAAGGGACCATTTACTACGGTTGGAGCTGTGTTTTCTGGATTGTCTGGAATCGTCAATGGATCATTGTCGTAGACATGCGCAGGAATAAGACCTTGGGTTGCAACATTTGCAGGAATCGTACAGTCAACTTCAGTTAAGTTAAGAACTAAAGTACTGTCGTCAACAACTTCCCAGTCTGCAACATTTGCGAAGTTAGAGCGTCGTGGAGAAGCTACATCTTCGGTGTTGATTGCATCAAAGGTAAATGCCACGTCGTTAGCGCTAACAGCCGTACCATCTGACCAGTTGACACCGTCATTAAGGGTATAAGTTACTTGAAGACCATCATCAGAGGTTTCCCAAGTTGCGAAGTTAGGGACAACTGCACCTGAGAATGGGTCTAGCGTAGCCATACCTTCAAACATACGGCCGTAGTTGGTTGATGAAGCGTTGTCACTTCCCAAAACTGGGTTCAAGGTGCTGATGTCAGCAAATGATGACTCAACAACCTCGCCACCTTGTGGGTCAGGAACTTCAGTTGCTTCAACGACAACGGTGACTTCAACCTCAACCATTTCGCCTTCAACTTCTACTTCTTTTACAACTTCTACTTCTTTTACGACCTCTACTTCTTCAACAACTGTTGTTTCACGAGTAACCTCGACCTCAACAATTTGCGGTTGGCATGCAGCCAACAGCGTGAGTAACCCAAATGCGGTTACCGTCCAGAAAATACGTTTCATCGACATATTCATCTCCTCACTTATGATTCTGGGATTTTATAATCTGTCCCAATGGACAGTCATTAACTATTTTCAATATCTAACGAGCGATTTGCAATAAGCTTTTACTACTTAAATAAAGAAAAGTATTTAAACAATTCTCCAATTTTATACTTATATGAGAAATTTTTGTGTTTTTAAGTGAAAGATTCAAAAGATTATTTAAAATCGTTGCATTTCAGCTAAGTTCAAAGTGTTGACCCATTTATACGACGACACAATTGCTTGGCTGTAGTAGAAAAAACACCTTCTTAATCCTAAATCAGTGAAATTCATGTCCATCTCGGGCTGTTTTGAGAGAAAATAGTCGCATCGCAACGAGATTAGCCTTAAATTTCAAATTAAGAGAAAGCATTATATTCAACCAAAGAGTGGCATGCAACTGCCAGAATCAGAAAGTGACAATTTGGTGGCACAGTAATACCTATCAATCGCTTAGTAAAATTGTGTTTTTATGGTGGAGAATTCTTTTTTCTATATCGTACCTGAAGCCATCTTACAGCTGCTGCTTAATATGAGGCGTTGACACTCATTGTAGAGGGATATTTCGAGACGATGTTAGCAATCTTGACCCTATTCTTTCCTTATGATAGACTGCATTATGTCAATTTGGCAGAAATAATGTTACTTAAAAAGCTCTCGTAAATGGAGTCCGAAATGAATAGGAATCACTCGAAAATTGTTTTTATTGCTACGTTACTAACCGTACTTCTTGTTTTGTCAGGATGCGGATTAAATCGCAGAAGCGCCTCAGGGACAGATCCTGTTGTCGTTGAACCTATAGATGTGACTGTTAGTGACCCCACTGTTGATCAGACTGATGATGGTGCAACTTCATCTGAAGGTGATAACAACGGCGGAGAAGGCTCAACTGACGATGGCGGAGCTGTTGATAACGGCTCTGGTGACAATTCGGGAGAAACTGGAGGGGACAACAGCGGAGAGTCAACAGACACGACACAACCGGCCGATGGTGGCGGAGAAGGTGCAACCACTGACCCAACTGCTGAACCAGAAGCGCCTCGTGATGATGCTACCGATGAAACTCCGGCCGTTGTTGAACCAACCACTGAGGTTCCAGCAGCTGAAAACCCAACACCAGTACCCGCAACCGCTGTTCCTGCTACAGGTACGGCCGGGACACATCCTGTTCAAGCTGGTGAAACTCTATTTACCATTGCATTACGCTATGGTTTAACCGTTGCAGAGCTAGCTGCAGCAAACGGCATTACGAACGTCAATGTCCTTAGTGCAGGTCAAGAGCTCATCATTCCCGTTGCTGGTACGGTAGAGATTCCACAAACGGCCGCAGTTCATATCGTTTCTTATGGCGATACATTTTATAGCATCGCTTTAAGATACGGCTTAACGGTTGAAGAGCTTGCACAGCACAATGACATCGCTAATATTAACCAACTTGATGTTGGCCAAGAGATAAAAATTCCAACAAATGATGGCAAATAGCAGTTAGCAAATAAATGTTTTTGCTGGCAAACTTTTGTCTTTAGACAATAATTAAAAGCCTCTGATTTTTTACAGATCAGAGGCTTTTTTATTTTAATTTAGATATATGGTGCTCCAAGCGTATATCAAGCAAGGAAGGTGATTATGTCAGAGAAGAAAAATAAAGATGAAGTTGCAGAAAAAGATGATCAGGACAAAAAGCCGACCACTCCTGTAGGTATCGAAGAAAAGCGGGTTGAGACTCAGCACTCTATTCGACTAAATGGGAAAAAAATCAACTATACGGCCGTTGCCGGCACCATTGTTCTTCACGATGAAGAGGATAAAAAGGCCCCTCAACCAAAGGGGGAGATATTTTATATCGCTTACACTGTCAACGATCCTAAAAATAAAAAGAATCGGCCGGTGACATTTTCATTTAACGGTGGCCCTGGCTCATCTTCAGTTTGGATGCATTTGGGGCTTTTGGGGCCACGGCGCGTGCCGCTTAGTGAAGACAATAACGAAATGATTCGGCCTCCCTATCATGTAGAAGACAATGAATTCTCCATACTTGATCAAACCGACCTCGTTTTTATCGATCCGATTGGAACCGGCTTGAGTCGTGCGGTTGAAGGAGAGGAAGGGAAACAGTTTTGGAACTTCACCAAGGATATTGAATCGGTTGGGGAATTTATTCGCTTATATACAACCAGAAACCAAAGATGGTCTTCACCTAAATTTTTGATCGGGGAAAGCTATGGTACAACGCGGGCCGCAGGCCTTGCCGGTTATCTGCAGCAGCGCCACGGAATGTTCCTGAATGGCATTATGCTGGTCTCTGTTATTTTAAACTTCCAAACCGCCCGTTTTGAGCCCGGCAACGATTTGCCGTACCCGCTGTTTTTGCCAACTTATGCAGCAACTGCTTGGTACCATAAAAAGTTGCAGGCCCCATATCAATCGATGCCGATTGCCGAATTTTTGACCGAGGTGGCTGACTTTGCTGAATCTGAATATATGTTGGCTTTAATGCGGGGGGCGAAGCTATCTGAGTCTGAACGTACCTTTGTGATTCAGCGTTTGGCCGCCTATACAGGGTTATCTCCAACTTATTTGGAACAAACAAATATGCGCATCAATATTCATAGGTTTTGTCGGGAGCTGCTGCGTGATGAAGCGAAAGCGGTCGGCCGTCTGGACAGCCGTCTCACGAGCTATAACCGAGATGAGGCAGGTGAAACCAATGAGTTTGATCCTGCATTCCCGATTATTACCGGTGTGTATGCAGGCAGCTTAAATCAGTATCTGCGTGAAGAGCTTGAATTTGAATCCGACCTGCCTTATGAGATTTTAAGCTTCAAAGTATTCCCTGCGTGGAAATACACAAAGTTTATGAACTCTTATGTGAATACGGCCGAAACGCTGCGAAGTGCGATGACTCAGAATCCACATTTACGCATTTTTGTGGCCAATGGATATTACGATTTGGCAACCCCTTTCTTTGCAACGGAATACACGATGAACCATTTGGGTTTAAAAGACCATTTAATGGACAACATTACGATGTCGTATTATGAGGCTGGCCATATGATGTATATCCATGCGCCGTCGCTGGCTAAATTGCAAGGTGATTTGGTCGCATTTTTAGCTGAGGCTTCATAGCACAACCATAACGAATAAGTGCATAGCTGTTTACTGGGCTGGAAGAAGTTTGATTTTTGAAAAGCTGACTTTAACCGGCTCAGTCAGTCTCTATTGCACAATCTCAGAAACGGTTTTGATGAATTCCTGACCCAAGGGGGGCAGAGTCAACCCTGGGCGCGTCACAAGCACGACGTCCCAAGGCCAGTTTAGGTCAGAGATGTGTAGGGTCTGCAATCCGGCCGCTTGAGCCACGCGCTCCGGCATAAACGTCAGGGAGTCAGGCTGCGACATCATGGGTAGTCCGATGGACAATGGGACCTTAATTAACGGGCGAGGAGATTCTGCTAATTCACGATAACTATCGATCCAAGCTTCAAACGGGGTGCCCCAGCGTGGTAGGATGATGCGCCATTCCCATAAATCATCAAGCTTAGGTTGTTCAGTGGCAATGGCTAGAGGGTGGTCTGGATGGGCCGCAACCACAATGCGGTCCCGGATGCGCATAAGGATTTGCGTTTGGCGGATCAGATGAGGGAACACGGCCGTAAATACGATATCGAGGACCCCATCTAGCAAACGCTCAACCAAGAGGGCGGAGTGACCGTTTTCAACAGAAAGCTCTGATTGTGGGAAGTTGCGGTTGAACAAGGTAACAACCTGAGGCATGAGATAGGTTGACACCGATGTGGGGCATCCAACATTTAGCCGGCCGCTGAACCCCTCTTCTGCGACTTTAATCGCATTTTCGCTAGCTTCAGCCACTCCCATAATACGCTCTGCATAGGGAAGAAACGTTTTGCCCGTATCGGTTAACTCTATCGGCCGTTTTCCACGCCTGAAAAGCGTCACCTTCATATCTAGCTCAAGCTGCTGAATTCTTGAACTTAGGGAGGGTTGCGAAAGGTTCAAACGTTCTGCCGCATGGGTAAAACTTCCTTCACGAACAACGGCGATAAATGCCTCAAGCTGTCGAAATTCCATAGCTTATACTGTAGCAAGGTAGAACCAAGTTGCAAGCGGAATAGCTGGGTAAATTGTTCCCTAAAATAAAGAGGGAGCAAAAATAATTTCTTTGTATCAGTTCTTAGGTATAATTCACAAATGCCGCCTGATGAATTTCGACCCTCCGATAGCTTTGTTCGGGCTATTAATGAACAGCTGGATCAAATTAACGTTGATCGTGTTGTGAGTTTGCCTGCCAGTCGATATTCAATTGCTGAGCTAACAGACGCCTACAATGCGGCCCGCGCTGACTATGTCATTCCGATGCCGATGTCCCCGGCTCAATTTGCAGAATATATTGAAGTTTATGATTTAAACCTTTCGGCTTCTTGTGTCATGGTCGACACGGTTATGTCCCGAATTGTGGGATTAGGCTTGCTGGGCGTACGCTCTGGCCGTTGTTGGATCTCGCGCTTTGGTGTGATTCCGGTGTCACGCAGAAGCGGCATCGGCCGAATGATCATTGAGCAACTGATTCAGTCCGCACGTCAATATGGGGCCAACGAAATCACAATGGAAATGATCGACTCTTATGACGAGGGGATCGCTTTGGCTGAAGAGCTGGGCTTTGTCGCTGGTTCAAATCTTATCGTCGGCCGTCGCCCACCTGAAACGACACTGCACGGTCGGCCGTCTAAACTAGAAGGGGTGACACATGTGCAAGGCAAAGAGGCCTTAGATTGGTTACGGGAGCGTAACGGCCGCTTTGATTGGCACAACGATATCGCTACCTATCAGCATGTAACTGAACGTTTAGAAGGGATCGAATATCAAAAAGAGCGTAAGAACGGGTTGGTACACGGCCGAGTCATCTTTGAAGACCGCAAGCTCCAGCTTAGCCGTGTGGCGGTTCAAGTCTTAGTAGGCGACATTGTCGATGTAACACAAGGGATGCTGAATCTCCTGCATGTGCTCTACCCGCAGCGAGATGCACGTGTCGAAAATATTTCAGCTGACGACCCACGTTGGCACGGTTATCAGTCGGCCGGTTATTTCAAATCTTTCTGCCGGATTGAGTACACCAAAAAGCTCGATTAAAGGCTTTGTTAGATTAAAACTACTGATCAGTTTTGCGTAACACTGCGAGCGGACAGCTTACAGCTGGAGCCATCAGACCCCCATAGCCATTTTGATTCGCCCAAATGCGGGCACGTACTTCATCTTCATAGAATGTTGGCGGCTGTAAAAAGAGCTTTTTTGAACTACCTTCTCGTTCCCCATTAACCACACAAATTGTTGTTGCAGGCACCTCAGTCCCGTCTTTTAGCGGCGGCTGGGCGACTTTCGCGGCTTCGTCAGCCGGAAGCGGGAGCGTGTTTAATGTCCAAGCTCCTTGGTTGGTGGTTAGATCGGGAAAATAGTTAAAGCGTGCAATCGAGCGGCCGGGGGCGTTAATGATTAATGGCTCTTCGCGTGAGAGGGTACAGGTGCTGCTACCAGCCCCTCGGGGCAAGCAGATTGTCTGGCGTGAAACAGTTTGTGGTTGGGCAAACGCCAGCGGTGGGACAAAGCCATCTACCAAGAGCGTATTCGCATACCGGCCGTCTAGCTGAATATTGTCCATAATTCTGCCCCAAAGCGGCGCCGTGCCAGTTAGCCCCGACGTGTTTCGCATCGGTTGACTATCGCTGTTCCCCATCCAAACGCCAACCACCACACCCGGTGTATACCCGATCGTTAAGTTGTCACGAAAATCGTTGGTTGTGCCGGTTTTAACCGCAACTGGATAGCGTCTTTCTAGGGCGCTGTTGGCCCCCATGGCTGGGGTTCGGGCCCGATTATCGTCTAGAATATCGCTGATAATCCAGGCGATAGCGGGATCAAGAACTTGGCTGCGTAAGCGTCCGCGGCTGTTGTTATTCGCATCATAAATCGAGCGGCCAAGATTGTCCTGAATCGAGATGATGGAACTCAGGCGGCTGTATTGACCCTCGGCCGCTAATGTGCCATAGGCATGGGTCATTTCAAGCAGTGGAACCTCACCACCTCCTAGTGTGAGAGAAAGGCCATAAAAATCGGCTGATTTTGTGAGTGAGTGTAAGCCCATCTTTTTAGATGTGGCCATGACACCTGGGATTCCAACATCACGAGCCAGTTGTAACGGAGGGATGTTGTAGCTGTTTGCCAACGCATCGCGCATTAAAATGGGGCCATGAAAACGATTGTCATAGTTTGTTGGCCGCATAATTTCGTTGGGGCCTAGCTCGAGCTCGATGGGAATGTCCCACAGCACATCGGCCGGACTCCAGCCTCGCTCCATGGCGGCCGCAAACGTGAGGGGTTTAAACGTACTGCCTGGCTGGCGTGGAGCCAGCGCCATATTGACCTGACCGTCAATCGATTCATCAAAATAGCTGAGGCTGCCGACCATCGCCAAAATTTCGCTGGTTGAGGGTTTGAGCACAACCACGGCCGCGTTGCTGGCATTATGACTTGGCCCCCAATTGGCCAACCGCTGGCGGGCTTCGCTTTCAGCCATTTGCTGCATATCTAGATCAAGCGTGGTGACTACCTGCCAACCTCCCAATTCTAACGCGCGCGGGCCGTAACGAGCTTCGATTTCCCGTTGGGCGTAAAGCACAAAGTGTGGGGCATTCTTAAGTTGATCGGGATCAGCGGCTGCAAATTCGAGCGGTCTGATGTTAAGCGGCTCAAGTTTGGCCGCGACCGCTTCTGATTCTGTGATGGAGCCGTCTTCTGCCATCAGGTCTAGAATAAAATGCTGGCGATCCATGACCCCTTCTGCGTTGGTGTATGGGTCCCATACACTGGGTGCCTGTGGAATCGCTGCCAAATAAGCTGCTTCGGCCAAGGTTAGATCGATGGCGGCTTTGCCGAAGTAAGTTTGGGCAGCGGCTCCTATCCCATACGCTCGATTGCCGTAGTAAATTTCGTTCAGATAAAGGGCGAGAATCTCTTCTTTATGGCGACGGGTGGTAATGACAAAGGCGAGTAGAATTTCTTTGATTTTGCGATCATAGCGGGTGCTTGTGCGATCTTCGTAGTCAAAGACGACGTGGCGCACAAGCTGTTGGGTGATTGTTGATGCGCCGATGGGCCGTCCATCACTTTGGCTGTTAGCGAGCACAGCGGCCCCGATGGCGGCTGGATCAACGCCGTAGTTCTCCCAAAAAGTATCGTCCTCAACGGCCACGGTAGCCTGTTTGATGTTGTCGGGGAGTAGGTTCCAAGTGAGTGCTTGTCGCTGTTCTGCAACCGGCATTTCATAAATGAGCTGGCCGTTGCGGTCATAGAAGCGTGGGGTGCCACCAGCGGCCGATTCGTACTTCTCGAGAGCAACCATCGCCGCATCTAGCTCTGAGCTGAGAAAGTACCATGTAGACCCGAGAACGGCGACGAGAATGACAAGGGCAAATAGAGCCGCCCACAAGAGAAAATCAAATATCCGGCCGATGCAGCTTCTCGGCTCGTGATCGTTGTTTGAAGAATTAAAAGATCTTTTTTGTCTACGGCGGCGGCGAGATCGTTTGGGTGCAGGGTCGTCGTATTTTCCAAGAAATTCGTATTCAGACATGGTCCTGCCAGTTTACATGATTTTCTGTTTTGGGTCCTTTTTTGCAATCTCTCCAAGCATCATTGAAATAGACCTTACTTGTCGTTTGCTCCGACTTCCAGAGGCATATGCTGCCCTCTTTTAAATGGTTGTGCTACTAGATAAAACCCCAAAATGACAGGCATAAACCATGTGAAGTTAAGTAGCCATAAGCCGCTAGCCTGAATGAGGAGCATACTGAAACTGCTAATTATTAATCCGAAAACAACTGTAAGCTGTTTCTTTGGTGAAACAGATGTGGGCATTATTGCCAAAAGGGTTACCCAGATAATAGGAAGGACTAAAACAAGATCAAATAGAAAGCCGTACGGTGCTAGAAAAAGGGATGTAAGTTGGGTAATGATGGCTAGATGAAGTACTCGATTTGATGAAGAAAAATTTCTCCATATCCGCGCCCAAGGAATTAAGCTAAATGGAGCAATCAAAACTCCTAAAAAACGAAGTGGTAGCCAGCCAACTAAATATGCCATCATGAAAGGAAGAAAAACAGATTGTAAAATAGCAATTTGAGTGGGTGAACCGCTGTCACCCAAGTAGTCAAAAAACAGATTTGGGCGCAACCATAAACTAACGCTTGTCAATGCAAGCAAGGCTGAGACGAACCCTATTATTAAACGCCAATTCTTTTTAGAAAACGCATCAATTAATAAAATAGGTAGGGTCACTAAAAATAAATGAGGTTTCGCGGAAAGCAAGGTTAAACACATACCAGCAATAAACGGGTATGTAGTAGCGAAATAGATTGTCCCTACTAGCCCAAACAAAAGCATAGGAGTTATTTGGCCTAAGATTAGGGTGTTCCAAAATGGCAGGAACATTAATACAGATGCATAAAGCCATATCTTTCTACCTGAAACCTTATGCTGTTCAGGCCACAAAGCCCAAATGGCTTCTATGCTCCATACGAAAAAGAATATATTTATTAACAGCCAAAGGAAAGATGCATCATAAAAGTTGAAAAAGGTAAATGGAACAAACAAAGCTAGAATCCATGGTGGATTCCAAGTCATAAGAGCTGTGCCTTTTTGAGGAATTGGATTTCCTGTCGTGGGGTAAGTTAAGCGCTGTTGTAAATTAAACAGTAGGTCATTGCTGTTAAACCTTTCATTACTAGCTAGTAGGTAGCTGGCCCCCCAATAAGCACGAAAGTCATTTTCCCCAAACCCACGCAATTCTTTCCTCTCTGGGTTTAACGTAAAAACAAAAACGATTGTCAACAGCAGAAATAATGTTGAGAGGAAATAACGTGATAATGAGCTCATGGGTTTAGCTGCTAATAAAAACGGGCAAATTGCCTAATGCTACTACGTGTGACCAGTCAGCATTCCCTTCTGTGAATACGGCCGCGATATCAGCCGTTTCACCACCGGCCGCGTCAACAACATTTTGCATCCCTTTGAGCGTACTGCCGGTGCTAACCACATCATCAATAACAATGACTTTCTTGCCATTTACCAATACCCGATCTTTTTCATCGAGAAACAGCGTTTGTTTAGCTCCTGTGGTGATCGATACTGTTTCTGCACTGATTGCGTCTCCCATATAGCTTTTATACGACTTCCGCAAAACAACATAGGGGAGTCCCATCAGCGCACTCATCTCGTAGACGAGCGGCATCGATTTGGCTTCAGCGGTTAAGAGAACGCTCCCGGCTGAATCTTGCAGCTTCTCAGCTAAAACTGCGGCCGAGGCTTTCACGACATGAGTGTCACCCAGCATATTAAAAATAGCGATTGTTACTCCGGGGGCAACTTCAAAAAGGGGTAAGTGGCGTGTTAGCCCTGCGATTTCAACGGTATGTGTTTTACGTTCAGACATGAGTTTTGAGTATGATAAGAGATAGAAGATTAGAGGTGCTAAGTTTAGCCAATTAGCTGACTTGTTGCATCTATGAAATTCGGGCTAGTTGTCATTTTGACTGACGTCATCGGGTACGCCATAGGTGATTTCTGGAAAGGCAGAATTCGGAGAAAATAGATAGTCGGCCGGGATGCCCTTAAAAGTTTGGTCAAAAAATCCGCGTACAAAGGCTCGATTGATCTCTTGCCCACGATAGGGATCAATTCCACCTGAAATTCCCAGCCTGCTGGCCAAGGGTGATAAAAAGGGGATGTCTGCGAAATCATAATGGCCGGTGTTTTGTACAGTGACCCATTGGGTATCTGCTGTTTGGCTGATAAATGTTCGAATACGATCGGTATTACCGGTTTTGGGCCAGAATTCAGACATCAAAAAATAAGATGGTAGCGAGCTACCGGCACCTACAATTATGTCTGGCGTTGGCCCAAACCAAGCATCCAAGCCAAATATCGCTTTGCAACGTGGGTCACGGTCACAAAAGACATAGGCGACGCCTCCGCCTGTTGAATGGCCAAAAACCCCGATTTTATCTAGATCATAACGGCCGTTTAAAAGATGGCTTGTATCAGCCTGCTCTGTTTCGATTTGATCGAGCAGGTATTTGATATCGTCAGACCATTGGTCGCCTAGACGTTCGGCCGAACGGTCAAACACCTCTCCCTCGCCAATTAGAGTGTCTTCATTATGGAAGATGATTCGGCCGTCTGGGAAGACAGAAACCGCACTTCCGTATGGATGGGATGTCGCGATAACGATATAGCCATGGCTGGCCAAATCTTCCATTAAAGAGGTGCTTTGAAAGCGTGCGCTGTTGTAGCCGTGTGAAAAAATCAGGATTGGAAACGCACTGTTGGCCGGTTCAGCCTCGACAAAGCTATACGTTTCTATCAAGTCTAAATGATCGAGCAAAAAGGCGGGAAGCCCCAAAGTCGCTGCGATATTTCGGCTTGAAACTTGTGCATTTGGCAAATAGTCGGCTAAATCACCCGATGCATCATCAACGGCCGGATACCAAGTTTGCGACACAAACTCACGCGGTGCCTCAGGGTCATCTCCATAAATTTCATTACGGCTTTGATCAACCCAAGCCTGTGTCAAGGTGCCAACCTTATATTTGCCCGTTGGCTCTGGCAGTGTGTTAACCGGAAAAAGGACGGGTGGTAATATGAACAGCATCAGTAAGATGGTTAAAATGCTGATTCCGATCCAGCTTGCCCAAGATCGTTTTCCAGACGGCCGTAACGCAAGCACAAGCGCGATGGCTATAAAAACAAAATAGAGTGGGAGCATTTGCCATCTGTATTGTTCGATGAGCAGGTGTAAGGCCAAGATAAAGCCCCCGATTGCCAACGGAATCCAATAAGGCACACGGGTGCGCTGCTGGGTTTGTGGAATTATGAGCCAGACTAGGGCAGCTAGGGCTGATAAGACGAAAAGGATTTCAAATAAACGCATATGGTTCTGATTTTTACCAGGGATAATGGACGATGCAACTACGCATATACAGAACTAAAGTAGGCCAAATTTAATTTATATAAAATGAGGATTTATACCTATCGCTGACCGACGTTTACCCGATTTTTTCTAGTTTTGCCATGCTGGCTACCAATCGCTTTACGCCGGAGCTGGTAAATGCAATCGTCACCTCTTCATCGGCTCCGGTTAGCTTGCTGCTCATGACGACGCCTTGGCCAAATTTCGCATGGGTTACACGATCTCCAGTTTTGAATTCAACCTCGTCTTTCGGCTGGGTCGAGCGCACCGGCTGAGCAGATTCGGCCGGCCGAGTATTGAACGGCTCCTTTTTCTTTGCGCGTTGCGCTTCAATGCGATTGATGTCTGGAATCGAAGTTTGGACCTTTTTCTTAGGTGCGTTGCGGTCTGCCCCCTGCCCATAAACGGTTCTTTTCGGATTTCTGCTTGCATTTTGTCCCGGCCGACTAGGACGGCCGCTGTTGCGTTTTGGTAGTGGCTTGCTGCTTGACCCACCAAATGGATCATCACTAAAACTTTTTGTTTTAGGCGTATTGCTGTAGCCGCTACTCGGCCGATTGCTAGGGCTGCTCGTGTTGCGTGAGCGTGCCCCACCAGATCCACCCTTGTCCCACGACCATGAACTAGCTTTTGACTTCGCGGCACTTCGTCTAGTTGCGGATGAGCCGCCTCCCGAAATTAAATGTTCTGGAATTTCAGCTAAAAATCTAGAAGGCGTTTGAGCCTCTAAACGTCCCCAATTCATGCGTTGGAATGCATAGGACAGATACAGTCGGTCTTCAGCGCGTGTGACACCAACATAGAAAAGCCGACGTTCTTCCGCCATCTCTTCCCGATCATCACTTTCAAGTGAGCGGTTGTGAGGCAAAATACCATCTTCCAGCCCAACCAAAAAGACGACCGGAAATTCCAACCCTTTGGCGGCGTGTAATGTTAGTAGGGTAGCCGCTTTGGTTTCTTCTTCTAGGTTATCGACTTCGGACACAAGTGCGACTTCTTCAAGAAAGTCGCTTAGTCGAACTTCGCCTGCCAAGGTGGCTACATTGCGAAACTCAACGATATTGGCCCAGCGTTCTTCACCTTCGTCTGTCCCATCTTTGAGAAAGTCTTGATATCCGCTCGATTCAAGTACTTGGTCAAGCAGTTCAGCTACGGTTACAGAATCTTTTTGCTCAATCCATTTGGTTAAATGGCGGCCGAAATCGGTGAGCGGTTTATATGCCCGCATTGTAAACGGATGCTGTATGTCAGGCTTATTCGCCAATTCCATGACCGCTTCGGCCGGTTGCCAGCCCCAATCTTGCCCCCACTGTTTTAACGTGCTGATTGTTTTACCACCCACTCCACGTTTAGGCGTATTCACCACACGTGCAAAGCTAAACTCATCAGCTGGATTATGGATGAGCCTTAAATAGGCCACAATGTCTTTAATTTCCCGGCGATTATAAAAGCGAGTTGCACCGATCAAACGATAAGGCATCGCTTCTCGGATAAAGGCTTCTTCCATTGAGCGTGATTGCGCATTGGTCCGGTACATAATGGCGCAATCGCCGGGGTTGTATCCTTCCAGCATCAGATTTTTGATCGTGTTCACGACTTGGCTTGCTTCTTCCAAATCGTTGTAGGTTTCTTTGAGGATGATTTGTTCACCCCCTTTGCGATCAGTGAACAGCTCTTTTTCAACCCGGTCTGGATTATTTTTAATCACCCCTTGAGCCACATCTAAAATAACTTGGGTCGATCGATAGTTTTGCTCAAGCTTGATTTCCTTGACAGTGGGGTAGTCACGATAAAATCGCTGCATGTTACGTACATCGGCTCCACGCCAGCGGTAAATCGATTGGTCTGCATCGCCAACGGCAAATAGGTTGTTCTCACCCACCAAGCGGCTGATAATGCCATATTGGGTTAGGTTTGTATCTTGGAACTCATCGATAAGAACGTGCCGATATTGTTCTTGATAGCGTTTTACAACGGTCGGGGCTTGATCAAACAGGATCACCGTGTTCATCAGCAGATCGTCGAAGTCCATCGCGTTATTGGTGATGAGTACTTCTTGGTATCGGCGATAAATTCGGCCGATCATTTCTCCCACATAGTTGTTAGATTGATAGTCTTCCGGCCGGATGAGCGCATTTTTCGCTTGGCTCACTCCATTACGCATGTTGTTTGGATTAAAGCGCTTTTCATCGATATTGAGATCTGCCATCGCCTGCTTAATGGCGGCTTTTTGATCATCTGTATCAAAAATAACAAAATCACGCGTATAATGTGGCAAGCTTTCACCCACTTCGCGGCGCAATATTCGGGCGCAAGTAGAATGAAATGTCCCTACTAGCAGCCCCCGTAGGTCACTCCCCAAAATTTTTTCAGTCCGCTCACGCATCTCTTTGGCGGCTTTGTTGGTAAATGTTACCGCCATAATTCGCCAAGGTGCCACATCAGCTTCTTGAATCAACCATGCAATTCGATGGGTAAGTACGCGGGTTTTTCCACTGCCCGGACCTGCCAAAACAAGAACAGGACCATCTGGTGCAGTTACCGCTTCTTTTTGGGACTCATTCAGCCCTTCAAGTAATTGACTCATCTAAAATCGTTGCCTCCGGGATCGGTAAAATGCTTCAATGAACTATAACGGAGATGGCAACCAACAGCCACAGATTTATAGCCATCTAGTGAATTTTCAATAGGCTTTCAACACAGATTAATAAGTAAAAAAAAGATCGTGAAATGTCCCCCCTATTCTGGGCCATTGGTCACAAATCGGATAAAACCGGCCGATGGGCTGTTACAATTTAAAATAACTAAATTTTGAGATAGGAGATAAACCTAAAGTGAAGGTTGCAGATTCCCAAATAGACATTTTAATCGTTGACGATGTTCCCGATAACCGTAGGTTGCTGGCTAGAATGCTTAAGCGGCGTGGCTATCACGTTGATAGCGCTTCAAACGGTTTGGAAGCATTAGAACAAACACGAAAACTTCTCCCCTCTCTCATTTTGTTGGATGTGGCGATGCCGGGTATGGACGGGTATCAAGTGTGCCAAACGCTCAAGGCCGATGATGTGCTAAGCGAAATCCCTGTGATTTTCCTCAGTGCACATAGTGAGCAGGTCGATAAGCTCCGTGGCTTTCAAGCTGGTGGAGTTGATTATGTGACGAAGCCCTTTCATTTTCATGAGGTTGCAGCTCGCGTTGCGGCTCACATCGAATTATTTCGACAAAAGAAAGAGAACGAAGAACTCCGTCGCAGAGAGCAAACTTACTTTGAAAAGGTGAATCATCTGAAAAATGAGTTGATTCATACCATGACTCATGATCTTAAGAATCCTCTGACCAGCATTAAATTAAGTGTTTCACTGCTTCAACGCATGTTAAAACTTCAGGATGACAGCAAAGAAAGCCGCTATTTCTTAAAGATCGATGATGATATCGATCGGATGTTGATCTTGATCTCAAACTTATTAAATTTAGCGTATATAGAGACTTCATCTTCGGTCAGAATGCGCCGTGTTGAAATGGATAGCTTTTTAGACGAGTGTGCTCAAAAAGCTGGAAAAGTACTTAAAACAAATAATATTCACACACGCCTTGTGTCACACACAACTGACTCGATAGAGTCCGTGTTTGACCCAGATCAGATCAGTTCGGTGCTTGAGAAGATTTTGATTGAGATGGGGAGCCGGATTGAAGCTGGGGGGATGATTGAAATCTCTTACTGGACGGTTGGAAGTGAAGTATTAGTCTCTGTTTCTGATCAAGCTTTATTTGATCATCGTATTCCACCAGATATGGATCCTCAAATTCCGTCTGAAGAGGCTGATCTAGGATTTTCTATTCTAAGTGCCGTATTTGAGCGGCATGGCGGCCGAATTTGGCAAGATCTGCATACAGGTGACTATCGCTTCACCCTGCCACTTTTAAATATAGAATATTCTGATGATCTTGATGCTACCTTTTTAAGGAAAGCAGAAAGTGATGGAGATCGCGAGCTGTCTGAAAAGATTGTCTGAAGCAGTCAATGACAGTAACCGAATCCGGTAAATAAAAAAGCCAGTGACCCATTTGGATCACTGGCTGGAAAACTGTCTGGGCTAGTTGGTTAAACTAGTTCGGAGCTAAATAGAGCTTTCCTCACCTTTTAGCTTGCTAACAAGGCGAGCCACTTCACGTCCGGCCGTCTCTTTCGAGCCAAGACCAATCGCTAGAGCCGCACCCACTCCAATTGCACCCAACGTAATACCGAAGGCCAAGTCAATCGTTTGGCTAGCAATTCCCATTTGGCGTAGCGCCATTGTGCCAACTAAGATCAAAATGCCCCAACGTGCTATGTTTGCCAGCATATCCCCATTTTTACTGCTGGTAGAACTAATGACGCTGTGCACAAGATTCGCGATGTACATGCCTAAAGCAAGCACAACGATGCCGATCAGAATTTGAGATGCAAATCCAAGTACCTGTGAAACGATAACTGAAAGTGAGTCAAAGCCGATCATGGAAGCTGCTTCCATTGTTGCAAAGAGCATAAATCCGATCAGAATTAGACTGCCGACAATGCTCGATGGGCTCCGTTCGAAGCTTGCTGTAATCCCTAAGCGTGCTGGAACACTGTTGAAACCAGCTCCTTCAAGAATGTCTACTAATAATCCTGAGATCAGTTTGCCAACATAATAAACAATCAGCAGAACTGCAACCGCACCAATTAAGCCTGGAATAATGCCCGTAATAATACCTAGCATTTCCACGGCCGGGGCTGAAATCGCTTCAATACCTAACTTGTCCAAGGCTGCAATTACAGATGGGATCAAGATAACCGCAAATACAATCGTACCAATTAAGTCAGATAGTTTTGTGCCGGTCAGACCTGCCCGTTCAGCCCAAGTGTCTACGCCAATTGAAGCGGCTAAGCTGCTGATAATTTGGCGCACAATGCGAGCAATAAAGTAACCGATGACAAAAATGATGCCTGCACCCAATAGATTGGGTAAGAAGCCAAGGATGTCATTGAACATCGTTTGGATCGGTGCGATAAGCTCAGTCATGCCCAAACGGCCGAGGGCCATTGGCAGAGCCATGAGCAAAATCAACCAAAACACAATTGTGCCAATTGACGCAATTAGTGAGGGTTCACCCGCTTGGATCGCTCCAGCTCGGCTTAAACGTCGCTCAAGTCCCAAGCGCTCGCCTAGAACTTTGACAACGAACATTTTGACAAGGGTCGCAATGAGCCATGCAACACCTAAAATGATTGCTGCGCCTAATAAACCGGGGATAAAGCCAAAGATTTGATCAAGTACATTTTGAAAGGGACCGGAGACGGCCGGGAGATTGAGCATATTAAAGAATGCAATCAACACAAACAGCATCACGACCCAGAATGCACCGGTTGGGACGATTTTTTGCAGGCTAATGTTTGGCCCGTCGTCACTACCCGCCATCGCTGATGAGATTTTTTCATCAACACTTGTTCTTTCTAGCAACCGCCCCACGATTCCTCGAACAATAGTAGCTAGAATCCATCCAGCGATTAGTAACAGAATTGCTAATAAGAGATTCCAGATCGAATCTCCATAGCTGGTCCAAAAGTTTTGTAAAACCTGCATTTTTTTCCTCCATGAGTTAAACCATTCGATAAAACTGAATAATGGTTTAACGTTGCCTTTATGTATGTGACCTTACGTTAGTCCTATTTGGTTGTATTAAAAATGGGTAAATATACGTAGCTAAAGGTTGGACGTTAGTAGATTCCACTAGGTTGCAATAGGTTTAAATACGATTGTTTAGCTGTTCGTTGCAACCCGAAACATAGTGGCTTGCATTGTGGCGATATGCTTTTCGGTTCCCTCTTGCTCACGAATAGCGTAGACATCCCCTTGGGTTATGGTCAGGGTTTTACCTGACTTAACAACTCGCCCACGGCCTATAAATCGATCCCCCACAGCCGGCGACATAAAGTTAATCTTAAATTCAACTGTTACCACATCTGAGTTTGCAGGCATGAGCGTTTGTGCCGCAAACCCACAGGCTGTGTCGATTACGGTTGTAATCATGCCCGCATGAATAAAGCCAGCCTGTTGGCATAAATCTTGGCGAAATGGTAATTCAATATCTACTTCACCGGCTGCCACATGTGTAAGTTCCGCTCCGATTGTGACCATGGCAGTTTGGCGGTTGAAGTTGTCGATGATTTCCTGCATAAGAAAAGATATTGGATATTGGATGCTAGTAAAGTATTGCGTAAATCACTAGTATCTAATATCCAACATCTAATATCTATCCCTTGCGTTCCTTTGGAACAACCGCTTCAATCGGTCCCTCAGCCTCTTTCCAGCCCGAAAAACCTGTACGGATGTGACCTACATTAGGAACACCCATGTCGTGTAACGCCTTGGCGGCCAGAGCCGACCGCCATCCTGACGCTCAGTAGAGGTAGCATTTTTTCTCTTCACCCTCTTTTGGGAAAAGATCCTCTTTGTAATATGGGCTTTCTGGGTCAGCCCAAAATTCGAGCATGCCACGTGGCGCGTGCTTCGCACCTTCGGCTTTGCCTGCGCGCCATAGCTCACGAATGTCACGAATGTCGATAAAGTTGACATCGTCTCGGCCGTGCATGGCTACCGCTTCATCAGCCGTAATCACTTCAACGATTTCATTCGCTTCTGCGACCATGTCTTTTACATGCTTCATTCTGCGCTGACCTCTTCAATCTCACCACCAGCTTCTTTCCATCCGCTGATACCAGTGCCGATATGTCCGACATTTTCGACACCCATGTCGTGTAACGCTTTGGCGGCCAGAGCCGACCGCCCTCCACCTGCTCAGTAGAAGTAGTATTTGTTTCCTTCTGGAAACAGCTCTACTTTATAAGCTGGGCTCGTGGGATCAACGTAAAACTCTAGCATGCCACGCGGCACGCGGTGTGAGCCAGGGATTTTGCCATTTTTGTGCAATTCTCCCATTTCACGAATATCGATAAAGGTGACATCGTCCTGATCCTTCATCGCAATCGCTTCTTCGGCCGAAATCACATCGATGATTTCATTCGCCTCTTTAACCATATCTGCTGCTTTTTTCATATGTTCTCCTTATTAGCTAACCTGCTAGTTAGTCAAACTGACCACCCAACTGGCTGCTGGTTATCGTCCCATCCCATGGTATTCAGGATTCGGCATCATGCCGGTAGCGGACGCTAGCCGATTCGTAAAATTGTACATCGCTGCACATTCAGCGATATCAAAGATTTTTTGATCTGAAAAGCCTAGTTGGCGCATATACTCGATATCGCCTTCACCGCAGTCAAGCGGACTCATCGTGATTTTGGCTGCATAGTCAAGGATCGCCATTGTTTCTTCGTCAAGCCCTGCTTTTTGATAATCAAACATGATGCGGTCGCCTAAAATCGGGTCACCCAGTTTCATGCGTAAGTCAGCTCCGTGGGAAACAAGGCAGTACAAGCAGCCATTTTCGTTGGAAACAACGACAGCGATCATTTCACGCTCGGCTAGCGTGAGTTCCCCTTCCCCTTGTGTGACCGCTTTAAAGTGATTAAACCAGTGGGTAAAGTGAGTCGGCCGAATGGTGTATCCCAAGAAGACGTTTGGAATAAAGCCAAATACTTCTTTGGCTTTGGCAAACAGCTTCTGCATCCCAGGGTCATCAACTTCGGTTAGTGGCATTTCGAGCCAAGAAATTTTTTCGTTTTGATAAAGTTCAATAGTCATAAGTAGTGAGATAAGTGAAAAAAGGAGAGAGATATTTCAAGCCCATACCGCTTAACTTTTTTCTTTGTTATTTAAAAGTTGGTCCACAATTGAGTATGGATCGATATTTTGCGCCAAGAGTTTTTCAAGCTTTGGATTTTCGCCCGATTTTAGATATTGTGCCAGCAAACGCTCAATTAAAATTTGTTCCACTTCTTTTTTATGCTTTTGTTCATTGCGGCTGGCCAATTGGCGGGTTGTTTCCAGATGGGCTTGATGCGCCAAGATCGTATCAACTAATGTTGAAATACCGGTTTGGGCAGATGCACTTGTTTTTACGACTGGAATTTGCCACGCATCAGCCGATTTTTGCATGACGATTTCAGGTGTGTCTACGATGACTCCATGGTGGCGTGTGCCGCCTGTTGGTCCTAAGTGCAGCATCATCTCTAGCGATTTGGCCGTGCGTGAGGCACCCGGCTTGTCTGCTTTATTAACCACTAAAATATCAGCGATCTCAAGGATGCCCGCTTTAATCGACTGGACATCGTCCCCCATGCCAGGGGCTTCGACGACAAGCGTGGTGTGAGACTGGGTTGCGATATCAACCTCAGCTTGGCCTGCGCCAACTGTTTCTAGCAAGATGAGATCATATCCAGCAACGTCGAGTAGTTTGACCACGGCCGATGTCGCCTTGGCTAACCCGCCTAAGCTCCCGCGTGATGCCATCGAGCGAATAAACACACCTTTGTCACCCGACAAGTCGCGCATCCTTACCCTGTCACCCAAAATCGCTCCACCGGTAAACGGGCTTGATGGATCGATGGCGAGAATGGCGATTTTGAGGTCGCGCTGGCGCAACTCCCGGCCGATTTCAGTAACAAGTGATGATTTGCCTGCACCGGGTGGTCCCGTTACTCCTACGACGTGTGCTTGTCCAGTGTCCGCATGAATCGCTTGCACCACCTCACGCGCCGCCTGTGGATCATTTTCTACAGTGGTGATCAGGCGAGCCAAGGCACGCACAGAGCCATCTTTTAAACTTGTGATGAGGGTAGAGATATTTGCTGAAGACATGGTTCAAATTTTATGTGGATTTGAGGAGCTGCTATCGCCTGACTCGCGGCTTATTCCATCGGGTAAGCTACACCCCACTCTTGGCGCAAGGCATCCATCGTTTCCATAATCGCAAGGCTTTCAGCCAGTGGCATGACGGTTGATTGAGTTTTCCCGGCCGCAACACAGTTCGCTAATTCTTCCGCTTCATGTGTATATCCGTTGCCTTTAAAAGGCAGTTTGAAAGTCGTTTCTTTACTGCCACTTTTTAGAACCACTCGATCAGACGCCCACCATGGTGAAGGAATATGAATCGAACCCTCTGTGCCTAATATTTGAGCCTCATGTGGGGTGTTGAGTTGGATGGCGGTTGAACAGATCGCTATTTGCCCCTGCTCGTACCCCAACATAAACGCAGACTCTTCATCAACTCCGGTTGAGCCGACGTTTGCTATTGAAGCGACTTTAGTGGCTTTGCCAAAAAGCATTGAGGCAAGTGAAAGCGGGTAAATGCCGACGTCTAATAAAGCTCCACCACCTAATTCTGGATTAAATAAACGGTGTTCAGGAATGACCGACCCCATCCGAAATCCAAAGTCTGCGTTTAGCATACGAACTTCACCAATAGCACCTTCAGCGATTAGTTCGCGGGTTTTGACGAGTGTGGGTAAGTATCGGCTCCACATCGCTTCCATTAGGAAAACGCCGGTTTCTTCGGCGACTTGGATCATCTCCGCCGCTTGTTGTGCATTAATCGCAAACGGTTTCTCGCAGAGGACATGTTTACCGGCTCGCATTGCCAAAATCGCATGCTCTTTATGAAACACATGAGGGGTGCCAATGTAGATCGCATCAACTTCTGGATCATTAACGAGGGCTGTGTAGTTTCCGTATAATCTGGGGATTTCAAATTCTTTTGCAAACTTGATGGCACGCATTTCATTTCGTGAGCCTACTGCGACTAGCTGACCATTTTCGGCCGCCTGTACCCCTGTTGCAAACTTGGTTGAAATGGATCCAGGGCCCAAAATGCCCCAGCGAATTGATTTTGTTGGTTGTGTCATGTGTTCCTCCGTTACTGACAATTGTTAGAATAAATTGCTGTCGGCAACGAAGCGTACCACGCTCTTGATGAGAGTGTTATTGTATGACTCCGAAATCAAACAAATTCAAATAATTGACTCGGTAAAGTAAGCTTTGCTATTAAATCGGTAGGGCTGATTTAATTTGGTGGGCAACCTCATCCATGGGAATCTGCTTGCTAATTAACCTGTTTGCTCCAGCTTGTAGGCAACGTTCTTTGTTGTTGACGCTATCGTCGGCCGAGTACATAAAGATGATCGGCTGTTTGACTAACGGCATGGTGCGGATCTGTTGGCAAATTTCAATTCCTGTAATGTCCGGCATCATCACATCTAGCAAAATTAAATCTGGTGTTTGCTCTTTGATCTTAGACAGCGCTAAATTGCCAGATGTTGTTCCAACCACAATCAAACCCGCCATGTTTAAAACAATTTTATAAAGCTGCACTAAATCGGGTTCATCATCTACAACTAAAATATTTTGTGTCATAGTGGTTACCTGTACCATTTTTAAAGATGGTTCATTAATCCTTTTTGCCAAACAAACTTTGGCCTTGCTTAATAAATACAAAAGGGCGCTAAACAATCACCAACTTAAAGTGAGATAAGTTCAATGTTGCCTTGTTTTATTCATTTTATAGATGCCAGGAGGAAAGTAGGATTTAAAGTAGGTGTTTCCAGTAGTACATTCGGGTCACTTTGCGTATTTCAACCCCAGAACATTGTTATCCTACCAGTGGTAACAAGATTATTATAAAGAATAGATTGAAAGTGAAGAGAGAGTTTAAAAAAGTGGCTCGGCTGATATTTAAGGTAAATTATAAGTTAACGATTGAATAATCAGCGAATTGCTATACGTTGATACGACGTTTGTTTAACCTTTCAGTTCATTGTTTTGGTGTTTATGCCGTTCCCCACCATGCTTAGCACGATTAGAAAATTGATCTGATCGACCAAGCAGTTTTGATAGGTTAAGCGTCTGCCAAGAAAAATTTTGCTAAAGCTAAATCCATTCCTAAACCAATCCCAGTTAAGGGGAATAACCTCTTGAGTGGTCTTCTTGCGGTTTTTTCCGAAACAGAATCACTCCCATTGCGTGAGGCACTGAAGCTTATTTTGCATCGCGGCCGCGATGATGCTGGTGCTTGGCAATCGCCCGACAAGCAGGTCTGGCTTGGGGCCACGCGCATGGCAACAACCGACCTTGGGCAGGCCGGCCGTTTGCCGCTAAAAAATGAAGATGGGACGATTTGGCTGATTGCTGACGGTGCGGTCACCAACTATAAATCTTTACGGCGTCGGTTAGAACTAAAAGGGCACCGCTTTATATCCTCCAATGACAGTGAAGTTATTGTCCACGCCTATGAAATGTGGAGTGAAGCCTGCCTCGACTATCTAGAAGGATCATTCGCTTTTGTATTGTGGGATAGCAAAATTAGGCAGATTATGGTCTCGCGTGATCGAACTGGTGTTAAGCCGATTTATTATGCGGAACAAGACGGGGGGATATTTATAGCATCTGAGCTGGCTCCACTTTTGCGCGTTTTGCCTGAAACGCCATCGCCCAGTCCATTGGCTTCAGCCTATGTGATGACGTTGGGTTATATCCCATCCCCTAATACGATTTGGAGAAATGTTTATAAGCTGGAACCAGGGCAGATGTTGGGTTGGAGCCAACGTGCGGGTTTGCGCTTACGTCGATATTGGGAGCCTCCACGTATTTTACTTAAGCGCAATCGGCCGGAGCAGATTGAAGAAATTCTAACCGAGGTTGTACGCCGCTCTTTAATGTCTGACATTCCTGTTAATCTGTTGATGCCAGATGGGATGGATGGAGCGACTTTAGCAACCGCTATTAATAATATAGGTTATACGCCTGAAGCCCTCACATTAACGGGGTTGAATGGGGCTGGCGCAGGTGATCGTTCGGCCGCGACCTTGGCTTCACAACTCGACTTTCCCCATAATTCCGAAGCCTTATCTGCCCAGCGAACTGAAGAAGATCTACGGAAAGCGATTAGTGTCTACAATGAGCCGGTTGCTCATAGCCAAATGATTCGGTTTATGGAAATGGGGGAATTTGCGTCTCGCATGGGCAAATTCATGATTTCGAGCCAAGGGGCTGACCCGATTTTTTGGGGAAGCAAGTGGTACCATCAAAAATCAATGATGTCGGGCCCATTTAGCATTTTCCGGCCGGGGAGTTTACCTGGAGAAAGAAAGTTTTTGCGTAGTTCTCCTTTAGCGGCGCATGCTTGGTCTTTGCATCAGCGCTTTTTACCCTCAGAAGCCAGCGAGATTATCGCGCCGTCACGTATCCCATTTACAGCGAATGACATGCTTCAGCCTCTAATGCGTTACCGGGTCGATAAGCTGCCAGCACAGCGCAACTATCAGCGCATTGATTTAATGAGCTACTATGCTGACTGTCTGTTTCCGATGTTAGATCAGGCTGCTATGGCCCATTCGGTTGAATTACGCTTACCGTTTGCTGACAGGCGTCTGGTTGAATGGGGGCTTGCTTTAGGGCAGCATAGGAAAGAAACGCAGGTGCCGAAATGGCTTTTGAAAAACTATCTGGCTAATAAAGGGACAGATGTGCCTCCTACTAAAATTTATACCGATGATGAGGGCTTTACGGAGCTACCGCTTGATTTGGGACCAGACCGAATGATTTCAACAATCCAAAACAGCTATTGGGTAGAAGAGGGCTACTGGTCTCCGGATTGGCGCACGTATGCTGACCGAAATGTGCCGTTTCGAGAAGCAAGACTGTGGAATTTGTATGTTCTTAGCTTGTGGGCCGATATTTGGTATCGTGAACGGCCGTGGGCTGAATAACTTTAATTCGCTAAATTTCAGCATAAAAATTAATGAGAGAGCCTCTATTCGTCTGCATACTATTCGTCTTTCCTTTACAATTCTGTCGAGTTTTGTGTTTGTGAGAAAAGTTAGGTAATCAGTACCAACCTCACATTAGCCAAGACCAAAGTGTGTTAAAACAGGCTGTTCAGATCAGTATGATCTGCTTATACATCAAATAAGGGATTGAAAACATGCAACCAATTCGAGACGATTATCTCGTGTTCGGCTCTCCGCTGATCAAAGATGCTGAAATGGCAGAGGTCTTAGATTCTCTGCGAGCTGGATGGTTAGGAACCGGGCCTAAAGTCGCAAAGTTTGAGCAGATTTTTCGTGACTATATCGGGGCTGAGCATGCGATGGCCGTTAACTCATGCACGGCCGGATTACACCTATCTTTGCTTGTGGCTGATTTAAAACCGGGGGATGAAGTGATTACTTCACCAATGACGTTTGCTGCCACAGTTAACACGATTTTGCATGTTGGGGCGACACCGGTTCTTGTTGACTGTGATCGAGAAACTCAGCTGATCGATCCGCAGCGGATTGAGGATGCGATCACCCCGAAAACACGCGCGATTATCCCGATCCATTTATGCGGTCGGGCATGTGATATGGACGCTATTGAAGCGATTGCGCGTCGGCATGACCTAATCGTGATTGAAGATGCAGCCCATGCGATTGAAACAGTCTACAAAGGGCGCAAAATTGGGACGATTAGTACCCTAACAAACTTTAGCTTTTATGTGACAAAAAACATTGTTACGGGTGAAGGGGGAATGGTTACCACCAATAACCCTGATTTTGCAGATAAAATTAAAATGTACGCTTTGCATGGTTTGAGTCGTGATGCATGGAAACGCTTTTCCGACGATGGTTATAAGCATTATCAGGTTGTTTTCCCTGGCTATAAATACAACATGATGGATTTACAAGCCGCTATCGGTATTCATCAGATGGGGCGTGTTGATGAATGGTTAGTGCGGCGCAATGAAATTTGGAATCTGTATAAGCAAGCGTTTGCTGACCTACCGGTTGGACTTCCGGCCGAGGATGAGCCAGATACTGTTCACGGCCGCCACTTGTTTACCCTTATGATTGATGAAGAACGAGCAGGCTTGACTCGTGATCAATTCATGAACAAAATGCATGGTCTAAATATCGGCACCGGTGTTCACTACTTAGGTGTCCATCTTCATCCATATTACCGTGATACATACGGCTACAAGCGAGAAGATTTTCCAAATGCAACTTGGTTAAGTGATCGAACCGTTTCTCTGCCGTTGTCGGCGAAACTTTCCAATCAAGATGTTGAAGATGTCATTGAAACGATACGGTTGTTACTCTAACGTAAGTTTTGCACAAACAGAGGTGATTTGCTGAAAATCGCTACGCTTTAGTGGATGGATTTAGTTAGCATAATGCAGATTTCTTCTGCTTTATCTTTTGACAAATTTTAGTGTTCTTTTCCACTGGACACATTATGGTTCGCTTGATCATTTCCGCATTGATCCAGCAATTTCCGGCTCATTAAAGGTGAGGTTGCTACTCAAACATTGTTTTCGGCGGGTGGCTCTTAAAGAGTTTTTTTAGACCGGTTAGTGGAGATTTGATATGTTGAAAAAAGCCAAAAGATTATTAAAACGTTTTTTGAAGCCTACTATCCTTAACGTAGAAGAGTTGATTGTTGGGAAAAACGTTATCATTGAGCCAGGAGTGGAGATTAATTGCAAACGTCTGGTTCTTGGAGATGGTGTATATATCGGGTCAGGCACTCAAATCCAAATGACAGATTTGGTAATTGGCGACTACACAAAGATCAACAACCATTGTTTACTTACAGGCACTGATTGGTGTCGTATTGGCCATAACTGTTGGTTTGGCCATTATACGGTCATTGATTCGATCGGAACGACGCAAATTGGCCATGGTGTAGGAGTGGGAGCGCAGAGTCAATTGTGGTCACATATTTATTTTGGTGATGCGCTAGAGGGTTGCCGATTTCATAATCATCAGCCTTTAGTTATTGAAGATGATGTTTGGTTTGTAGGTCACTGTATTGTGTCACCTATTCATGCAAAGTCCCGTAGTATGGCGATGGTTGGTTCTGTTGTAACCAAAAATATGGAAGAGAATCATGTCTATGCTGGTTCTCCTGCAAAAGATATGACCGATCGGTTTGGTTCTCAATTTGAACCTGTATCACTCGAGAAAAAGATGGTAACCATGCAAGCGCATCTAGATGAGTTTCTGGAAACTTACAATCCGAAAAGGAATCGAATAGAAATTGTCGAGCAGTTTGATCCTACTCGGCAAAATGTTTCTCAATTCAGTGTAAAAGAACGACAATATATAAAAAATCTTTATCCTGAAGAAGTGAAGTTCATGCGATATTTGTTACCAACAAAAGCAAAGTTTATTCCTCAATCGAAAACGGATTGGGTGTATCCAGAGCTATCAACAACATCATGATTCACATAATTTCTCAATTATTTCTATAACGACCACATAATTTTGAAAAAGCTATTGATCTTTTCCCTAGTTCTGCCACTTTAACGCCTTTTGTTATGAGCTTTGCAAAAGACTTTAAGACTCTGTTGAGCTGCCTTTTTTCAAGATACTCACTTTGTATGAATTCAAAATTGACTGTAGAGGGCGTGTTTGCCCGAAAAAATAATCTAAACAATGAATTGGTTAAAAAGGGTTAAGAGATACCTCCCATTTCCTCCTCAAGAGAGGGGAGAATTTGAAGTTTTTGAAACTGAATTTGGAATTAAATATGTAAATGGAACCTTTAGTTCAAATCAATTTAATACCTATCCGATTTGCAAAAAAGTACAATTGAACGATTTAAGCGATCCTGTTTCAAGTTTGGTTTGCCCACCCGACTTGCTTAAAGATCCCTATACATGGTCTGGTGTTTCGATCCTTAAATCGCCACATTATGAGTTGATGGAAGAGATGAAAACTAAGCGTCTATCTTCATCAAATAAATACCTTTTTCATTCATCTCAAGGAACATTAGACGCTAGACCGCCAGATCAGCTGAGGATGAGAAAGGTACGAAAAAAATATTTTCATCGTAAAAAAGAGCTTGAGAATGGCACACAATTTGTAATAAAAGTGCTTGAATTATCACAGGCTGGTGTATCAAAAAATGTACTCATAGACGGTAAACACCGTTTGGCACTCGCCCTTTCAACCGGCATGACACAAAACGTTGTATTGCATTTTCTGCCAAATACATTTGCTTATGATCCGTTTTTTAAACAGATATTTAGCAAAGTGCTTGATATGCCTTTTGATCAGTATTCAAAAAACCAACAAATCATTAGAGAAATTTATGACAAATCCTAAACTGTTAGAAATAGCAACTGAATTGGAAAATGGAAAATACGAAACTAGCGGTTCGATTTATCATCCGATCCCATTTCCAGAGTTCGCGAATGTTAAAACATCAAGCAAACCTCAATCGGCCGAGGCAAAATGGTCACTCATTCGATCTACATTTTCAGACGATGTCGCTTTCGAAAAGTTAAATGTGCTTGATGTTGGGTCCAATATCGGCTTTTACACATTTAATTTTGCAAAGCTGGGTGCAACCGTTAATGCCTATGAACCACATTCTCATTATGTTGATTATGGTCAGCGCATCAATGAGGCAGCAGGCCTAAATTCTAACTGGCACAACAAAATTCTTGAAGCTGAGGATATTCAAAACAAACAGTTTGACGTAGCCCTGATGCTTAGCGTGTTTCAGTGGATGTCGGAAGGGGATAAATATCTGGACGAAGCGACAGAACTTTTTAGACTAATTGCAAAGAACAGTCAAACGTTATTTTTTGAGCTGGGATGTAATCATGGCAAAAGTGCCGTAAGCTCGGATAAAAGCTCTATTCGATGGATCTGGGATTTCTTGCATAAGAATGCTGAAGGGATGAAAATTTATCATTTGGGACGAGTCACCGCTTGGGGGCGTAGTAATCGGCACCTTTTTGTTTGCGCTCGAAATCCTGATCAGCTGGTTTTAAAAATTCACCAAAAGCTGGTGACCGCTGCTTTAAACGTGATTGGCTAATTTAAAAAACTCAACCCATTCAACGATGGAAGATGCTAACGTTCCCGGCCAACTACGCAGTAAAACGATGGTCGGCATCAGCTGGACGATGTTTTCGCAGATTAGCCGTCAAGTAACTCGGCTGATCATCGACATTATTTTGGCTCGATTTTTAGCGCCTGATGCGTATGGGCTAATCGGGATGGTGACTGTATTCACCGGTTTTGCGTTGATTTTTACCGATATGGGTTTTGGTGCAGCTTTGGTACAAAAGAAAGATGCTACCGAAAAACACTACAATTCTATATTTTGGCTCAATAGCCTTACTGGATTAGTGTTAACGATTTTGTTTATTGTCGGTGCTCCGCTGATTGCTTCTTTTTACGACCAAGAGTTACTTGTACCGGTTACGATTTTGATCGCATTCAATTTTTTCATTGGATCATTGGGGTTGATTCACAAAACGCTGTTGCGAAAAATGATGGATTTCCGCAAATTAGCGATTGTTGAACTGTCTGCACTTTTTATTGCAGGTTGTATAGGTGTTGCAATGGCGTTAACCGGCTACGGTATTTGGAGCTTGGCATGGCAATCGGTCATCATGACATTTTTGACCACCATCTTCTTGTGGATTGTGTCCACATGGCGGCCGCGGAGAATTTACGATAGTGGCGCTGTCAAAGAATTATTCGCCTTTAGTGGAAATCTACTTGGATTTCAAGCCGCTAACTACTGGCTGCGTAACGGCGATTATCTATTAATCGGCCGATTTTTAGGGGAAATCGCTCTCGGTATTTATACAAAATCCTACATGCTTATGCTGGTTCCACTACGTTTGATTTCATCCAACATTAGCCAAGTCATGTTCCCCGCCTTCTCAGTCATTCAAGATGACCATAAACGCATCGCCAACATCTATCTTAAAATCACCCGAACCATCGCCATGATCACATTTCCACTTTCATTGGGGTTGTGGAGTGTTGCCGATGAGTTTGTTGCTGTTGTGTTTGGGGAGCAATGGTTAGCAATGATTCCTGTGCTACGTTACTTGTGCATTGTCGGCATGATGCAATCGATTGGAACACTTAACGGTAACCTCTATCTATCCCAAGGCCGGACCGACTTACAGTTTAAAGTGGGGATGATTATCGGTGTGCTAGGATTGATTTTTATTTATTTCGGTCTGCAATTTGGTATTGTTGGGGTTGCAATCGCCTACACTGTTTTTTCAATAATCGTGTTTTTCCCTAGTGTTGGGATTGCAGTTAACTTAATCGGCCTACATGTTTATGATGTTGTAAAAAACCTGTTTCCACTTCTAATTTATGCCAGCACAATGGCGGCGATCGTGACCGGTGTTGGGCTCATTTTGCCGACTGATTTAATTGTTTGGGTGCAGTTGGTAATAAAAGTTCTAGTGGGTGGACTATCCTACGTCGGCCTCATCCTAATCTTTAAGCCACAAGCCTATTCAGATATTTTGGAGTTAGTCTTATCTCAAAAACGGCTCAAACAAAAGGGAGTGACCTAATGCCAGATTTAGCTCCCTCCTATAATGTTGCCCACAGCGTCTATCGTTGGCTGCCTCTGACAGAGATATGGCTTAGCCACCAAATTCGCTATCTGCCTACCGACCAAGTTTGCGCCCATGTGATCTGTGAGCAAACAGCAAACTTAGACCGTTTTGCCCATCAGCCATTGCACGTTTTAGCTCAAAGAGGCATTCCTTTTACGGTTCAGCGGACGCTTCGTCGCTTAGGCATTCGTTATCACTTGCCTGTTTTAGCTAACGCACTTCGCGAAAACCAAATCAGTTTGGTTCACTCCCATTTTGGGGATAAAGCTTGGCTTGATCACGAATCTATTCGGCAAGCAAATGCGCGGCAAGTTGTAACTTTTTATGGGCAAGATGTGAACCGTCTGCCCCAACAGGCGCCGATTTGGCGGGAGCGTTATCACTCCCTTTTCGCTTTTGCCTCACGTATTTTGTGCGAAGGGTCGGCGATGGGGAAGAGCCTGATCAAGTTGGGAGCACCGGCCGACAAAGTGCAGGTGCAACATCTAGGTGTTGAGGTAGATAAGATCGATTTCAAACCGAGGCACAAACGGCCGGATGAGCCGTTTAAAGTCTTACTGGCCTGCACCTTTACCGATAAAAAAGGGTTACCTTACGGGCTTGAAGCTTTGGGTAAACTTAAAAAAGAACACAATGTTGATTTAGAAATCACAATGATCGGTGATGCCAACCCTAGCTCTGAAAAACAACAGAAAGAGAAAACGAGGATTTTAAAAGTGATTCAGGATTGGGGTTTGCAAAACTGCACCCGATTGCTTGGATATCAACCGTATCAAACGATGCTTGATGAAGCATTTAAAAACCACATCTTTATGTCTCCCAGTGTGACCGCTAGCGATGGTGACACAGAAGGTGGCGCTCCCGTTTCGCTCATCGACATGCAGGCAACGGGGATGCCAATTGTCAGCTCATTGCACTGCGATATTCCTGAGGTGGTGAGTGATGGCAAGAGCGGACTGCTAGCCCCTGAAAAGGATGTTGACATGCTGACAAAGCACTTGCATTGGTTTGCCACTCATCCTGAGAGATGGGTTGACTTTGGCACGGCCGGGCGTAAGCATATCGAAACGGAATACAATGCTGTGATTCAAGGCCAGCGGTTGGCAAAAATCTACCGGGAGGTGATGGCTGAATGAGTCTCGTAAGCGTCATCATCCCGACTTTTAACCGCGCTGATTTTATTGTGGCTTCGCTCGAGAGCGTGTTGGCACAAACGTATCGGCCGTTGGAAATCATTATCGTTGACAACGGCTCAACCGATGACACGCTGGCACGTTTAGAGCCTTATGCCGACAAAATCATCTTATGCCACGAGCCCAAGTCGGGCATGGGAGGATCATACGCCCGTAATACTGGCTTAGACCATGCGACAGGGGATTACATCGCCTTTCTCGACTCCGATGATTTATGGCGGCCGACTAAGATTGAAAAGCAGGTCGAATTGCTTCAAAAAAATCGAGATTGCGGCTGGTGTTATACCGACATGGTAGCGATTGATCCACACAGCGGGAAAAAGCTTTATCAATATAGCCATACACGCCAAATGCATGAAGGTGACGTGTTGGCTCATGCGTTTATTCAAACATTTAGCTCGATTATTACCCTCTTAATTCGGCAAGAGGTTTTAACAGAAGTCGGCCGATTTTGGCCGGTGCCAAAGGGAACAGACGCTGATTTCATTATCCGACTGGCAGGCACAGCAAAAACGATATATTTGCCTGAACCTTTGGTTGTTCAGCAAGTTCATCAGGCGAGCGTAACAGGAACCATAAACGGTCAAGAGGCTTTTGAAGCGGGTAAAAATATCAAGGAACGGGCAATTGAGCGGTTTCCAAAACGCTTAACCCCTTTGCGAAATCAAGCCGTGTCATCTGTGGCGACAGCCGTTGGGCTGAAGCTGCTACAAAGCCATGATCCTCAACAAGCGCGTATGATTTTGAAAAAAGCGATCCGTCTGACCCCCACAAACTTTCGGCT